>JACADW010000043.1 GCA_013388445.1 Acidobacteriota bacterium | reverse complement strand
GCGCGCGTCCTGCACGCTGCCGGCGTGGCCATCATTTCAGCCGGAGTGCTCATCCAGCTCACACAGTCGTTGCCCATGCGCCTCCGCGGCCGCATGATGGGCTACTTCGGACTTCCCGGTTTCGTCATGCTGGGACTCGGTCCCGTGGTGTCGGAATGGCTCCTGTACCGTTGGGATTTCCGCATCCTGTTCCTCTCTCTGCCGGTGCTGTTCCTGACCATCGGCGGGGTTTTGTACAGGCTCCCGCGCGCCGAGACGGAACGTTCCGAAGGCTGCCGGCCGAGGCTCCTTGAGGCGCTTCGTGCCAGTTACGGGCTGCTCCGGTCGGTTCTGTTTTTTTCAGTGATTTTCGGCTTCTGCTTCTCGGCCTGGCACACGTTCATCGCGCCCGCCGTGCAGCCGCGGGTAGGCACCGGAGGCGTATCAGCCTATGGGCTCGGCTACGGTCTGGGGGCGATCCTCACCAGGCTGGGGCTCAGTCACAGGCTTGATCACGGTGCTGGCCGGTACCTGTCCATTTCAACGCTCGCTCTTTACGGCATCAGCCTGGCCTCAATCCCTTATGCCTCGACCGCTCACGCGCTTGTCGGCCTCGGGCTGGTTTGCGGAATGGCCCACGGCACCTATTACCCAAGCCTCAGCTCCATCGCGGCGGAGCGGTTTCATCCGCTCCACGGGGGACAGGGAATGAGCCTGTACATTTCGGCCTCCTCCCTCGGGATGTTCCTTGGGCCGCCGGTCTGGGGTACGATCACGGATCGGGCAGGTTATGGAGCGATGTTCGTCCTGGCGGGCTTGACCCTGACAGCGGCGACCATCGTTTTCGTGGCCGCGCAATATCGCGCGAGACATATCCGACCCTGGAGCGAGGACAGAGTTTTGGAACGAGAATGAGCGCGGGAGACGGGGTTCGATCCATGAACATCGCAGGCACCGCAGCGATTCTCCGGGTCGTCGCCCTGCTGGTGTGCACTCCGGCCGGCACCGCGGCAGTCCGGCAAGATCCCTCCACACAGCAACATGCCGCCTCGATTGCCCAACCGCTTCTGGATTTCTGGCTTGGCTTTCACGAATCCGAAACGTGCCTGGAGATCGACGCTGTCTTCGCATTCCACGAGAAAGGCATGGAGATATGGTGCGTGGTCGAGAGCTCCGGCGCGCTCGATAAGCTCCGCCAAAGAGTCGCGCCGCTGCGCAGGCATTTCCGGGTCGACCTGTATGTCACCCGCCCGCAGAAGGATCCGCAAGAGAAAGGCGACCGGCAACCGCCGCCGAGCCTGTGGAATAACCGGCAGCTCCGGTCCCACGTCCCGGAAACCTCCGACTGGACATCGGCGGGCATGCCTGACGCGGCCGGAGAAACACGCGTCCATGCAGATCGCGACTTTCTGCTGAAGTCGCGTCTGCAGACGTTTGCGGACCAGACGCTGGGATTGAGCAGGCGGGCAAGGCAATACGCACTCGATCTGGGCGAGCTCTACCGGGTGGCCGTCGATCCGGCCGCGGGAAAGGCGGCATCCGCCCGCGCCCGGAGGATCCTCCTGGCCCACGCAGCCGCCCTGCGCAGGACGCTCCGGAGGCTTGAGGACAATCTCGAGTACGCCCTGCCGCCGCCATCAAAGGCCGCACGCCGGCAAAGCGGCAAGCCGGAACGAGGAACTCCGGTTCTGGCCGAAACCGTCCAAGCGATCGCGCGCGGGACGGAGGAGATCCACCGGAGGGTCTACCGGTTCATATACCCCAGCGATCACACGGTCGAACTCGGCGACCTGAAGGAACCGGACCTGCTGCAATCCCTGGCCGAATTGCAGCACACCGTGTCCCGCGTGCCCAAAGCCCGTTAGCGCCACTCAAAATCAGCGGACCAGACCGCGGCCGAGCACCTCCCAGCGCTCCACCACCTCTTCCCCGCGGACACCCCAGACCTCGTCGTGCATGTTCACGGTCGTGCAGACATGATTGGGGACGAACCGCAACCGGTCACCGATCCTGAGGCTCGCCGAAGAAGACTCGATATTCAGATGCCCGTGCTCCTCGGACATCGACTCGAGCACCACGTCTTCATGCTCCAGGCAAAAACCGAACCCCCTGCCCTCCCCGCCGCGGGAAAGGTCGCTTGAAAACGTCTTCGAACCGCCGTCGATCACGGCCCGTCCCTTCACCGCCACGCTCACGACCGTCACGTGCACCGTAACGGCGCAGCGGGAGAGATCCGCGGCGCCCATCGCCACCGTATTCATGTCGTTGAAGACATAGGTGCCGGGCCGGATCTCCGTGACCGTCTTCATCAGGTGGCTGCGGCAGGCGGTCGGGGTGGAACCCCCGCTGACAACCCGGACCTCGACGCCGGACCGGAACAGTCGATCCTGAGCCTCTTCGAGCCGCGCGTCGATCTCCTTCAGTACCGGAGGCTGTAAATCCGGGTGGACGCGAACGTGCCCGGGGAAAACGAGAAATCCGAGGAATTCGGCATGCGCCAGGTGCGCCATCTCCAGAGCGAGCGTAACCAGTTCGTCCGGGGACTGCACGCCGCACCTCCGCAGCCCCGCGTCCATCTCGGCAAGAAGGCCGATCTTCACACCCGCCTGTCCCGCGGTGTCCGATATCGCGCGCGCCACGTCGGCTGAGTCGGTCGAGACAGTCACCCGGGCGCGCCGCGCCAGGCCGACGAGCCGCTCGAGCTTGCGCGCGCCGACAATCGGGTAGGCGATCAGGATGTCGCCCAGGCCCGCGTCCGCCATGACCTCGGCCTCCCCCAGTTTAGCCACCGTGATACCGCAGGCTCCGCGGTCGATCTGCATCCGGGCGATTGCGGGAATCTTGTGCGTCTTGGCGTGGGGCCGCAGCGCGATGCCGTGACCGGCGCAATAAGCCGCCATCTCGGCAAGGTTTTCCTCGAGGATGCCCAGATCGATGACGACGGCGGGGGTGTCGAGCTCGGATACGTGCATTTCAAAATCCTCCCGGCCAAGCGTGTGCTTGAGGATGCCGCCTAGGACAGGTGCCGGCGACGTGCATCGAGTTTAGCGCGGCTTTGCGGCGACAGGGAGCCAATTCCTTCGCCCGGGATAAAGACAAAGCCCGGCCCTCGCACGCTCGTGATACCCGCAGATCGACGCGGAGTTGCACCGGGAACTCAAGCCGGCGCAAGCCCGGGCAGCTGCCATGGGGTCAACTGCCATTTCCAGAACCCATGAAGTTCGGGCGTGAAGGACCTGGTTCACGGCTTCCTCTGGGTGTCCGGCCGCGGCGGGCGATAGTCCCGGTGGCGGACGAGCGCCTGGCGCAGAAGGAATTCGATCTGTCCGTTGAGGCTGCGGAACTCGTCCGCAGCCCAACGGCGCAGTTCCTCGAAATCATCCGCGTCCAGGCGCAACAGGAATGTCTTTCGCTCCGCCATGAATCACTGGTACAACGTTCCGGCGTTCACTACCGGCTGCGTTGCGCGTTCGCCGCAGAGCACGACTAGCAGGTTGCTCACCATGGCTGCACGGCGCTCGTCATCAAGGTTGACGATATTGCTCTTGGCCAGCATGTCGAGCGCCATCTCCACCATGCCGACGGCTCCCTCGACGATCTTCTGACGCGCGGCGATGATGGCAGAAGCCTGCTGCCGCTGGAGCATCACGGCCGCAATCTCAGGAGCATAGGCCAGGTGGCTGATGCGCGCCTCGAGCACCTCGACACCGGCCTTCGCAAGACGCTCCTGGATCTCTTTCTGGAGATGAGATGCCACGATCGTCGTGTGGCCGCGCAGCGAGGTGATCGTCTCATCGTGCGAGTCATACGGGTAGGCGGTGGCCAGGTTGCGCAGCGCCGCCTCGCTCTGAACGTGCACGTAGTCCTCGTAGTGATCGACCTCGAACGCGGCTTCGGCCGTGTCGATGACCTTCCAGACCACGACAGCCGCGATCTCGATCGGATTGCCGTCATGATCGTTGACCTTCAGCCTTCCGGTTTCGAAATTGCGGACGCGCAGCGAGATAGCTTTGCGGCTGGTGAACGGGTTGACCCAATGGAGCCCGGGGTCCCGCACGGTTCCCGTGTACTTGCCGAAGAGCTGGACTACGACTCCTTGATTCGGGTGGACGACAAACAGCCCCGCGAAACACAGAAGGTCGGCCACCATTGCGACTATGGTCAGTATCGCAAACAGCGGCTCCCTTGCACGTATTTGGGCAACCAGGATCCAGACGAGCAGCGCCATGATGGCAATCAGCGCCAGAAGCGTCAGGATTCCCGGCAACGTTCCTCGCGATTTTTCCTGGATCACGTTCAGCCTCCTTTATCAGCTCGTTAATATTCTAATGATATTACAATGATATTACCAGCTTATTCGCAGAAAAACCTCCAGCAGGCCGGACATTGAATTCCGCAGATCCGTGGCATATAAAAATGGACAGTCGCTCATGCGCCGGAGCCAAGTGCGCGGCGAGAGGAGGCCGCAGCTGCCGCGGGCGGCCTTCTGGGGATCTGCAACGATTGTATCCCCTTGGCGCCATCGGGGCGCTGACGCGTACCCGGCCGCACACGATTCCTCGGGATGCCGTCGGCGCCGCAAACGAGAACATCAAGGCGGTAGTGCCGTGACAGATGAAACTGACGATCTGACGGCGGACATGATCGCTTCCTCGAAGAGGAAGATGCGTCTCAACGCCCTGATCCTTGCCGCCGTTTTCCTCCTGTTGACCGTTGCCCCCCACCCCTGGGCGGTTCTCGCGCCGCTGCTCTTCCTGCTGCCGGTCCTGTACACCGCCTTCGAGAAGTTGCGCCGCAGGGCTTCGGGCCAGGGAGGGTCCTGGGAGTCTCAAGGCGCCGGCGCGGAGCACGGCGAACCCTACTCCTCGATCCCCAGGGACAACAGGGATCCCCGCCGCTACCGGCCCATTGAGTGAGGCGTCGGGCCCGCTGCGATCCGCCACCCGACGCAGAGCCCCTGCCGGAAACAGCCGGGTATCCCCGATGGAAAGCGTTCCTGCAGGGACCATAGGCGACGGACTCCGTTCGCGAGATACCCGGGGAGAGTGCCGGTTTCGGAGGCCGGGATGCGCTGCGGCGCGGACTGCGCGGCCGCTCGTGGCGGCGCAGGCGGCGGCAGCTTGTGGAAACCGACCTGTCAGTCAAACACGACGCTCTGGAGTGTGGTTATCTCGATCGTCTTGCCGCAGCGCGGATTCTTGCAGCGCAGCTTGTCGTCGATCCGGATGCGGTAGTCGCGCGCCTTGGCGAACCGTGCCCGGTCGCGCTCGTCGGCACGCAGCGGGAGGCTTGCCTTCTTCACGCGCCGCCTCCAGCGGATCGCGTATTCGTTCGTCGTGCGGCATTTCGGACAATAGATCTGCGCGGGAATGGTCTCGTCCTTTTCGTTGAAGAAGTCTTTTTCCTCGAGTGGCGGCATCAGCAAGTCCTCCGTTTCCCTCTCCCGGAATCAGCTGCAGATCCAGGCAGTGCGGTCTATTATAGACTTGGATCCGGCTCACGATGTTCCGTTCTTGTTATACAATCGAGCGGGTATGAATCTCCTGAAGAGGCTGTTTTCCGCCGGTGAGGGCCCATCGGCGGGTCAGATCAAGAGGGCTCTGAAACAGGTCACGCAGATTCATGGTGACCCGGCGACGCGGGTAGGCGCCATGGAACGCCTGGCCGGCTGGAAGACGCCGGAAGCCGCAGCCGCGCTGCTGCGGAGGTTCACGGTTCTCGTTCCGCAGGCGAGCATGGATCACGAGGAAAAGCAATACACAGTCCGACTACTGGTAGAGATCGGCTGGCCGGCGGTGGAGCCGATCCTCAGCTATCTGGAGACCGAAGCCGAGGTTACCTGGCCCGTGCGCGCGTTGCGCGAGATATTGCCGCGCGACGAATTCGTGGCGGCACTGCGAAAGGTCCTCGAATGCCTCTCATCGGCATACTCCCGCTGGCCGGAGGCGAAGGCGGTCATGATCGCGCACCTCCCCGAGGACGCCTGGGAGGAAGTCGGAGAGACGGTCCGCAAGATGCTCCATGATGACGACGATGACGTCTGTATCGCGGCGGCGGACTATCTGGTTCGGAGCGGGGGCGACGAAGTCCGCGAGCATCTCATCCAGGTGATGCTTGAGGCGGCTGCGCGCCCAAGGGTCCGCGGCCGGATCCTGGATCATTTCTGCGAGAAGGAGTGGCAGGTCAAAGGCTACCGTAAGCGCGTGGAGGAGATTATCGAGGAGCCATATTACCTGACCGCAAAGGGCACGGTAAAGCGCCGCTCTGTTTCATGAACCCCGCCCGCGCCAACCCACACGCCAAACGACTGCATCCATCGTCAATCGTCACTCGGATTCAGTTTGCCCCCAGAAAGTCCTCCAGAACCTGGTTAAAGGCTTGAGGCTTGTCGAGAAAGACGGCGTGGCCGGCTCCCTCGATCACCTCGAGCCGCGACCCGCTGATCTTGCTCTGCAGGTACTCTCCGATCAATCGGTGATCCTCGGCCATTACGATCAGGGTCGGCACCCGGACACGGGCCAGGAGCGGGCGGCGGTCACCGGTGAAGAGATCAACGTAGAGTGAAACCACGCTGCCGGCGGGGATTGCCAGCGCAGCCCTGGTAATCTCCTGAATCAGAAGCTGGGATTGTGGAACCTTGAACATGCTCTTGACGAACTGTTCCGTGAACTTGGCGCGGCTGTCCTGAAATGCCAGGACCCGGCTTCTGAACTCTTCGATGGTACTGCCCCCGGGGTAGTCGTCCTTCTTGTGACCAAGAACTCCCCCATCCACCAGGACCAGCTTTTGAGGCAGCCTCATTTCGCTTCCCGCAAGGTACTCGAGGAGGACCGAGACTCCGGCCGACCAGCCGACGAGTATCGGCCGCTCGATCCGGAGCTCTCTCAGGAATGCAAGCAGGTCGGCAGCCTGCTGTTCGTAAGTGTTTCCGTCGTCGGTCCTGGTCGTCTGCCCGTGGCTTCGGGGGTCGATAGCGATGACACGGAAACCCCGAGCCGCGAAGTAAGGGATCTGCTCCCGCCACACCTCGGCGATCATCGTCCAGCCCGGTATGAACACCAGGGTCCGGTCCCCGGCACCGGCTTCGATGTAGTGGACTCTCAGGTCCCCGACTTTCAGCCTTTGGTCCTTCCATGGGCCCTTTTGTGCCATGGAGGGGATGGCCGCGACGACAAGGGCGGTTGCCAGGCAAAACGCCAGCAATCTGATGGACATGATTCGACCTTTCTGCTCGCCAGACCTGTCTTTCCGGCTTGCGGCTACCGGCTTCATGGTGGGTTGTTTCTACCTCGCCACGGGCGGCTGTCCGGCAATGATCCGGTCCATCCGCGCTGCGACATCCTTCAGGTAGGCTGCATCACCTGCTTCGATCTCGGCGGTGATGTATCCCTGGTATCCCACCTCGCCGAGCGCTTTCCGAACCTCGGGCCAGTCGATATCCCCTTCGCCCAGGTTCTTCCAGTAGAACTTCCCGCCGGATCGATCCAGCATGAAATCCTTTACGTGCACCTTCACGATCCGCTTGCCCAGCGTCCGGATCCAGTCCTGGGGGTAACCGTAAAAAAGCATGTTGCCGACATCCAGGTACGCCTTGATCCACGGCGACTTGAAACTGTCGACATATTCCTTAAACTCGATCGGGCTGAGCAGGAACTTGTTCCAGACCTCCTCGATACCGACGACGATCTTGAGTTCTTTGGCCAGCGGAAGTATGCGCTCGCGGATGACCTTTTGAGATCGCGCCCAGGCGTCCCGGTAACCGGTCTTGGGATTCACGACGGCGGGCACGAGCAGCACCGTATCGGCTCCCCACAACTTCGCGTTGCGCAGGGAGGCCTCCATTCCCGCGACGCTCTGTTTCACCTCCTCGGGATCGGGGCTAGACAACGGGTATCTCCAATGGTCCATGTTCATGACCGAATGGATCTCGATCCCCGTCTTGGCCGCCGCGGCGCGGATCTCATCGGCAACCCTGGGATCCGTGACGGTCTGGGCCTCGATGCCGTCAAAACCCGCATCCCGCGCCATCTTGAAACGGTCGCTGTACGACCCCTTGTCCCCGAGCATGTAGATGACGACCGCCTTATTCATTCCCCCTGCCGCGGCAGCACTGCCGCGGGGCGCAAGAGCCGCAGCGGCCGGCAGCATGGTGGTGGACTGCAGGAATGTTCTTCTATCCATTTCGCTCTCCTCGCTGTATCAAGGTATGGAGATGCGGAGTTCCATGCCTCCGCCTCACCCCCTCGTCGCTATTATACCGGCCGGGCGTCTGATATGCTCTTGTTTCCCTGGCCAATCCTATGAGATCGAGACGAAGAAGCGGAATCCTACTTCATCCCACATCGCTGCCAGGACGGTTCGGAATCGGCGACCTTGGCCCCTGGGCCTACAAATTCGTGAATTTTCTGGTCGAGAGCGCGCAGAGCGTCTGGCAGATCCTCCCTTTGGGACCTCCGGGGCTCGGGAACTCCCCATACATGTGCTATTCGAGCATGGCGGGAAACCCAATGCTCATCAGCCTGGAGCGATTGGCCGGGGAGGGCTGGATCGCGCCCGACGAACTGGACAGCGCCCCGCGCCTCCCGGAAGATCGGGTCGACTTCGATGCGGTCGCATCCTTCAGGTGGGCGCTGCTGCGCAAGGCCGCGCAGGCCTTCTTCGAACGGTGCTCCTCGTGGCAGCGCCGGGACTTCGAATCCTTCTGCGAAGACAAGCGGTCCTGGCTGGACAACTACGCGTCTTTTGCAGCTCTAAAGGAGGCCGGGGGCGAATCCGCGTGGCCCGACTGGCCGAAGGAAGCCGCGCCACCCCCTTCGGAGTTGCTGACGCAGAAGTTCGTCCAGTATGAGTTCTTCCGCCAGTGGCGTGCGCTGCGGTCCTATTGCGCCGATCGCGGAATCGAGATCATCGGCGATCTTCCCATCTTTGTGGCCCACAATAGCGACGACGTCTGGGCACATCCGGAACTCTTCGACCTCGATGAGAAGGGTTATCCAAGGACCATCGCGGGAGTACCGCCCGACTACTTCAGTTCCACGGGCCAATGCTGGGGAAACCCGCTGTATCGCTGGGATGTCATGGAGCAGACGGGTTACGCATGGTGGATAGAGCGCATTCGTGCCATGCTGGAGCTGGTCGACGTTATCCGGATCGATCATTTCAGGGGATTTGAGAAATACTGGGAGATCCCTGGAGACGCCACGACCGCACAGAAGGGACGATGGGTCGACGGGCCAGGAGACCGCTTCTTTGCGGCGCTCGAACATGCGCTTGGCAGGCTACCCTTCATCGCGGAGGATCTGGGTTACATCACGCCGGAAGTGCATGCCCTCCGGGATCGATGGGGATTCCCGGGAATGCGTGTCCTCCAGTTCAGCTTCTGCCACGAGTCCGCTGATGATCCCTTCAAGCCCTACAACTTTATCCGCAACTGCGTCGTCTATACGGGCACGCACGACAATGACACCACACTGGGCTGGTTCAACGATCAGGGAAACGGCAACAGCACTCGATCGCCTGAGGCGATCAGGGCGGAGCGCGACTTTGTCCTGCGCTACTTGGGCACGGACGGGCGCGAGATTCACTGGGATTTCATCCGGCTGGCAATGTCTTCGGTGGCGGACGTTGCGGTTTTCCCCATGCAGGACGTGCTGGGACTCGGTTCGGAGGCCCGGATGAACCTGCCCGCCAGCACGGAGAACAACTGGACCTGGCGATTCGAGGAACACATGCTGAGGCGGGAGCAGAGCGACCGCCTAAGGGAGTTCAGCCGGAGCTACGGCCGCAATACCCCGCTTTTGCATCGATGAGGCATGCCTGAGCCCGTTTCCGCGCCTGCCTCGCCGGATGCTTCTTGATCCCTCGTCGCGAGTCGAATCAGCGCCTGGAGGCGGCCTCTTTGGGCTGGTACACCGGCGCGCACCAGTCGCTATATTTCGCGACGCGTCCGCGGACGACGTCGAAATACAGTTTCCGCAGGCTGCCGACGATCGGCCCCATGCGCCCTGTTCCGACCGCCCGGTGATCCACCCTGGTGATGGCAGCAACCTGCACCCCCGTCCCGCAGAAAAAGGCTTCGTCGGCCAGGTAGATCTCGGTCCTGTCGATCGGCCGCTCCAGGACTTCCAGTCCGAGATCATCGCGCAGGAGCTGGATTATAGTGCGGCGCGTGATCCCCTCCAGGATGTTGTCGGTGACAGGAGGGGTCGATATCACGCCGCGCCGGACCAGGAAGAAGTTCTCCGCCGAGCCTTCCGAAATGTGGCCGTCCTGGTTCAATACGAGCGCTTCACCGAACCCCGAGCGCTGCGCATCGGTTTTGGCGAGCGCGGAGTTGACGTAGGCACCGGTGATCTTTCCGCGGGCCGGTACCATGTTGTCCTCCACGCGGCGCCAGGAGGATACCGTGACATGTACGCCCTCCTCGTCGTCCACGTACGATCCGAACGGGACCGAGATCATGGCGATCTCGGGGGTCAGGTCGTGCAGGCGCACGCCGATGATCTCGTCGCTGAAGTAGGCAAGGGGCCGGATGTAGCAGTCGGTGCGGAAGTTCTCGATCCTCAACAGTTCGATGAGGCGCTCGGTAAAGTCCGCTTCAGTCTCGCGAAAATCCATGCAGAGCAGCCTTGCGGAGTCAAGAAAACGACGGAAGTGGTCGTGAGGCCTGAAGACGAAGAGCTGTTCTTCTTCAGTGTTCCAGTATCCGCGGAGCCCGCCGAAAACACCGGTGCCGTAATGAAGCGTGTGGGTCATGATGCCGACTTTAGCTTCGCTGTAGGGAACGATCCGGCCTTTGAAGTATGCATAGTTGGGCAACGGCATGATAGCTTCCTCCCTTGGGAACAGTTGATCATATCAGAAAGGGCTGCCGCCGCATGGTGAAAGTTCGATCAATGGCCCCGGCATTATTGCTGGGAACCCCTCGATCACTGCCAGTAGGTGCGGTCGAGCGACCGGTACTGGATCGCTTCGGCGACGTGCCGCGCCGAGATTCCGTCGAGCCCTTCAAGGTCGGCGATCGTGCGAGCGACCCGCAGGACGCGGTCATAGGCTCTCGCGGAAAGACCCAGACGCGTGATGGCGTTCTCCATCTGTCTCTCCGACCCGGCGTCCAGCCTGCAGAAGCGCCTCAATGTCCGGGGCGTCATCTGCGCATTGCAGTAAATGCCGAAAGGGGCGAGCCGGCGGAACTGGATCTGCCGGGCCGACAGGACCCGGTCGCGTATGGCCTTCGAGTCTTCCGAGCCCGTTTCTTCGGCGAGTTCCTTGTACTTCACTGCCGGGACCTGGATGTGCAGATCGATGCGGTCCAGGAGCGGGCCGGATACCCGGGAGAGATAGCGCTGGATCATGGGCGGAGTGCACGGGCACTGACGTAGCGAATCCCCGTAAAAGCCACACTGGCAGGGATTCATCGCGGCCGCGAGCATGAAGCGCGCAGGGAAAGTGAGTGACATCGAGGCGCGGCTGATCGTCACATCTCCGTCCTCGAGCAGCTGACGGAGAACGTCCAGCACGTTGCGCTGGAACTCCGGCAGTTCGTCGAGGAACAGAACCCCGTTGTGCGCAAGGCTGACCTCTCCGGGCCTGGGTATCGGGCCGCCCCCGATGAGCCCGGCGTTGGAGATCGTGTGGTGCGGCGCCCGGAAAGGACGTGTGCCGATCAGCCCCTTCTTTTCGGAGAGCAACCCGGCGACGGAGTGGATCTTGGTGGTCTCGATCGCTTCGTCGAAGCTCATCGGAGGCATGATCGTGGGAATGCGCCGCGCCAGCATCGTCTTTCCCGATCCCGGGGGCCCGATGAGGAGGATGTTGTGCCCGCCCGCGGTCGCGATCTCGATCGCCCGTTTGGCCTGATACTGGCCTTTGACGTCCCTGAAATCCGCCTCGTAGTGGCTGTTCTGGACCAGCAGCTGTTCGCGATCCACAACCAGCGGGATCCATGGCTGCCGCCCATTCAGAAGCTCCACCACCTGAGGCAGCGAGCGCACGGCATAGGTGGAGACGCCGTCGACGACCGCAGCCTCCCGGGCATTGGCTTCAGGCACGACCAGCCGGTTAAGGCCCTCCTCGCGCGCCATCACGGCCATGGGCAGGGCCCCCTTCACCGGACGCACGGACCCGTCCAGCGAGAGCTCGCCAAGGAACAGTATCCCGGCCAGGCTCTTGCTGTGGACGAATCCGGATGCGCCGAGGATGCCGATGGCTACGGGAAGGTCAAAGCCGGATCCCTCCTTCCTGACATCGGCTGGAGCCAGGTTGATGGTGATGTGCTGGGCCGGCAGATCGTATCCGCAGTTGCGCAGCGCTGCCCTGACACGCTGGCTGCTTTCCCTGACCGCAGTGTCCGGGAGGCCGACCGTCATCATGTTGAGCTTCTCTCCGCTGCTCAGATCGACCTCGACCGAGATGGGGTAGGCGCGGATTCCAAAAACGGCCGCCGACTGTACCCGGTAGAGCATGCCTCACCACCCTCTACAAACCCCGCCCGCTGTCTTTGAGCGAAGATTTTTTGGCCTGCTCCTCTCGCAATCCGGTAGCATGGTCATCCTGACTTGGCATCGCGGGCGCACGAGGAGCTCCGCGGTCGCACTTTGCCGAGCAGCCGCGTCAGATGCAGAACCGGGGCGCCAGGCTGGAAACGTTCCTGCAATCCCGGTCGGAGGGCAGTCTATGGTGCAGCAGATCGAAGTCCGTACCCCGTCCCACTCCTGCCTCGTCGACATCACCGGCCAGGTGCAGAGAGCCGTCTCGCAGTCCGGGATCCGGGAGGGCGTGTGCTGCATTTTCGTGCCGCACACGACCGCCGGTGTGACGATCAATGAGAATGCGGATCCGACGGTGCGCTCAGATATCCTCAGAGAACTGGAAAAGATCGTTCCTTGGCGGGACCATTACGAGCATTCGGAGGGAAACGCCGCTGCTCACATCAAGTCGAGCCTGGTCGGAACCTCGCAGATTGTCTTTGTCTCAGCCGGCCAGGTCAAGCTCGGCACTTGGCAGGGTATCTTTTTCGCGGAATTCGACGGTCCGCGCACGCGGAAGGTATGGCTCAGGATTGTCGCGTGCTGAGGCGCGATAGAGCGTCTCCTGCTGCCGAAGTAAGGAATTCCCTCGAGGAAGCGATGACCGCAGCCGACTCGAGTCTTTCTAGGAGGCAGACTCCAGCGCGGCAGTTCAAGGATCTCCGGCTCGCCTATCAGTCGGCTTCCGGTTTGGCAATCCTTCTTTAGGTCTCGGATCGGCTGTCATACCGCGGCCAGCAGGAGCCTGGTCGCCGCGGAGCTCAGGCGCTCGGTTCTCCCGCACGTGTGCCGCCGCGCGTCCCTCCCGTCGCGAAAAATGCCTCGGCAACCAGGCGGCAGTTCTCACGGACCTGCTCCGTGTACTTGGGAAACATCCCTATCACGAAGCAATCCTTCGGCTTGGCGTAGCCTGCGGCCAGCCGCAGTGCGGACTTCATGCGCTCCTTCGTGTCGCAGTGCCGGCCGGCACCGTAGACCTTGAAGATCAGGCATGGTTTGGGCGTCTGCCGGACACGGTTCAGCATCTCTTCGCGGTCCGGGTCCCAGAAGAGCTCGCCATCAACCGGCCGCCCCGCGAGCCTTTCGGCCTCCTGCCTGCTCCGGCTGAGGTTGTACAAGCAGGTCATATAGAAATCAAGGTCCCAGCCCTTCGACTCGGCGTAGTCGATCACCTCCGGGATGTGCGTCCCGAGCCCCACCAGAACGCCGGTCTGGCGGATGACCTTCAGCATCTCGCGCGCCTCTTCGATCTTGCCCGCCTGCCAGAACCTGTCGGTCGCGCTGCCGTGATGATAAATGCCGGCCGGTTTCATGTCGGCGATGGCCGCGATGTTGCGGGGGATGTCGGCGTGCTCGGAGGCCGTCTGGGCAATCCATTGGATCTTCCCTCCCTCGAGCCGGTATTCATGAAGCAGCCGCATGATGTGCCGGTCGCCGCGGGACTGCCAGGTATTGATGCCTGCGGCTTCGCAATCCGATAGAAGCTGCTTGACCCGCGCAGCGGTGAAGTAGTCTGTCATCTCCCGGCTGAGCCGGCCCGAGACGTGGGAGTTGCCGCTGACTGGATTCCCTCCCACAATGAGGCGCGAGAAGGTCCACCGGCCGATCTGCACCGTCGGCATACTCCCCAAGGTCATCCCACCGGCCGTCGCGCCGGCAAACGCCGTCACAAGCAATTCCCGTCGGCTCAAATCCATCGCTTCCTCCTCCGATCCTGACCGTGTCAGCAGCCAGGCCTGATATGACCAACAGGGCTGTGAATCGAACTTGCCGCGGAGAAGTCATACCTGAAGCATGGCTTCCACCGCCCTCCGGAATGTGGGCGGATCGATTGCCGGGTACCGGTAGAGCCGCGGCTCTATAGAAGCGAAGTGAGTAAGCAGCACATCGGGATTCACCAGCCCGCGTAGCAGCATGTCGTGAACATCCGCGACATCCTGCGTATGCCCGCGCTCGATCTTCGCCAGCGCCTGGGCATAGAAGTCATAATGGTGAAACGACAATCTCCCCTCCTGCGCAATGAATCGGCTGCGCTCCTGCCAGCCCTCCAGTTCAGGGATAAAATCCGCCGGAGAGGCAAGCTCGACGTTGATTTCGAGTTCTTCCTTCAGCCGCGGTATCGCGCGAAGCAGCCGGTCGCTCTCGGGGACCATCTTGATGTCAACATCGATCGTGCTCGTCCGCCACTCCAGCAGCACAGCCGTCGCGCCCCCGGTGAAATAGATTCTGCCGTCGCTATCCGCCTCGGCGCCCAGCGCCCGCATGAGCCTCCAGATCCTCGCTGCATCGGCTACCTTGCGCATTCCCGAGCATGCTCGTAACTGACGAGCCTCCTGATCAGTGAGTTGTAACGGGAGTGAGCTCCATCCGCGTCCGATCCGGCCAGCAGATTGTAGAGCCGCATTTCCGGAGACGGGAAAACCGCATCGGGGAGCTCGAGTCCTAACCGGTGCAG
>JACADW010000356.1 GCA_013388445.1 Acidobacteriota bacterium | reverse complement strand
TAGCGTTATCCAACTATTTCATGTGGATGCCTGTATTCCAAACCCAAAGGCGTTGGACAATTTTCCACCGCCGCGTTTCGAATTGGATGGCTATGATAAGAACCCGGTGATCCAGACTTTCACCTGGGATGGCGGGGCGCTGTTTGCGCTGAACAGCAATGTGCGCAATGATGGCTTCGGGCATCTCTACCTGTATAATACCGATAGCAAGAAAACCACTCCCAAGGTTGATCCAATTGCTGGGGCGTGTTGCTATCGTGACCCGGTTTTCAGCCCGGATGGCACTTATCTGGCATTTGCCTTCCAGGATCGCAGCCTCGCAGGGAGCAGCGTAACCGAGCTCTATTACGTGCTCATCGGTAGCATTGGCAGCCAAGCCAGCTATACGCCATTGCCGCTGCCGGAGATCACCGATCCTAAAGAAAAGCCTCAGATTATTTTGCGCGTTGCGAGATGAGCTGAAGGGGTGTCGGATGATTTGAGTTGTTTCGTGAAATTGCTGACAAATTTCTGATAACCATATAAATTTCTGACAGGTATGTTAAAAGTTCGGAAAACTGTAACAGGCGAATTGTCTCAGCGTTTTTCTAAATGACACTTGGGCGAGTGTCATTTTTCAGGGGGAGACAGGACAAGGGTGAGTTAGCATTGATGGTTCATTCTGTCACGGGGCGTAATTCAAACTCACCCTTGTCCGCATTTAACAATCAGGCTGGATTACCCAGGGCAGGGCTTTGTCTGCCCCGCCGGAGGCGTGGGGCATAGGGGACCCTGCCAATCGAGATGGAGCCAGGTAAGGTTCCACGAATACACGAATGCGCGGCGAGCCATTCGTGTATTTGTTTTATCGATAGATGTCATTGAACTAACAGATATGTAAGTTTTTCTGAGAAACGACGGAAAGTTTCCGTCGTTTTTACATCTGAAACATGATTTGGTTAAAGAACCAGTGGGGAGCAAGATTCAATGAGAAGTAACCTCCTGCAAGCGCCAGACTTAGGACGGAAGAGTACCTGGAGAGCAGCGCGTATCAACGTTGTGCTGCAACCGCCGGAGATCGATACCTACGCCCAAAGACCGTGGATCCGCCGCTTGCCGGCGGTGCTGTTAGCCAGCCTGGCGCTGCTTGTGGTGTTAATGGCGGTAGGGGTAACCCTGGATAGCGTTCCGCTGCTTGTATTGGTGCCTTTGCTTGGCTTGCCGGTCTGTGTGGCGCTGGCACTGCATCGCTAAATCTGGATGCACATCGCCGTCGAAAGACAGGCGAAGCAAAAACAGGGAATCCTGCCGTGAGGAGGCGGCAGGATTTTTTTATCTTCTCCAAGCGACGTTACACTAGGGTCAGGCGATATAGCCCTGTTGGACGAGCAATTCGGCGTTGTAGATCGATGCGCCGGCGGCGCCGCGAATGGTGTTGTGCGAGAGGATCGCCATCTTCCAGCCCAATAGTGGGTCTGGGCGCAGGCGTCCAACCACCGTGGTCATGCCGTTGCCGCTCATCAGATCCAGTCGCGGTTGCGGACGATCTGGTTTCTCCATCAGGCGGATAGGCGTTTCTGGCGCTGACGGCAGATGGCGGGAAATTGACGGCGCCTGAAAACTGCTTAGAGCCTGCGCAACATCTTCCAGCCTTGCCTCCTGGCTGAGCTGGACGCTCAGGCAGACCAGATGACCATCCAGGACGGGGACGCGGTTGGCATGGGCGCTGATCTGCAGATTTGCCGGTTGTATCGTGCCTTCCTGTAAGCTGCCGAGGATCTTGCGCGGCTCGCTTTCAATCTTGTCTTCTTCTCCGTCAATGAAGGGGATGACGTTGCCGAGGATGTCGAGCGAGGCGATGCCGGGGTAGCCTGCGCCAGAGACCGCCTGCATGGAGACAACCAGCAGGCGCTCCACGCCGAAACGATCCAGCAGAGCTTTCAGGACGATCGTCAAACCCGTGAGGGTGCAATTGGGGTTGGTCACAATGAAACCCTTCCAACCGCGTTGCCGACGCTGAGTTTCAATCAATGAGGTGTGGTCCGGGTTCACTTCGGGTAAAACGAGCGGCACGTCGGCGGCGTTGCGGAAAGCAGAGGCGTTCGAGCACACGGCGAAGCCACTCCGGGCAAAGGCTGGCTCCAGCTCAAATGCGGCGCTGGCTGGCAGGGCGGAGAAGGCGATGCGCGCCTCAATCGCTTCAGGGTCATGCGGGACCACGATCATCTCAGCCGCCCAGGCAGGCATTGGGGTAGGCAGCAGCCAGCGGCAAGCCTGGGCGTAGGTCTGTCCAATCGCTCGTTCTGAGCCAGCCAGGGCGACCGGCTGAAACCATGGATGACCATCTAGGAGCTGCACGAAACGCTGTCCCACTGCCCCAGTAGCGCCGAGAACGGCGACAGGGATCGGCTTATCGGGTTTTATGGCGAACGTGGGCATAAATCTGACTCTCTAATGGGGATATTCGGCGTATTATAGCGGTTTTCGAGAGTATTGCAATACCAAGATGATGGGGCTGGATGATACAGAAAAGCTCAGCCAAGACAGGGAGCAAGCCCTCATCTGCTGAGCATGCGAATGGTAGGCCGGGTGGGATTCGAACCCACACGGGTCGCCCCGGTGGATTTTAAGTCCACTGCGTCTGCCATTCCGCCACCGGCCCGCGCTTTAATTCTAATCCATTTGATATGCTGGTCAAGGAATGCCGACAAAATCCTTGATGTTAGACGTATTTGACATCCTGTATAGACCATGCTAGGAGGTAAACCGAACTTTACATAGGGCTGACCAGGTTACTGCGCAATCGCTTGAGGGAGGTTCGTCTCCAAGAACAGCTCATCCTGGAAGCTCTTGCCGACCTGGCAGGCGTGACGCGCCAGACCATCACTGCCATTTAGAGAAATTCGTCCCTTCTGTAAAACTGGCGCTCGAAATTGCCCAGGCGCCGGGCGTCTCGCGTGGGGATATCTTTTGGCTGGAGGATTCTAGAGGTAAATTGTGATCGGAATGAGGTGTTACTACATCAGCCGGGTAATCTTCTCGGCAGGGTTGGTTCTTATCCTGGCGCTCACCGAGCTGCAATGGTGGCTGGCAGCATGGATGGGCGTGATCGTCCTGGCGTTCTTTCTCTAGGCGCCGCGCAGTGGTCGCTTTGCTGTTCATCCTGAACATGGCGTGACGGCTCTTCGGTGGGATGAGCG
>JACADW010000073.1 GCA_013388445.1 Acidobacteriota bacterium | reverse complement strand
GTCCAGATCCGCCGGGGTCTCCAAGAACATACCGGCATCGCGCAGCGTCGACCGCTGATCCGCGCGCACGCGCCGTTTCGCACAGTTGTGCGCATCGAGGCAGGCAGCCATGATACAGGCAACGCAAGTAAAACGCGGCATGACCATCAAGCTGAACAACGAGCTCTACAGGGTATTCTCTCTCCAGCATATCACCCCCGGCAACTGGCGGGGTATGGTCCAGACAAAGCTGAAATCCATCAAGACCGGATCCATCATCGAACACCGTTTCCGTTCGGAGGACCGGGTGGAACAGGCTTACCTGGAAACGCACGAGATGGAGTATCTATACTCGGACGGGTCGGACTACCACTTCATGAACACCGAGACGTTCGAGCAGGTTCGCCTCCCGGCCGACATGCTGGAGGACGCCATTCCTTACATGACGCCCAACATCAGGATCAAGGTGGAGTACCACGGGGGAAAACCGATCGGAGTCGAGCTGCCCGCATCGGTCGAGCTGAAGGTGGTTTCCACCGAGCCCGCGCTGCGCGGCGCAACGGTGAGCAACGTCAACAAGCCGGCGACACTCGAGACCGGGCTGGTCATTCAGGTGCCCCCCTTCATCAATGAAGGCGAAGTCATCCGCGTAGACACCGGCGAAGGCAAGTATCTCGAGCGCGTGAAGTCCTGACGCCCCGACCCTCCTCATGCGACCTTGCGCCCGCAAGCCGAAGCGCAAACAGGAGGGTGGCCCGACGGCCACTCCTCCCACTCGGATCTGTGGCTGGCCGCGAGGCCTGAAATACATGCAGGCCGGTACGGACTCGTGCTGATTCCGCTCGCAATGCAAGCGACAGGCAGAGGGTGCTCCGTATCTGTGGCGATCCGGACGGGTCTCCGTCGGAGGCTCCCTCGCGCACGGGCCCCATGGGCTTTGCAGTCTCCGGGGACTCAGCGTCTGCGGCATGAAACCCGTTCTGGGATGCGGCCATGCCGCTGCAGGTTGATTTCCATCGCCCGGTCTGATACTTTTCGCACCCACTCGATCCGAGGGGAGGCGGTGGACGAATGAAAGAACAGACTCAGGCGCTTCGTCTATCTCCCAGCGAGATTCCCAACCGCATATACGGCGTCTCCAATTGGGGAGCAGGCTATTTTGGAGTCAGCGAGCAGGGATGCCTGACCGTCCATCCAACGCGCAACCCCCTGGTCGGAGTCGAAGTGGCCGCCCTGATCCAGACGCTCGTCCAGCGGAAGGTCTCGTTTCCGGCCCTCCTGAGGTTCCCGCAGATACTCGATACTCAGATCAAGGAATTCCACGAGGCTTTCAGGAATTCCATCGCCGAGTTCAACTATCCGGCAAAGCACCGCGGCGTCTTCCCGATGAAGGTCAATCAGAGGCGGAGCGTCGTGGAGCGGTTGATGGCTTCGGGATACCGGTACGAGTATGGGCTCGAGGTCGGCACGAAGGCCGAGCTTGCCGCGGCGCTCACCCTGACGCTCCATCCGAACGCCCTGCTCGTCTGCAACGGCGTTAAGGACCGGCGATACCTCGAGTGGGCGATCCAGTCCTCCAAGACGGGCAAGAACCCTGTTATCGTCCTGGAGGAGGTCTCCGATCTCCCCAAGGCGGACGAGATGTCGACCGCGCTCGGGATCCGCCCGAATCTCGGCATAAGAGTCCGCGTGTTCTCCCGCGGCGCGGGGAAATGGGAGGAATCAGGCGGCGAGACCTCGAAGTTCGGGATCAACACGATCCAGCTGCTCGACTGCCTGAGGCTGGCAAACGAGCACCAGATGGCGCGCCAGATCAAGATGCTTCACTTCCACATCGGGTCGCAGATCACGGACATCCGCAGGATCAAGAGCGCGATCAAGGAAGCGGCGCGGGTCTATGCCAAGGTCTACAAGATGGGTTATCACGTCGAGTATCTCAACGTCGGGGGCGGGCTGGGCGTGGACTACGACGGGAGCCGGACGGCATCGGACTTCAGCGTCAACTACAGCGTTCAGGAATTCACCAACGACATCGTCTACACGATCAACGAAATCTGCCAGTCGGAAAATGTGCCGCAACCGACGATCGTCACCGAGAGCGGACGTGCTGTAACCGCCTACCATGCGGTCTTTGTGATGAACGTCATCCGCAGGCTCAATCCGGGCCTGGGCGGATCGGAGATCGATCCCTCCAGGGTCGATTCCGAGGTCGTGCGCGAGATGATGGACCTGTACAAGGACATCAACCCGAAAAACTTCATCGAGTACTACCACGACGCCCTGCAGCACAGGGAGGAACTGCAGTCGCTCTTCAATCTCGGCTATCTCAACCTTCAGAACCGGGCGCAGGGGGAGTGGCTCTTCTGGCAGATCTGCCGCAAGGCCATCAAGTTCTCGCGATCGCTGAAGGCGCGTCCCGAAGAATTCGCCGATCTCGAGAACATCCTCGCCAGCAAGTACATCTGCAATTTCTCTGTCTTCCAGTCGGCTCCCGACACCTGGGCGCTGGACCAGTTGTTTCCGATCATTCCGGTCGCGCGTTTGAATGAGGAGCCGACGGAACGCGCAACGCTCTGCGACATCACATGCGATTCCGACGGGCAGATCGACAAGTTCGTCGACCTGCGCGACGTCAAGCAGGCCCTTGAGCTTCACGAAGTCAACTCCGAACCCTATTACCTCGCCATCCCGCTGGTCGGCGCTTACCAGGAATCGCTGGGCATGAATCACAACCTGCTCGGATCCGCGAACGAAGCCCATTTTCTCGTGGATGAGGCTGGCCGGCCGCACCTGGACAAAGTTGTCAGGGGCGCGTCCCTGGCGCATGTGCTCGCCACAGCCGGCTATGCGATGCCGGATGTTTTGGAGGGTTTTCGAAAGGCGGTAGAGAAGGCCGAAGACGAGGGTCGAATGTCCGCAGAGGAAAGGGAGAAGCTCGTGGATGCCTACGAGAAGACGCTTGACGCCTACACCTATCTCGAGGACTAGCATGGTTACTGACGCGAGACTCCGGAGTCCTTCATTCTGTGCTTGGACCGCGACGTGGACCTGCTAGCAGCGGAGTGTGGTCCTCCAAGTCGCGCGCCTGCCGGGGTTATTTCGGACCTTAGCGGTCGGGTCGACGCCTAAGTCCACGTTGAAGTCCAGGTCGCGATGCCGGGCGGCTTCGCCGCGGCGTCGTGCGGCCGATCTTCCTGACAAAGCGCCTTAGTGCCTCCCCGACCTGTCGTGGCGCCGTTCCTCCTCTCTCGATGCGCCGGCCCACGAGGTTCTCCAGATCGAGCCAGGAATAGACATCCTCTGAGAACAGGGGCGAGATGCGGCGGTACTCGTCGATGGGAAGATCCTTCAGGAGAACCCCCAGTTCCATTGCCCTGCGGACGATCCGGCCGGCAGCGTGGTGGGCCTCCCGGAACGGTATGTTCCGGGCCACAAGGTAGTCGGCCACCTCTGTTGCATTCAGATACCCGCTTTCGGCCTGAGCCCGCATCCGTTCGGGATCGACCGACATGGTTTCCAGAACGCGCCGGAGCATCGGGATACAGGAGGTGACGGTCTGTATCGTGTCAAACAGGCCCTCCTTGTCTTCCTGAAGGTCCTTGTTGTACGCGAGCGGTTGACCCTTCATCGTCGAGAGCATGGCCATCAGGTGGCCGTAGACCCGGCCGGTCTTCCCCCGGACGAGTTCGAGCGCATCGGGGTTCTTCTTTTGCGGCATGAGACTGCTGCCGGAGGCCACGCTGTCGGACATCTGCACGAAGCCGAATTCCGCGGAACTGTAGATGATCAGGTCCTCCGCCATACGACTGAAGTGCATCATCAGCACGGAGGCAAAATGAAGAAAGTCGATGACGAAATCCCGGTCCGAAACAGCATCCAGGCTGTTTTCCGAAATGCGCGAGAAACCCAGTTCCCGGGCCAGTGCTTCGCGGCGCACCCGATAGGGTGTCCCGGCGAGCGCGCCTGATCCCAGAGGACATACGTCCATCCTCTCGACGGCCTTCCTGAGTCTCTCCCGGTCGCGCAGGAACATCTCCCCGTAAGCGAGGAGATAATGGGACAGGAGAACGGGCTGGGCGCCCTGCAGATGGGTGTAGCCTGGAAGAATGACCATATGACAGCGCCGGGCGGCCGCGGCCAGCGCCCGAAGCAGCCCGGCGAGTTGCGCCTCGATCTCCTCGCATCTCGCCATGAGATAGAGCCGCATGTCCGTAGCCACCTGGTCATTGCGGCTCCTGCCGGTGTGAAGCTTCAGGGCGAGCGAGCCGACCTTTTCGGCCAGAGCGTTTTCCACGTATGTATGGACATCTTCGGCGCTGCTGCGCACGATCCTCGCCGGCTCGTTATGATGGTCCTTGAGGATCGTTTTCAGACCGGCGATGAGCCTTGCCTTTTCACGTGCCGTCACGACGCCGGCGCGCTCCAGGGCGCGCGCATAGGCGATGCTCCCCTGCACGTCCGCTTCGATCAGTTCGCGGTCAAACCGCAGCGAGGCGTTGAACTCGGCGAAGAGCGGATCTTCTTCCGCCGCGAAACGTCCGCCCCAGAGTCTCTTCGGTCTCATGACGGCACCTCCTCGTTTCGGAACGGAACCTGCACTCCCGCGGGCCGTCGCTCCCGCGCACGGCAGTGTGTCCCTGATGTCGCACCAAGCAGGCCCCACGCCTTCCTGCCATTCGCCGGGCGGCATCTGGGCGAATGCTGATTATGCATCGGGCCCGAGATGCCGCGGAGAATAATTCGCGAGTTGATCGGATCCTCCGCGCGAAGACCCTGCTCCGGTAAGGACAGGTATCGGGCGGAAAAGCAAAGGAGTCCGCCAGTCGTGCCGCGGCCCGCTGGTCACCGCAGGATGCTGGCCGTAACAGGTCATTCCACCGAACCAGGCGCCAGGGGCGATAAAGGGCGTTGCCGGAGCCAGCCCGGCCTGCGGCCGGCCCCATGCGTCAAGCGGACATGGACTCTGGGTCAGAGGCGGCTTCGCCGATGCGCTTCAACTTCTCGACAAAGGTCGTCCGCTTGAGACGGAGCAGGGATGCCGCGCGTTTCTTGTTGCCGCCCGTGGCTTGCAGGCTGCGGAGGATGAGCTGACGCTCGAGGCTGGAAACGACGGAGTTGAAATCGAGCCGTCCTCCGGAATATCAATGCTCTGCGGCACAGGTTCGCCGGAAGACGCGCACTCCACCATCGGGAAGTCTGCAAGATCGAGCAGCAGCCGGTCCCCGGACAGGGCCACGGCCATCTCCACGGCATTCTCCACCTGGCGTACGTTGCCGGGCCAGTCAAAGGCGACCAGATGCTTCATGGCCGTCTCCGAAACCTGCTTCTGGGGCAGGTGTTGCTGGATGCAGAAATTCCTAACAAAATGCAGAACCAGAGGCTCTATGTCCTCGCGCCGCTGCCTCAGCGGCGGTACGTGGATTGGAATGACGTTAAGGCGGTAGTACAGGTCCTCCCTGAACTCGCCCTTCCGTATCTTCTCCGTGAGATCCACATTCGTCGCCGCGATGATGCGCACGTCGACCTTGATCGTCGCCGTGCCGCCGAGCTTCTGGAACTCGCGGTCCTGCAGCACGCGGAGCAGCTTCACCTGGAGATCGAGGGGCATCGTGCCGATCTCGTCGAGGAAAAGCGTTCCGTGATTTGCCAGCTCGAAACGACCTATACGGTGCTGGTGCGCTCCGGTAAATGCCCCCCTGACGTGTCCGAAGAGTTCATCCTCCAGGAGATTCCCCGGAATTCCGCCGCAGTTCACACACACGAGCGGCTGATTCCCGCGCGGCCCGTCATAGTGAATGGCGCGGGCGACTAGTTCCTTCCCCGTGCCTGTCTCTCCCGTAATCAACACCGTGCTCGTCTTGTCCGCCACCAGGGCTACCATCCGGTGGATCTGCTGCATGGCCGGGCTGTTCCCGATCAGCTTCGAGGTCTGATACCTGTGGCGCAGCTCGGAACGAAGCATCGTGTTCTCAGACCTCAGCCGCTGCTCCTGCACGCACTTCGCGACACGTACCCGCAGATCGCATATGTCGAAGGGCTTCTCGATATACCACGCTGCTCCCCGATGCATAAGATTGACGGCCAAGCCGGTCGAGCCATGAGCCGTGATGATAATAACGGCTGTATCGGGCGAGATCGACCTCACCTCATCAAGGACCTGGTCGCCCCCGATTCCCGGCATCTTGAGATCCGTGAGAACCACGTTGTACGGGTATCGGGCTATCGCCTGCACAGCCTCGTTCCCGTCACGGGCCTCGTGCACGATGTATCCCTCCTCCTCGAGCGTCTGACGGACGACGTCCCGCACAGACTCCTCGTCGTCCGCTACGAGTATCTTGATGTCGTCATTCGACTCAGCCCTCATCGCCCCTCCAGTCCTCAGAAGGTTTATGGCAGTGTCAGAAAAGCGTCAACATTCGGGCACATCATAATTCCGATTGACTTTGAATGTCAACAAATTGTGATTCATGACGTAATCTTGGCTTTCGGACATGAGACCCAATCCGGTTGAATCACACGGACGCGCCGGGCGAAGCAACTATATAAAGGTCGGGCCGCGCCGGCCGATACTTGATAATCATGACGGCCAATCCTGTCCGGATGCTGATTGTGGACGACGACGAGGACATGCGGTCGGTGCTCCTTGAGTTCATCGGACGGATGAGCGTCAGTGTCCGTGCGGCTGCCAGCCTGGCTGAGGCCCAGCGTCTCCTGCGCGCGGAGGGCGATCCCTTTGATCTTGTGCTGACAGATCTTCGGCTGCCCGATGGGAGCGGCCTCGAGGTTCTCCGGGCCGCGCACGCCCGCAAGCCCGACACTCTGGTCTCCATCATCACCGGATATGCGTCCCTCGAAACGGCGATCGACGCCATCCGCCTTGGTGCGCATGACTACATCACCAAGCCCTTCACTCTCGACCAGTTAGGCGTGCAGGTCCGCAACATGATCCAGCGTGTGCTCCTGTCCAAAGAGAACGACAGGCTCTCGCTGCGAATCCAGGAACTGCACCAAGAAGTACATCGGCTCGAGTCCGAACGCGTTGAAGCGGCTGGGTTTCAGAACGAGATCCTCCACCAGCTTGCCGATCTTCAACGCAAGCTGAACCAGCTTCTGGCCTGGAGCCTGAGTGCGGGGCAGACTCCCGAAGACGCCCGCCAGCTGCCAGCTTGCGGCCCGCTCCTGGAAACAGGCGACTCGGAGAATGCCTGCCCCTGACCTCCTTCCTTTCGCTCCAGGGGATCCGGCCCGCCACGCGGCCCCAGTTTGCTTAACCAGCTTCGCGCAATTTTCCTGCCGATGTCTCCGTTAATGTCCCCGTTCGGAGATCGGCGAAGTCCCTCGCCTTCAGGCGGGGCGGTACACGGCGAACGCTTCGGGTCGCAGTCCAGCTCAAGCCAAGGGCTCCCCACAGTCCGACCTTATCCGATACCACCGAGACGACGGGTCAAGCGGCTCGGGCTACTCATCAGAGTCGTGACCTCGGAAACGCACAGACACCCGTTACAGCGGACCGTCGCGGGTCTCGCGCCCGGGTCAACCCTCCGGAAGGACCACGGGACGTCACTGTTAATGTCAAGGCTTTGACATATCTCGGATACCGGATCCGGGCGAGCCGCCGGTTCGCAACCTGCTGGGTTGTCACCTAAGTATTTGCCGTGCAGAGACTTGCAGGGCACCCGTGAGCGAGTCTCGTTCCGGGCGGCGACTGGCACGAGCATTGCCTGATCGTGGAGGCGCACGAGCCTGGTGGCCGGAGACATGGATGAGATGAGGAGTGGCGCGACGACCGGATCGTTGGCAGCGGGAGGGAATGTCCCTGCCGCCTCATCCCCTCAGGTGCAGGCGCAGACGTCTGCGTCTGCCGGCGAGGCAGGCCTCCTGCTGGAGGCCTTCGAAACCTTTACCCGCGTATCGACCTCCCTGGAATCGGCTTTCGAGCAGTTGAAAGAACGCGCCGAGCGATTGTCCGAAGAGCTTGAGGTCCGGAACCGCCAGCTCAAGAGGAGTTTGAGGGAACGCGCCGAGGCTCGGAACTACCTCCGCAGGATTCTCGAGCATCTTCCCTGCGGAGTGATGGTACTGGATACGAGGGGAAACGTGACGCTCTGCAATCCCGTTGCAGCCGCCCTGCTTGGCGAGCCCGAGGTCAGGCCGAACCGGGCCCGGCCCCGAGCTCGCCATGTGAGAAACAGGACACTCCGCGAATGCTTCATGAACCCTCATTCGCCCGCCGGTGCGTCCGGAGAAACGGAGATCGCACACGAAATCCACGGACAGAAGCGAATTCTCGCTCTCTCAGGGACTCCTCTCATGGATTCGGCGGGATCGCACATCGGCACGCTGCATATCATCCGGGATGTGACGCAGATCAAGGCGCTTGAAGAGCAGAACAAGCGGGGCGAGAGACTCTCCGCCATGGGAGAGATGGCCGTCGAACTGGCGCATGAGATACGGAACCCCCTTGGCAGCATCGAACTGTTTGCCTCCCTGCTGGAAAACGAGCTGCCTCGGGACACCGACCCCTCCCGCTGGGCTTCCAACATACGCATCGGGAGCCGCTCGCTTAACAATATTGTGTCGAACATGCTGCACTTCGCAAACCCGCTCACGCCGACCTTTACGGGCGTTGATCTTCACCAGATCGTCCGCGAGATCCTGAGTTTCATGGAGCCGATCACATCGCAGCGGGACATTCAGGTTCAGGTGCACCTTGAAGCCACGCACCCCACGATCCGAGGAGACCGTGAGCTCTTGAAGCAGATGATACTGAACCTCGTGCAGAATTCCGTGCAGGCGATGCCGTCGCGCGGCTCCTTGATTCTCAGGACCCGGGACCTGACTTCTCGCCTTGACAACACTCAATCGGGGCGCATGGAACTGAGCATCGAGGACACGGGCCTGGGGATTGCCCCGGAGAACCTGGGACGAATCTTCGACCCCTTCTTCACGACCAACAAAAACGGAAGCGGGCTCGGACTCTCCGTCGTCCACCAGATCGTGGAACAACACGCCGGAATCATCACCGTGGCCAGCGAGGTCAACAAGGGTACCGTTTTCACCATTGCCTTCCAGAAGGTGGGAGAAATCCCGAACGCGGCCTAGACGGGAGTGCCAGATGTCGGATGAGATACTCGTGGTCGATGACGAGCCGCAGATGCTCATCGCGATCCAGGAGACGCTGCGCAGGAAGAACTACCAGGTCACGACCGCCGCCAGCGGCGTCGAGGCCCTCTGTCGCATGCGGGAGAGATTCTTCAGGCTTCTGATCACCGACATGCGGATGCCGGAAGTCAGCGGCCTGGATCTTCTCAAGAAGGTGCGCGCGACGTCTCCCGGCACACCTGTGATCCTCCTGACCGCCTATGGCACCATCGAGAATGCGGTGGCGGCCATGAAACACGGGGCCTTCGATTACCTGCTCAAACCCTTCTCATCGGAATCGCTGGAACAGGTCGTGCGACGCGCGCTGATCGCGTGCGGAAGCGGCGAGGACCGCGTTTCCCACGAGATCGTCACGCAGGACCCCCGGTTCTCGCAGGTCCTCGAAAGCGCCCGCAAGTGTGCCGGCATCAGCACCACTGTGCTGATCGAGGCAGAGAGCGGCACCGGGAAGGAACTGCTGGCCAGGCTCATTCACCAGAGCAGTCCTCGTGCCAGCGGCCCTCTTGTGGCCGTGAACTGCGCCGCGCTGCCGGAGAACCTGCTCGAGAGCGAACTCTTCGGCTTCGACAAGGGGGCGTTTACCGGCGCTTCCGTATCCAAGCCCGGCAAGTTTGAATTGGCCCACCGGGGCACGCTCCTGCTGGACGAGATCGGCGAGATGGCCCCGATTCTGCAGGCGAAGTTGCTGCGCGTCCTCCAGGAAAAGGAGGTGGACCGCATCGGCGGAAAGGACCCCGTAAAAATCGACGTCCGGGTGATCGCTACGACCAACCGGGACCTCGAGACCCTCGTGCGACAGGGCATCTTCCGTGAGGATCTTTACTACAGGCTCAATGTCGTACGCCTGACGATACCTCCCCTGCGGGAACGGCCTGTCGACATTCCCCTGCTTGCGGACTTCTTCTGCAAGAAGTACGGAACAGCCTTCGGTAAGGAAGGGTCGCGCTGCAACGCACAGGCCCTTGACCGGCTCAAACGTCATCGGTGGCCAGGCAATGTGAGGGAGCTGGAAAACGTCATACAACGGGCGCTGGCCCTGTCTTCGGGACCGTCGATCACTGCAGAGGACCTTCCCCTCCGGGAGTCCGGAGCGTGCGAAGCTGGCAAGGATGACTCTTGCGGAATGGACGCGCTTCCTCTCGGGACGACGATGCGCGAGATGGAACGGCAGCTCATCAAGAGGACGCTCGACGGCACCGGTGGCAACCGCACACAGGCCGCCCGGCTCTTGGGGATCAGCCTGCGCACCCTTCGCAACAAACTGAACGAGTTTGGCCTGCAAGACAGGCCGGCAAAACTTGCCCAGTGCAGAGCACAGAATTGACACCATCATGCAAGGTTTTCGACGGTCCTGGAGGTTATGACCGCAGCAAGTCGCTGGACCTCAGGGTTTTGCGGGCCTTTCTCATCTGGTACTGCTCTTGCTTCTTGTCTGGTGCGCGACTGGCACAGGAGTCTGCGGAGGTGAATGCATGAAGGTCGGACTTTTCCAGGATCCGACACTGGAGGCGATGGGTACCTACATGACCCGCCTCGCCAGGCGCCAGCAGGTGGTCGCGTCCAATATCGCGAATATCGATACGCCGGGCTATCGCACCCGAGATGTCGATTTCCGGCTCACCATGCAGGAGCTTCTATCGGGTGACCAGGTGCGCATGCGCAGCCGGGCAGCCGATCGCCCGCAAGTGATGGGCTGGGCGCCGATCTCCGTCGAGCCTGAAGTGTTCGAAGCCGAAGGGCTGACCATGCGTGCTGATCGCAACAATGTGGACATAGACCGGGAGCTGCTGAAGCTGGGAGAGACCTCCTTCGCCTATGCCATGATCACGCATCTGTTGCGCAGCAGGTTCAGAACAATCGCGAGTGCCATCCAGGAAGGGAGGTCAGGCTGATGAGTCTGATGACCGCCATTGAAGTGGGAGCTTCCGGCCTTGCCGCCCAGCGCCGCAGGCTCGAAGTCCTGATCAGCAACCTTGTCAATGCCAAGACGACGCGGCCGGCAGGTACAGAGCCCTACCGCAGGAAGGACGTTGTGTTCAGCGCCACGGAACCCCGGCAGGGCTTCGAGGCTGCCTTCCAAGCGGCAATGAGCGGCGTCCGCGCGGTGGAGATCTCGGAGGTCGTTGCCGACCGTGGCGAGTCAATCCGGCGATATGAACCGGGTCACCCCCATGCAGACAAGGACGGCTATGTGACCTATCCGAATATCAACGCCATGGAGGAGATGGTCAACATACTCTCTACGACACGCTCCTATGAGGCGAACCTCCAGGCCACAAACGTGGCAAAAGAAATGGCGGCGAAGACACTCGAGATCATCCGGTAGAGGTGCCCATGAAGCAGGGAATCATTGGTCCCATAGAGCCGCGAATCACGGTTCCCGAAATCCCCAGACCCCGGGAGCTTCCCAGGGTTGCCGAGGGGGGCAGTTTCGGTGATACGCTCAGGCAGGCTATCTCGGCAGTCAACGAAGTACAGAAACAATCGGATCGGGCCATTCAGGGATTGATGACAGGCGAGTCGCAGGACTTGCACGCGACACTGATCGCCGTCCAGAAAGCGGACCTTTCGTTCCAGATGATGATGCAGGTGCGCAACAAGATCGTTCAGGCCTACCAGGAGATCATGCGGATGCAGGTATAGGGTCCGCCGGGCCCGGGCCCTGAGAAGCACGCTTAAGTCGGGAGAACCGTAGATGGCCAGCAACCGCCAATCCCTCAGCCAGCTCGCGGAGATCTGGTCACGGCTGGAAAAGTCGCAGCGGGTGACCATCATTCTCTTTTCGGTGATGGCTCTCACTGCGATCGGAATCCTCGTCTATTACATGAACCGGGTGGAGTACGAAGTCCTCTACCGCGACCTCAATCCCGAAGACGCCCAGGCCATCGCCGCCAAGCTCAAGGAGGAGAAGCGGGACTACATGGTCGAGGGAACCTCGATCCTCGTAGCCGCGCCCAAGTCCGAGCTGGACAAGCTGCGGCTCGAGATTGCAGGTTCCGGCCTGGCGCGCAGCGGGCGCGTCGGATATGAGATCTTCGACAAGAGCCAGTTCGGGCTGACCGACTTCACCGAACAGGTTAACCT
>JACADW010000371.1 GCA_013388445.1 Acidobacteriota bacterium | reverse complement strand
TGTTAGCAGCGGTTTAAAAGGTACCCACTTCCGGTGAAATAGAAGGTGACCATCTCATAGGAAGACATCTGCGGGGAGGCGGTATAGAAACTCTATAATCAGACTCTATATATAGAGAATCGTCCGCGCTGCCGGCTATCGAGAGACTCCTGTCCGGGTCGAAAATGAGAGGCCCCAATCGCATAGGGAGCTCCGACATGACCGCCGAATCCCGCCAGTGCCGCTACTGCGGCAAACCTTTTCTCCCTTCCCGATTCCACCCCGGCCAGTACGCCTGTTCTTCGCCAAGGTGCCAACTCCGTCGGCGTACGGACTACCACCGGGAGAAGCGACGCACCGATGCTGAGTACCGATTGGTGTGTCGGGACAGCAACCAGAAGTGGCGCCACCGGAATCCCGACTATCAGCGCCGGTATCGCAGCGAGCACCCTGAATACGTGGATCACAACCGTCGCTCCCAGAAGCGCAGGGATCGAAGACACCGGATGCGCGATCTTGTAAAGAACAACTTAGCTTTTGACCTAAAGCATTCAGCTGCCGATGTTTGGCTGGCTGGCCCCGAACTGGAGGATCTTGTAAAGAACAACTTAGCTATCTCCGAAGTCATGATTTTCCAGTCCTTTGGCGCCTCCGGTGTCCGGCCCCGCGTCTCTTGTAAAGAACACCCCGCTGTTTTTGGAAGCCCGGTCAGCCTATAGAAAGACCATCGCCACGGAGGTGCTGGCATGGTCATGGACGCCGAGCGGATCAACACCATCTATCGGCTCTATCATGAGGAGAAGTGGTCGCTGCGGAGAATCTCCCGCGAGCTCCACATGGCCCGCAAGAGTATCAAGAAGTACCTGCGCTCTCCTGGAGCCTGCCGCCTCGCTCGCAAGCCCCGGAAGACGAAGCTGGATCCCTTCAAGCCGGTGATCCGCGAGTTCGCGGAAAGGGATCCGAAGGCGAGTGCGGTGGTCATTGCCCAACGGCTTGAGCCCCTTGGCTACACAGGCCGGCTCAGCATCCTGCGCGTCTACCTGAAGACCCTCCGGCACGCCATTCGGCCCACCCGTGCCTTCGTCCGCGTCGAGTCCAGTCCCGGGGATTGCTTCCAGGTCGACTGGGGACACTTCGGAGTCCTCGACTACGAAGGGGACAAGCGCAAGCTCTACGCCTTCTGCCTGATCGAGTGTCACAGCCGGCGGCTCTACCTCGAGTACACCCACAGCCAGACATTCGAGACCTTTGTCCGCTGTCATCTCCACGCCTTCCGTTTCATGGGCGGGGTCGCCCGCGAGTGTCTCTACGACAATCTGGCCAGCGCCGTAGCCGAGCGCGACGGCCGGATCGTCCGCTTCAACCCGCGCTTTCTCGCCTTCGCCCGCGAGTCTCATTTCTACCCGAGGGCTTGCACCAAGGGAGCCGGCTGGGAAAAAGGCAAGGTGGAACGTGGCGGCATCCGCTACGTCCGCCAGAATTTCTGGCCGCTGCGGGGCTTCAAGGACCTGGCCGATGTCAATCGTCAGGCTCGCGAGTGGACTGAGAACATCGCCAACAAGCGCCCTCACTCCGAGACCGGCGAGCAACCCGATGTCCGCTTCCGCGCCGATGCGCTCCAGCCCCTACCCGAACTCGACCCAGACTATCGCGACACCATCCTGGTGCGCGTCCACAAGGACATCCGCGTGCGCTTTGACTGCAACCGCTATTGCGTCCCGGCACGTTACGCCGGCCGCCGCTTGACCCTCAAAGCCGACTCGTCGTCGGTCACCATCTACGACGGCGAGCACGAACTGGTCCGCTACGCCCGCTGCTGGCGCCGCGGCCAGACCTTCGGCGCAGAGCGCTTCGAGAAGGAACTGCTCCAAGAGCGCCCCGGTGCGGAACGAACCAAGGCTCAGCAACGGCTCGTCGCATTCCTTGGCGAGGCCGCCGAATCCTACCTGCGGGGCCTGGCCACAACCGACCGCTCCCTGACCCGGCAGATCCGCGAACTGCTGGCCCTGATCCGGCACTACGGCCCCGGCGCCGTGGCCGCTGCTGTCGCCAAAGCCCAAGCCGCCTCCGCCTTCGGAGCCGACTACATCGCCAACATCCTGCTTCAGGACAGCCATCCCCGCCGGCAGCAGCCACCACTCCAACTGCGGGATCCCCTCCTGAACGAACTCGCCACCGATCCCCTGTCTCTCCTCGAATACGACGCCTTCATCCTCTCCGAAAGGAACGAACCATGAATGAGCTCCACCAGAAACTCGAACAACTGCAGCTGACCGGCATGTGCCAGGAGCTGGATCATGTCCTGGCCGATGCCGCGGCCCGAAACCTCAGCCCTGCCGAGACGGTCGAGTGGCTGGCAGACATCGAACTGGAAGTAAGACGGAAGCGGTCCATCGAGCGCCGCTTTCGCCTCTCGAAACTTCAGGCCAAGGTCGGCATCGAATCGTTCAACTTCAACCACCACAAGTCCCGCATGCACATCAAGAACAAAATCCTTCGCTTACTCGATCTGGACTTTATCGCGCAGGGCACCAACGTCGTGCTTATCGGTAATCCCGGAACCGGCAAGACCTTCCTGGCTAAGATCCTTGGCTGGAAAGCCTGCCAGGCCAACTGCCGGGTCCTGTTCACCACGGCCATAAACATGCTGAACCAACTCGCCGCTTCCCAGGTCGACCACTCCCTCGTCCGCAAGCTCAAAACATACACGGATCCGTCACTCCTGATCGTCGACGAGCTGGGCTATTTGGCCTTGGACCAGGACAGCTCGAACCTGTTCTATCAGGTCATCTCGACCCGACATGCCGAATGTCGGAGTACCGTAATTACCACGAACAGTCCGTTTTCCGACTGGGGCAACATCCTGTTCAACACCACCATCGCCGCGGCCATTGCCGATCGCCTCGTCGAGAACTCCGAGATCTTCCTACTCGGCGGGCCCAGCGTCCGGACTGCGAAGAAACCGCCGGCGGCCAAGGAGGAGGAGTAGATCGCCGGCTCCGGTCAGGCGCCGCGCTGTGATGATAACCCCGAGCACCGGAGGAGTCCGGCGGGCTAACCCCACAACGGCGCTGCGGATGGGGTGGGACCGGCAACGATCCCGCCCCCAATCGCTTTCGGGAACTCTGCCATGTTCAACTTCAGCGCCAACAACCTCACCCTGCTTTCGCGGACGGAGTGCCATGCCTGTTTTGTCTTCGTCATGAAGGACCGCCACACCCATCGTGTCTATCGGCTCTACGACTTCACCAAATCCCAGGAAATTGCGCCCGACCAGGTCTATTGCGCCTTCGGGAAAGTCAATAGTGCCGACAAGCTCTACCTGGTGATTGAGTCGGTCCGCCCCGATACGAAAAACAGCGCACTTCCCCTCAGTAAAACGGCGCGGGAGGATCGATAGAGCGCACAGTCAGGACGCAGTGCCGAGCGTGTCACTCATTGCTTGTCATCCGCTCGCGGGGCAAGGCGCGCCGACGACTGCGCCCAGATGAAGTGGTCACCACTCAAACCGCTGTAACTGGTTCCCCTTCAAATCGCTGGTAACA
>JACADW010000128.1 GCA_013388445.1 Acidobacteriota bacterium | reverse complement strand
GCCGTCGTATTGTGGATCGTCTATGCGGCCATCCCGGCTCCATTTGCCGCCGTGTCCCGACTGGGCGAACCAGTCGAGACCGTAGCCGACAACGGCCCTGCGGATTAATTCGTCCGCTCCGGTCGAGCCGTCGCTGAAGGTTGTGTGATTGTGAAAGTCGCCGGCGAGGTAGCGTCCTTGGCCCGTCTTTTGAGCAAACGGAGACGAGGGGAGCAAGGCCAGCGCGACGAGGCCAAGAATGGCTACGGCTACTCTGAAGCGATTCATAGAAAATAGTCCTCCTACCAGAATGTTCGGAATTGACAATCGACCCACCGGCGCCGTCCGATGCAGCGCAGGTCGGGCATTCGGACCTCTATACGCAGCCGTCCGCATGAGATCCATGGCCAGGCGGTTACCGCATGTCCATCCGGCCGTTGGCGTAGTGCCACCGCCTTGGTCAATATGGGCACCGGCTGTTAGCAGAAGTTGAAAGACTAGTGATTATTTGATGACAGAAGGTGCCAGGGGGAACTCCGCGGCCCAGCGGCGCGAACCTATGCGGGCCGACCCGCGCAAGCCGACGGCATCACTCGCGGGGGATGGCGGCCTCCCCAGCGTCGAGGATCGAAAAGCCTCACGGCCCACGCGCAGGTTGAACTCGCGCACACCAGGCCGCCAGTCTGCAGGTAAGCAGCACCCCCATCATCGAGCCGGCAAACGTGGCGGTTCCCCAGCGGTTCAGCCCCCCACCGAAAAGGTGATCACCGCGGTGATCAGAGCAGAGGCGTGCAGCCCGGGGGATGCGGGACCCAGGTGCAGCGGAGCTCTGAACCACCAGTGCGGCTGATACCGGATCTGGACCGGCACGGCCCGCATGGTTCCCGAGCTTCCGAATCGAATCTCAAATCTTTCGGCGTTGCGGGTCGCGTCATCCAGCACCCGGAAGTCCGCCTCCAGCAGGTGCCGGTATGAGGCCCTCAGCGGCAGGCGGAAGTCCTTGCGCGGCACGGCGCACAGACGCTCCGGGGACATCCCATAGCGGCAGCCGTTCTAGGCATGGCACCGCACGGCGCCGAACGGGCCGGCCCCGCTGCGGATCTCCCGTTTCCCCTCAGCCGAGGAGGAAGGCATTGGATTGGTCCCTCGACCCGCCATTGCCGTGGCGCTCCCATTCCGGATCGGCAGAGCGGCCGGTGCGCAGCCGACCGTACGCCTGGTACACATCATCAAACACCCGATCCCATGACATGCGGCACGCCTGCAGCTGCGCCGCCTGCCGCATCTCGGAATGAAGGCCCGGATTGTGCATCAGTGTTCGGATTGCTTCGCAGAAGCCGGCCGCGTCCGTGGCGACGAATCCGGTGCGGCCCGGCTGCACCAGTGCCCGGGGGCCTCCGTGGCTGGTGACCAGTGCGGGGACGCCCGAGGCCATGGCCTCCAGGATAACGTTGCCGTAGGTATCGGTCTCGGACGGAAAGACGAACAGGTCCATGCCGGCGAACGCCGTCGCCAGAGCTTCGCCTTGCAGGAAACCGGTGAATTCCGCCCTGATCAGGTTACGCTTCAGATATGCCATCTCGCTTCCGTCGCCGACAAGCAGGAAGCGGTAATTGACCTCTCCCGCCGCCAGCAGGGCCCGCTCGACTTCCACGAGCATGCGTAGGTTTTTTTCCGGGCGGAGGCGGCCCGCATAGCCGAGGACGAAAACCTCATCGTTTCTGCGGCGGAATCGGGGAGAGAAGATGTCCGTGCGCACGCCGCGGTCCATCGCGTACACCGGCCTGCCGGTGCGCTCGGTCAGCAGTCGAATCAGGTCCCGGTTGGGGGCGAGCAGCAGATCCGCCATCCGGTAGAAGCGGATCAACGCCGACAGGCAGGCCCGCTCGGCCGCAGCGGCCAGGCGGCGGCGCGGTGCCGCGGGCAGAAAAGCAGTCCACTTTGCCAGCCGCCGCGCGGCGAACTCATGGACGTTGGTGTGCCAGGAAGCGACCAGCGGGATCCTCATGCGCCGCGCTGTCCTCACGCCGAGAATCCCCACGTCTCCCGGGCTCGTCACGTGTACCAGCTCCGCTCCGAACGCCCGGACGACGGATTCTGCCCGCCCTGCGTGGCGCATGGCGCAGGGGTCGAACCACAGACCTGTGTCCAGAGGAATGGATAAAGGACCCCGTCTCAGCTCCAGGGCCCGGGTTGAGCCGTGATCAGAGAGGGACGTGCGACTGCCGGCGCGCACCGTCAGAAACGGAAGCTGCCGGCGCAGGGCGTAATCCTCGAAGTTGCGGCAGGTGCGGGCCACGCCGGAGACATCATGGTACGAGTCTGTAAACAGGGCTACATGCGGCGCGTGCGCGGCCATCAGTAAATCACCTCTTCGGTCAGCGCGCGGCGCAGCACTGGACGGAGCCTGGGATGTGCCGCCGCTCGCACCGCCCACAGCACTGATCGCAGCCACCATGGCCCGCCGTTGTGCCAGAAATGAGAAAGCGGCCGGTGCCCGTCCGCATCGATTTCCACCAGGACCCGGTCGGTCCAGCGCTGGTGTCCCCAGGGCTGCCGGGGGTAATCGCGGAGCACCTCATCGATGGTGATGAAGGCGCGGAGAGAGCGCGGTTCCCGGTACTCCGGCAGTATCAGGATCTGGCTGAGGCGGTCGCGGCGGATTTCCGCGGCGAAGTCCGAGAACGAAGGGGCCGCAGTCAGGTTGAGCAGCGCATTCGGCTGCCAGCCATGCCGGTCTCCGCCTGAAATCGCCGGCTTGCCCAGCGCTTCCGCCAGCGACAAAACGTCCCGGTTCTCGCTCCAGGCACGATAGCCATTCAGCTCCAGCGCGTGAATGTGGATATCATTAGCCCTGAGAAACGCCGCCAACGCCCGAGCATGCCGGTCCGGGCTGTCGTAATGAAGGTTCCAGAGGGGGTGGTTGAGCACCAGCAGCACCTGCGGGGCGGAATTGAGCGCTGACAGGACCTCGGCCAGCCGGGGCGTGCTCGGAGCTGCGTTGTAACGTTGCATCTCTTTCAGCAAGCCGTGCGCCTGGTCGGCCGGGAGATTATGCACTCCGAGGTGGAACAGCGCGCCGTCATATGGCACCGACCATTCCATGGAAATCGGGATCTCGAGGGACAGGTTGAGCACCTGCAGGTGCATGACGCCGTCGATACAATCGTGATCGGTGATCGAGACCAGCGGGTGCAGGCCGAGCCGCTCATGGATCTGGGCGACCTCCTGGTCCAGAACCGCCCGGGGCAGAGCCGGAGGCATCCAATGCATGCAGCTGAAGTCAATCCGTTTGCCGTTGGAAGCTTCAAAACGGGCAATCTCGCGGCAAAGGAGCGACCCCAGCAGCGGCATCCGGGAGGCGAGGTGCGGGATGAACATCATCCCTTCTTTGGAGTATAGCGTGTGGCTGTGCAGGGAGACTGCGGTGCAATGGTTTGCACTGCGT
>JACADW010000096.1 GCA_013388445.1 Acidobacteriota bacterium | reverse complement strand
TGGGGCCAAATTAAACTTCCGAAAGGGGCCAAATCAGAGTACCGAAATCACCCGGGTCACAGCGTTTTCAGATCATGACCGCTCGCGCAGCAGGTGCAGCGCGGCCTGCATCATGACAGGAGGCATGCATCTGTGCAACCGTTTCGCCTCATGCGGGGCGCGAGAGAGAGCGCGGAGGGCCCATCCTGGGCGGACAAGCCGCACCCAGAGAAGGAACGACTCGCCGCATGGGCGCCGATGCTTCAGAAATCGCAGGGATGTCTGACTTTCTCTCCCCTCCATACCACGTGTTGCTGCGATGAATTGGAACCGCATCAATTCCAACGCGACTATCTCAGCGGCGGAAGCATAAATCCCGGAATCAAGGGGCTATGGAGCAACCTTGCACCAGCGGCATATAAAGCCGGCTAGAGTCTTTGCCGTCAAGAACGCCGAGTCGAGGTCCACCCACTCGTCCGGAGCATGTGTATTGCCTCCCTTCGGTCCGAACAGCACCGCCGGCGTATCGAAATGCTTGTGGAAGACGAACATGTCGCATGGACCGCCGATGCCCTGGATTCGAGGGCGGCTGCCGGTGAAATGAGCGAAAGACTCCGCGAGGCCCTCCACAAGCTCATGCCGCTCATCGATTGCGGAACCGGGGAGCCAGTCGATAGGAAAACACACCTCCGGCCTCTCGGGAAACAACTCAGGATGCTCTGCGCAAAGACCCTCGAGCCAGTCGAAGAACTCCCCGTCGATCTGATTCATTTCTTCGCCGGGCATGCATTGCCAGTAAATCTCGATCCTGCAACTCGAAGGCACGGCGATCGGTTCGCCGGGGCCCCACCCGCCACAGGCGATCTTGGTCACCCAGACCGGCACCGGGTCACGGCTGGCCGCGTACAAAGGGTGAACAGGAGCTCGCTTGCGCCGCTGCCGGGCAAAGTCCTCAATCTTGCCGAGCATGTGTCGGAGCTGGTCGGTCGCGCGCGCCGCCGGCGTCCCATCGGAGAGGATCCCCCTGCTCGGGCAACGCAAGGTCATGTGGGCGGTCCGACCTCCCATCTGCGCCGGACAGATCATGGTCTGGCTTGGCTCGCACAGGATTGCGGCATCCGCGTTGTGACCGCGCAGCCGCGCGGCCAGAGTGCCGTTGACCCCTCCGAACTCTTCATCGACGATCGTCTCGAGGAGGAGGTCACCCAGCAGCCTCACGCCGGCCCGTTGCAGCATCTCGACCGCGATGATCATGGCGGCGATGCCGCCCTTCATATCGTTGGAGCCCAGTCCATAGATCCGGTTGCCTTCGAGTACAGCGCTGAAGGGATCGCGTTCCCAGGCTTCGGATCCCCGCGGCACAGTGTCGATGTGCCCTGAGAGCAACAGAGATCTTCCCCCGCCCTTCCCGGGCCAGACCGCAGCGAGGTTTGGGCGGTTGGCGTAATTGCGGCCGCTCCTGAATACGGGATGCCGGTCGAGCCCGATGACCTCGTCGAGCGAATAGATCTCCGTCTTCAGGCCAAGCTCCTCGAGGCGCTTCTGAACATATATCTGGCCTTCGAGTTCTGCGCCAGTCGGAGGCGTGTTTTCGGATGGAATCCGAACCAGGTCGGCGATCGTCCGTGCCAGACGACCACGCAGATCGCCCGCCAAGGCCGACAGGCATGTGTCGAGTCGCGCTTGAACGGCAGCCTCAACATCATCGTTCATAAACGTGCCCCCGGACGAAGATTTTCGATTGCTTCAGGCACCACCAAGGCGCGTGCTCCTGATCTGCAGCTCGTGCCTATCGGAAATCAGCACGCGGGACGCCGCTGTTCTTTGCATAGGTCTGCCCGAGCTCCGCAAGCCGCGTCATCCAGCTTTCGAGTCCTATGCTCTCTTCGGGCGCGATCAGGTAGCTCAGATCCGGCCGGCGATCCGCCCGATGATCCTTGGTATCGTCGAGCACGTGCAGGAACTCCCGCCCGTTGACCTCCTGCCCCTTGGGGAAGCGGCTCTTCTCCCATACCTGCTTGAGGTAGTCGTATGTCCTCTTGCGTTCATCCACGATGGAGCGTGCCTGCTGGTAGGCCGCCTGCAGTTGCCTCACGGCCTCTTCCGCCCGGTTCCGCTCTGCCGCAGTTCGCGCGGACCTTAGCCGCTCTTCGATTACCGCCATGCCAAGGATCATGCGATTGTGATGCCCGAGCAGTTCGGCAATCGACAGAAACACCTCGAGGCCGTAACGGTTACGGGAGGCCTTGGACAGGGTTTCGTAGAGAAGGTGGAGCAGGACATCGTTTTCCAATGCCATGTGACGGGCTTCGTCCATGAGCCGCGCGTAGCGGCCTGCATAGACGGGCACGAAATCGAGGCCGGGCAGCGATGGTAGGGCCGGCGCGGGCAGGGTCCGGTCGAAGCGGGTGGTGCCGATTCCCTTGCCTTCCGAATTCCCGTAGCCAGGGCCCCGCACTCGCGATACGACCCGGTCCCACGAGCGGTCATAGAATCGCGCCTGCGCCTGAAGCCTGCGATAGACCTCGGGCATGCCCGTCACGCAGGGGCCGTAGAACACGTTCATGAATTCGGCTACATGCTGTTCCACCGATGGAACGCCGGGCCTCCAACCGTAGCGGGCGACGGTTGCCCAGCCCAGCCAGAAGGTTTCGTTGTGCAGCCCTGAATCGTCCCAGGCCGCTCCATAGACACCGATGGGATTCCCCCAGCCCGATTTGGCCAGGATGGTCTCATAGGCAGATTCCAGGCGTCCGCGGGCAAGCTCCTGTTCGCCCCCCAATGCCAGGTGGTTCGGGAAAAGCGATTCCTCCCCCTGCATCGAGGCATAAACGAGCTGGCGCAAGCCATGATCCTTCTCGGCCTTGACCTGCTCCGGGTCATCGCTCATCACGCCGTTGATAATGTCAGAGGGGAGGAGAGGAATGTGTCTGGTCAGGACCGGGTACTCGACCCACGCCAGCATCGTCCGGCCGTGCTCTTTCAGTAACTCGTGAGCGCGCCGGGCGAATTCGATCCACTTCAGGCTGCGATTCTCGGGATTGTACGGCTTGTCGCACCTGGCGCAGATGCCTGCGTAGTAGACCTCGTCCGTTGACACGTGGAAGTACTGCACCCCCCGGGTGGCTTTGATGACGTCGCCATACATCGAGAAGATCAGCTGATAAGTCCGCTCGTCGCAGAGGCATGCCTGGTAATTGTTGCCGTCCGCGCGCAGATCGGCGAATTCTGGATGCTTGAGGACGTAGGCGAAGTGCGCTGGAGACTGGATCTGGGGTACAACCTGGATGAAGCGCTCGAGCCCATAGTCCACTATCTCCTGCAATTGCGCTGCGGTGAACGCTCCGGGGGCCCCGATCACAGGATTCGACGGGTATTCGAACTTGTCCTCCAGCTCGAACCCGATCATGTTGACCTTGAAGCGTGCCGACCAGTCGAGGAAGCGCTTCAGCGTCTCCACGCGGTCCTGGTGGTGCTTGGTGTCCCAGTGGAGAAACCGGAGCTGCAGTGCGGGCCAATCCTCAATGGAACAGACCGGGAGGAGGAGTGTCCCGCGAGGCCCGGGCTTTACGAGCTGAAGCAATGTCTGGACTCCATAGAAAAGACCCGCATCGGCATTGCCAATGATGTCGATCCGCCCCGGCGCGATCTTGAGCCGGTAAGCCTGCTTGTCGATCGCAGGATCCGCTCCGGTCTTGACGCTGCCGCCGGCCACAGAGAGCCAGATCACATCTTTGGATTGAGGGTCGGCGGGCTTGAGGTCGATTCCGTGGAACGTCTGGAGGTCTGCCAGGAGCGTACGGATCGCGATGTGATCCGGCGCGACCTTGGCGCGGTAGTTCCAGTTTGGACCAAACTCGATGTCTCTGTCCTGGAGCGCCACGTTCTGCGGAGCCGGGATCACCGAATAGCCACGAAGGAAGAGTTCGGTCGGCAATGGCTTTCCCCAGGCTGCCCCGGCAGCAAGCAGGCAAGACGCAAGCGCGATCAGCGTTCTGTTGACCGCCTGACTTAAAAGCGGGTTCTGCATGTCGATCCCCCTTTCTGGAGAGGTACATCGCTGGAGTTAATCAGTATCTGTCGCAAAACACCCTAGTCAACTCGATGTACCCATTCGGCAACTCGGACTTCGACCTCGCTTGGACGTTGACTCGGTCGATTACCTCCGAAATAAGGTCTTGCAGGCGTGAGACTTAGAGGATCACGTTTCACTTCGTGCACATCCGACCACTACCACGTCAAGGTCCGGGTCCAAGATGAAAGACTATCGTGTTTCGCGACAGCAACTGATTAAAACGTCTCGGAGATTGCACAACTATCTGAAAATAAACTGGTTTCCGTCACGCTCTTTCTGTTCGCCTCAAGGGGCCGAGGGTTCGAGGGCCCAAGGGGTCGCAGCCGGTTTTCCCCTTTGCCTCTATACCCCTTGACCCTTCGGTCCCTTTGGTTGGCGAGCGAAGCGAGCGAGGTTCCTGCATGGGGTCCCCTGGTCCGGTTCGTTGTTGTTTAATAGCAAGTAATCGCATGCCCGGCACTCCAAAGTCAAGCGTGATGCGAGACCCGCGTGCACGTCATGGAAGCGGAAGGGTGACTGACGGTTGCAGGCACTTTCTCTGGGGCCCGGTACCTTCGGAAGCTGTTCCCGAACCCTCAAAGGGAGGTTCTTGACACCAGTTTGGGGCCGCACGAGTATGAGGTCCCCGATTTTGCAGCACCCACCGAAGTCTGATAAACGCCTTCACCGCCCGCGGAAGAGTTGAGATATTCGAGTCGCGATTTGTGTTATTCTGCGTCAGTGAGACATCGAGTCGCCCATGAGCGGGTATCTCAGCACCGCTGCGAGGGCGCTGCGGCTGTGTCTCAATTCAGCATGCCTGTTATGAACGGCCAAGGCCAAGGAGATGCCAAGTGTCAGCCTCTTTAATCTGACTATCTCGAGGGGATGCCAGCGGATGCTCGTTATCCCTGTTCCTGGCCCAAAGTCATTTGTTCTTGACGTGCCGCGAACGGAGGGGTTAGATTCCGTCAGGTATTAACTAACTCGCCTCCGTCCCTGCAGGAATGGCTGAGGGATCCGACAATGAGAAAGATCAACATCGACAGGCTTTCACCCGCCAATCACCGGGTATTGCGGGACATGAACGAGGTGATGGTTCTCAATGTGGTACGCGAGAAGCAACCGATCTCCAGGATCGAAATCGCCGAGCTCACGGGGCTCGAGGGGAGCACGGTCTCGAAAATCATCTCGCGCCTGGTGTCGGACAATCTGGTCCTGGAAGAGGGAGTAGGAAAGGCGTCGCCCAGAGGAGGCCGGAAAAAGCGCTATCTGCACATCAATCCTCGCAAGGCCTGCGCGATCGGCGTGGACCTGCGGCACAGCGGCTACGCAGTGGCGCTCAGCGACTTCACAGGCAGGATCTTGCGCCAGGTCGAACTGGATTGCCGGACGGAGCCGCGCGCCGCCGTGGCTGAGATTGCACTGGCGATCAAGCAGCTCGCCCGGGAATACTGCGGCGAGAGCATCGAGGGAATCGGCGTCAGCCTGGTGGGGCTCGTTGATCCCGGCGAGGGCCGTGTCCTTGCCGGCGAGGGACTCGGTTGGGGAGAGGACGTACCTGTAGGTTCCATGCTGCGTGAAGAGCTTGACATGGATCTGCCGATTTACTACGAAAACGGAGCGTGGCTCGGAGCCCTCGCGGAGATATGGTTCGGAAAGCATGCATGCCCCCCGCGCGACCTGGTTTTCCTGGATATCGAGGAAGGCATCGGCGCAGGAATCATCATTCGCGGCCAGCTCTACCACGGGTCACTCCACGGAGCCGGCGAGTTCGGACACATATCTCTGCACCCCGAGGGTCCTCTCTGCAGCTGCGGCGCCCGCGGCTGTCTGGAGGCCTATGCAGCGGATCCCGTCACCGTCCGGCGCTACGAGGAGCGCCGTCAATCCAGGCAGGAAACCGGCGAAGCGCACTGCCCGACCTTGACCATCGAGCATGTGGTCGCCAGGGCAATCGACGGCGATGCGGACGCGGCCGAAGCCCTGCAGGAAACGGCCGCCTATCTGGGCCGCGGCCTGGTGCCGGTGGTCTATTCTTTAAATCCCGAGGTCGTTGTGCTTGGCGGCCCGATCACTCGCGCATGGGACCTCATCCACCCCGTAATGCTGCGCGAACTGTCCCAGCGCGCTTCTCGGTTCTACGTCGACCACCTTAGCCTGATTCCCACGACGCTCGAGTCCCGGCCCAGCCTGGTCGGTGCCATCGCCCTGGTATTGGCCCGGTCATTCGCCCTGCCTGCAGTGATGTCCGTCAAAGAGTTCGAGTAAGCCGTCCCCTTGCCTCGGGCAGTCTGCCGGGCCCAGGAGGGTACTCGCCTCGGGTCCATCGCCGGGATGTTTGCGGTTGACGATTCGCCGAGCTGTGCCGAAAATTCTCTCGTCGATCCACACATATGCTGAGATGCACCGTCCTTGAGCGGAGAGTAGGTACCCTGGGTCGCCGGTCGTGCACGAAGGTACTGGCGTTTGCGTTGCTGATGCTGGAGTCAGCCCTCGGCAGCGGAGCACAGCAGCCCGGGCCGCCAAATCTCGTCGTGATCACGATCGACACATTGAGGGCGGACCGCCTCGGCTGCTACGGATACCGGAACATCAAGACGCCCAGGATCGATGCACTGGCCTCTGACGGCGTTCTGGTCGAAAATGCTTATACCCCTGTCCCTTTGACCTTGCCTGCCCACGCCTCTCTGTTCACCGGCACCTATCCGGTGTTTCACGGTGTCCGGGATTTCACGGGCGACACGCTCAGCGAGGAACGAGCAACCCTCGCGACCATGCTGCGATCGGCCGGCTACTCGACGGGGGCGGTCGTCGCATCGGCGGTCCTTGAGGCGCGCTGGGGCATCAACCAGGGCTTTGACTTCTATTCCGACAGTTTCCCGTCCCCAACGACTCAGAACTGGCAGCCAATTGCTGAGCGGCGGGGCGATGAAGTAGTACGGGAATCGCTCCTCTGGCTGGAAAGAAACAGCAGGGCTCCCTTCTTCCTCTGGGTCCATCTCTATGATCCGCATGACCCGTATACCCCACCATCCCCGTACGACCGGCAATATGCTACGCGGCCATACGATGGCGAGGTTGCCTACTCCGATGAGAACCTGGGAAGGATCATCGACGCCCTCAAAGCCAGGGGGCTCTATGACAACAGCCTGATTATCCTGCTCAGCGACCACGGCGAGAGCCTGGGAGAGCACGGCGAGAAGACGCACGGGTTTTTCGTCTACGACTCGACGCTGCGAATTCCCATGATATTCAAGTTGCCGGGCACCGCCGGCCCTCGCGCCAGGCGGATCGCGGGCCCCGTGCGCATCATCGATGTCATTCCCACGGCGCTTTCGATTCTCGGGTTGTCAGGAAAGGTGCGCACGCCGGAGGTGCAAGGCAGAAATGTGCATTCGGCGCTATTGGGCAAGGCATCGCTGTCGGAGGTGACCTCTCAAGCGGAATCCATGCTCCCTTTCTATCAGTTCGAATGGAGTCCGCTGCTCAGCATCCGGAAAGGGAGATTCAAGTATATCGATGCGCCCGTGCCAGAGCTATATGACACGGCAGCGGATCCCGGCGAGATGCGGAACCTGTACGCTGATCAAAAAGCGCTGGCTCTCCAGTTCAAAGCGATGCTGCTGGGTGAGGTCGCACGTTTTTCATCGAGAAAGGCCGATGTCGGGCCGGCCCAGAGTATGGATCCGGAGACCTTCGAGAAGCTTTTGTCCCTAGGATACATCGCCCACGGCAGGAGATCGGCAGCCCAGGTGCGCGGCCGGAACCTTCCTGATCCCAAGGAGCGCATCCAAGTCTACAACCTCATCTTTGACGGGACCCTCGCCGCCAGGAACGCGGATTACGGCCGCGCCGCAAAGCTTCTGTCAGAGGCGGTCCGTAGAGAGCCGGTCTCGCTCGTCGCCCACTTCCAGCTGGGTGTTGTTTACCGCGTGACCAACGCGTTCGACAGGGCGGAGCAGGAATTCCGGAAGGTTCTGGAACTGAGACCTGGCTATGATCTCGCCCTGCGCCGCCTCGCGGAGGTCCACATGGCCGGCGGGCGCTACCAGGAAGCCGAGAGGGCTTACAAGGAAGTGCTGGCACAGTCGCCCGACGATGCAGCCGTGCATTTCAGCCTGGGAGGGCTTTATGTCACTGTGGACCGCTGGGACGAAGCTCTGGCAGCATTCCGCAAGGCTCAGGCGCTCAATCCGAAGGATGTCCTCATACCGATGATCATCTCGAGAATCCTGATCAAGAAGGGGGATCTCGCGGGAGCCCTGGCAGCAGTCCAGCAAGCCCTCAACCTGAAACCGGATCTGATCGCAGGGTACGAGACGGCACTGGAGATCTACCAAAAGCAGGGGAGAGCCGCAGAGGCCGAGAAAACCGCGCGCATCCTCGAACGCCTTCGGACCAAGCCATAATTGCGCGGGCTCGGCAAGCCCCAGGATGCCAAACGGCATGCCCAGGATCGCGAAATTCCCGAGACGGTTCTTGTGCTTCCAGTCGCACTACAAGATCCACCGGGCCTCCCGCGAGCATCCCTGCCAGAGAGCACGGTGACTAATCGTCCCGCAGATTTTCATTGCATTTGTTGATGCTTCGGTGCTAGGTTACTTTCATTTAAACGGAAACCAACATCCCCGTGTATCGCTTGCCGTGATACCGGGGGGCGTTGCGAAGGGACAGGACAAACCGCGGCGGAGGCCGTATCAGCTTCTCCTGGCAAGCTGATGCGGTCCTTGGCCGTGTAGCGCTTGAGCATTAGACTCGTTGTGAGGTGCACGATGATGAGTTTCAACCGCAAGAAGACCACGCCTCGCGTGGCGATTTCCATGCTGCTGCTTGCCGTGGCTGCATTCATCCTGATGCCGCAGAAAGGATGGGCACAAACCGGACTGGGATCCGTTTCCGGAGTCGTCCGCGATTCCCAGCAGGCGGTTGTCCCCGGCGCCGCCATCACGGTCATCAATGAACAGACGAATATCCAGCGCACTACGACCACCAACGAGGTGGGTGTCTACAAGATCGCGGTGCTGCCTCTGGGCCAGTACAGGCTGAGCGTGGAAATGACCGGATTCAAGAAGTGGGTAGGCACTTTCGCCGTTCTGGCAGGCCAGGACGTGGCAGTCAATCCGGTGCTTGAACTGGGCGAACTCGCCGCAACTATCGAGGTCACAGGCGCGGCGCCCGTGATCAACACGGTCGGCACCGAGATTGCGAACGTCAAGGATTTTGAGCGCATCCGCGACCTGCCTCTGAACGGGCGTTCGATAAGCAACCTGTTCAACCTGACACCTGGAGTGGAGGGTGGAGGCAACGCCCGCGTCAACGGCCTCAAGGTCGGCTCGCTTGAGATCACGCTTGACGGCATTTCTCTGGTAGACCGTTTCGGCGGCGGCATTGCACGCATTCAGCCGGGGCTGGACACGGTCCAGGAGTTCCGCATCGAAACAACCGGTTCCGACGCGCGCTATTCCCGGCCTGCAACGGTGACGCTGGCTACACGAAGCGGGACCAACCAGTTCCACGGAAGCGCCTTCGAGACACATCGCAACAATACAGCCGGCCTGGTGGCGCGGCGGCGTGACACGCCGGTTGCGGCGGACGGGACCGTGACATGGCCCAAGCTGATCCGCAACGAGTTCGGAGCCTCGGCGGGCGGGCCGGTGTGGCTCGGGAAGCTCTACGACGGCCACGACAAGACCTTCTGGTTCTTTGCCTATGAGGGTGCCAGGCAGCGGGAATCCTATTATCCCTATTTCACCTACACCCCGACCGCCGACATGTGGAACGGGAACCTGAGCAACATCATCGATTCGGCCGGAAACAAGACGATCATCTATGATCCGCTGACTACCGATGCCCAGGGAAACCGGCAGCCTTTTCCGGGAAACATAATCCCCTCGAGCCGGATCAGCTCGTTTGCGAAGATGTTGCAGGCGATGACCGATCTTCCCACCGACAGCTCCAATCCTTACGTGACCTGGACCAATTACCAGAAGTACCAGCCCCGAACGACGGACGCGGACAACTACACCGCCAAGGTGGATCACGCTCTGTCTTCCCGGGATAACCTCTCCGCCCGATACACACTCAGCAAGCGCAAGGCTACGGTCTCGGGCGGCTATTTCGGAAATCCGAAGACCCCGGAGGATGGTTATGGCACATCGCGCAACGACGCGACCGTAACGAACGTCTCGACGAGCTGGTCACGGTCGTTCACCTCCCAGCTACTCAACCAGGTGAACGTGGGTGTCCATCGCTCTTACAAGGACTCGGGAACGCTGGCGGATTTCACCGACTGGCCGAAGAAGCTAGGCCTGCCCAATCCGTTTGGAGTCACCGGGTGGCCGACCATGTACGCCGGCAACTTCGCCTTCGACGGCGACAACATCAAGACCGAAGCCCTGACCGGCATCGTATTCGAAGACAACGTCTCGTGGACCAAGGGGAAGCACGAGATCCAGTTCGGAGCCAAGCTGCGCGAGGAGTACAACAACGTCCGGGAGCTGCAGCAGGCCGCCGGCAGCCACAACTGGGGCGGCGCGTGGACATCGCTCTGGAGCGAGCCCGACGGCTGGTCCCTGCCGTTCACCGGGGACGGATTCGCCGACCTGCTTCTGGGCCTGCCCGACTACCTTTCCATCCAATACAACCGGGGATTCTTCTATTTCCTCCAGGATGAAATAGGGGCATATGTCACCGACAAGTGGCGCGTCACGCCGAAGCTCACGCTGAACCTGGGCTTGCGTTGGGACAAGTGGACGCCTTACAGCGAAAAGCACAACCGGATCACCACGATAGATCTGGGGACAATCGCCACAAAGTTTGAAGTGGTGACCCCCGGCAACAACAGGATACAGGACATACCCGGTATTCCCAAGTCGGTCATCGACTCCTGGTCCGCTAGGGGATTGACCTATACCACCGCAAGCGCCATCGGCTATCCCGAGACGCTTTTCAGGGCCGATAACAACAATTTCGGCCCGCGCATAGGTCTCGCGTATCAACTCAACGAAAAGACCGTCATCCGTGGCGGCTATGGCGAATATTTCTGGACCATGCCTCTATCGCAGATTCTGCAGTCCACCAGGACCAACCCTCCCCTGAATCTGCGGTACGAAAACGATGTTTACGCAAAGAACGACGATTTCACCTATCCTCTTGTCTCGCGACCCACAGCGGACGACTATATCGGGAAGATCGGCGTGGACACGCAAGGCATCGTAGAACTTCCCAGCAGCGCGCGGGGCATCTATTTCTGGGACGGCCGAACCTGGGGCGATGGCCGCGCCCAGTCGTGGCACGCCACCGTGGAGCGCGAACTGATGCGCAACACGGTGCTGCGCCTCAGCTACCTCGGCGACCACGGGAGCAACCTCGAGCAGCGCTTCACCGTGAACGCGCGGGAGTCGGAATACAACTATGTGGCGCGCACGAAGCAGGCGCCTCCCAGCAACCGCGACCTGATGCGCGTCAACAAGGACTGGAGTCCGGTCGGGATCAACCGGACCGGATTCTCCAACGCAAACTCCGCCCAGGTGGAAATCGAACGCCGCTTCTCCGACGGCATCGCATTCCAATGGTTCTATACTTACACCCGCGCCCTTACTACCACCGATAGCGAGGGTTTCACATCAGGCAACAGCTCCATCAACTCGGCAGGCGGCGGGGGCCAGGTGCCCGAGAAAATCCAGCTCATCGGGGCTCCGGACCTCAGCTACGATCAGTTGCTTCGCCTGGTGTACTTCAACTCCACAACCGTTCCTCCTCACCGCATCCGTTATAACGCCAACGTGGTGATGCCCTTCGGCAGGGGTAAGAAGTACGGCAGCGGCTGGAACCCTCTGGTGAACGGCATTCTGGGCGGCTGGCAGATCGCCCTCAACGGCGACTGGCGCAGCGGCTACTGGATGAGCCCCAGCACCTCTCTCTACTCTTTTGGCGACCCGCGTCTGAGCGCGGACGAACGGGTGACGCTCACCTGGCAGGGCAAACGCAATCGGCTCTGGTTCAAGGGCTATTTCGATTCCACCCAGGCCAAGGACGTCCAGGGCGGCGATATCTTCGCCCTGGTGCCCGCGGATCGATCCCAGCGAGTACTTCGCCCGGTCGGGTCCGCATTCGACAACAGAATCGCCCAGACGCTCGCGACCGGCGCGATCCGGCAAACCAGCATCACCGAAATGTACAATTTCAGCCCCAGGGCCAATATCATGGGCCCGGGCTTCTGGAACGTGGATCTCGGCGTCTACAAAAACTTCCAGATCACAGAAGCCGCCGCGATACGTTTCAAGGCGGATTTCTTCAACGCCTTCAACCACCCGAACGACGTCAATCCGAACATGACGACCGGACTCCAGGATCTTAGCCGCTCGAACAATGACGGGCGCATCATCCAGTTCTCCATCCGAATCGACTGGTAGTCATCCGCGGCTGACTTCTTTCCCTCCCCCTGCCGGCCCCGCGCCGGCAGGGGTTTTTTGTCAGAGCAACCCCTCACGAGTGCGCCACACACCCGGATCCGCATAGGCTGGGGATCAGGACAACCTGGCGCCATCGGTGCTTCCGTGCGAGCATGCTGCGGCGGCCCGACGTGGCCATCTTTGGGGTCGCTCTGCTTCTGCCTCCTGGCGGCGGTCGGGCCTTACTCCCCCCCACGCCCGCTTGGCCTGCTATTTTCGGAAGAATCCCTCATGGGCCGTTGGCGCACCCAACGACGCATGATAGTGTGCCCGGGCGAAGTGCGTCGCCACGGCCGAGCAGGCGG
>JACADW010000369.1 GCA_013388445.1 Acidobacteriota bacterium | reverse complement strand
GGGGAGGCATGGGGTTTCCCCCTAACCGAGCTGCACTTATGTTGACAGTCCCTATCCGGAAAAGTAACAGGATTCTTCTCGCTTTTCGTGCCCGCCTCGTCGAGATACTCGGGAAGGTGCCTTGTCCGGCGTGATGCCCCGAGCGTGGGCAGAAGTAGACGTCGGCGCCATCGTGCGCAACTATCGGCGGCTGAAGGAGATGGTCGGACCGCCGACGGCCGTGATGGCCGTGGTAAAAGCCGATGCGTACGGCCACGGCGCTGAAGTGGTCGCCCGCGCCCTCCACAAGGCCGAACCGGACGCATGGTTCGGGGTGGCGACCGTAGTTGAGGCGCTAACGATCCGCGGGTCCCTGCCGGAGGCGCGCATCCTGCTGCTTTCGCCGTCTCTCGCCGGCGAAGCCGAGGCGCTCGTCGAGGCACGCATCACGCCGGTCGTGAGTAGTCTCGATGTCATTGACGCGATTGCGGCTGCCGCTCGACGGATCGGGACCGAAGCAGCCATTCACGTCGAAGTGGATACCGGAATGGGGCGATGCGGCCTGCTGCCGGGCGAGCTCGCTGCCGTGCTTGAGCACATTGCGCATACCGACGGTATCCGGCTTGAAGGGTTGATGACCCATTTCCCGGATGCCGAGAACGACCCGGAGCGGTCCGTGGCCCAGGCGCAGGTGCTTGTGGAGTGTGGCCGCCGGGCGGCGGCGATCACCGGCGCAACGCCCATGCTGCATGCCGCCAACACAGCCGGTGCGTTGTTCTCGCCGGCAAGCTGCCTGGACATGATCCGTCCCGGCATGGCGCTCTACGGACTGCTGCCGCTTGCGCCGCGCGGCATGCGCGTGCCGTCGCTGGAACCGGCGCTAACCCTGAAGGCACGGGTGCTACTTGTGCGGGAGCTGCCTGCCGGTCACCCGATCAGCTACGGAAGCACGACCACGCTCCGGCGACGCAGCATGGTGGCGACGCTGGGAATAGGATACGGCGACGGATACCCGCGGACGCTGAGTAACCGAGGCGGCACGATCATCGGGGGGTGTTACGCGCCGATCCTCGGGCGCGTCTGCATGGACCTGACGGTCGTGGATGTCACGGACATACCTGGCGTGCGGGCCGGCGACACGGCGACCCTGGTCGGTAGCGATGGGTCCCTGCAGATACGCGCCGATGAACTGGCGCGGCTCATCGGAACGACGGAGCATGAGATCACAACATGCCTGTCGGCGCGCGTTCCCAGGCGGCATATCGGCGTATGCTAGAATAGGCTGACGACTGCGACACAGGAGCAACAACCCGAAGATGCCGATATATGAGTATCGCTGCGCAGATTGCGCCGATCGATTCGATGTCTTGCTGCGGACCATGAACGCCGACGGCGTGAAGTGTCCGTCATGCGGTAGCACGCGCGTGACAAGGCTGGTCTCGACGTTCGCAGTCAGCCACGGATTGACGCCATGCGGCTCGCGTGCGTCGGAAGCCGCTCCGTCCTGTGGGCTGGGTGCCGGCGACGATGGCTGCGCATCATGCTGCCGCCTGAACGGCTGAACCTCGAGACACAACCCCTTGTCTGAACCCGCCGGCAACGCCGCACCCAGATACGCCGCCATAGACATCGGCACCAACACGCTGAAACTGACCATCGTCGAGCGTGTCTCCGCCCATGAGCTGCACCCGATCCTTGAGGCCGGTGTCACAACGCGCATCGGCGAGGGCATCGAAGGCCGTCTGCTGGGCGAGGAGCCCATGCGCCGCACATTGGGCGCCCTCGAGCGGTGCGTCGCCGCGTGTGCGGAGCATGGCGTCGAGCGCGTGTTTGCCGTGGGCACCTCGGCGCTGCGCGATGCGCAGAACAGAGACGTGTTTCTTCGCCGGGCGCTGGCCATCGGGCTGTCTGTCGAGGTACTGTCGGGTGACGAGGAAGCCCGATTGTCCGCCAGGTCCGTTCGGAGTGATCCGCTCTGGCGTGAGGCTGAGCACATCATCGTCGTAGATATTGGGGGCGGCAGCACCGAGATCGTGTTCGCTTCCCGCGATGCGACCGAGCAGGTCGCATCCGTCAGCCTCCACCAGGGAGTTGTGCGCCTGACCGAGGCTGCCGTGAAGTCGGACCCGCCGACCGATGCCGAACTGGAGGACGCGGCCCGACGCGCGGATGCCGTGCTGAGCAATGTGGCATGGCCGTGGCCTCCGGAGTCGGCCACGCTGGTGGGCGTTGGCGGTACGATCACGAACCTGGCCGCCGTCCATGCCGCATCGCCGGCCACCCGGTGCGAGAGCATACACGGCAGCACGCTTACTGCAAATGAGGTCGAGCGTCAGATACGCATGTACGCCGGCATGACGATTGAGGCGCGCAAGGCAATACCGGGATTGGATCCGTCACGGGCCGACGTGATTATCGCCGGCGCGATCATCCTGTCGCGCACCATGGCAACACTCGGCGTGTCCACGGTCGCGGTGAGCTGCCGCGGGCTGCGCTGGGGACTGCTCTATGATCGGCTGGGAATATGAGCTGGAGCCGTTACGAGAGGTCGGGCAGTTCGCGTCGTCGAAAGCGACGCAACCGGCTGACGAGCTGTCTGCTTGGCGTGATCGCGGTAGGAGCCGCACTCCTCTTCGGCGCTCTC
>JACADW010000095.1 GCA_013388445.1 Acidobacteriota bacterium | reverse complement strand
CCGTGGCCAGCATCAACCCTGCGACGCCGCAGCCGACCCGCTTCATCGACCCCGAGGCTTTGACGCGCATCGCGAGCCTGGAGCTGGTCGCGCGCACCGTGGTCGAAGGCTTCATCTCCGGCCTCCACCGTTCTCCGCATCTCGGATTCAGCGTGAATTTCGCCGAGTACCGGCCTTACCGTCCCGGCGATGACATCCGCAGGATAGACTGGAAGGTCTTCGGCCGGCTCGACCGGTTTTTCGTCAAAGAGTTCGAGGGGGAGACGAACACATCCATTTACCTGCTCCTGGACTGCAGCCGTTCGATGGCCTATCGGAACCGAGGCATCTGCAAGCTCGAGTATGCTCAGTTCCTGGCGGCTTCCCTCGGATACTTTGCATTCAAACAGCGCGATGGTGTCGGCTTTGTTGCGTACGACGACGCGGTCCGTGAGTTCGTTCCGGCGCGCGGCAGCATGGGACACCTCAACACCGTGCTGCACGCCATCGAAAACACACGCGCCGGGGAAAGAACGGAGTTTACCCGGCCCCTCATCGATGTGGCGGAGAGGCTGAGAAGGCGTGGGATCGTAATAGTCGTTTCCGACCTCTATGACGATGCCTCCAAGGTCATGGACGGGCTGAGGCGCCTTTCCTACCGTGGCAACGACGTGATTGTGTTTCATCTGCTGGACCCGGCAGAGATCGAGTTCAGTTTTTCCGAGAGCGCGCAGTTCGTCGACATGGAGACCCGCGCTGAGATGAGCGTCGTTCCCGACGTTTTGCGCCAGGAGTACCGAAGGATCCTGAAGGAACAGATCGGCTTCTTTGAAAAGGAGTGTCAGACGGAGCGGATCGACTATGCGCTGCTTGACACCGCGACGCCGCTGGATCACGCTTTGTACACCTACCTGCTCCGGCGCGGGCGCCTGTATTGACGGGTTTCGGGTGCCATGAACCTCGTGAATCCATTCTTTCTGCTCGGGACACTGGCTGCGTCGGTCCCCATCCTGCTGCATCTCATGAAGCGGTCGCAGTCCCGTAGGATGGAGTATCCCTCGCTGATGTTTCTGCGCAAGATCAGCAAGCGGTACATACGCATGCAGAAGCTTCGTCACCTGCTTCTGCTCCTCCTGCGCATCCTGGCGCTGGTTTTGCTGGCGCTGGCCTTCGCGCGTCCTTACCTCGAGGTGCACCGCACCGCGGCGGCTTCAGGCGCCGGGAGCACAACACACATCATCCTGCTGGACAACTCCCTCAGCATGGGATACGGCGACCGGTGGGCCCGTGCAAGATCCGAAGCTGCGCGGATCGCCCGCAACGTGGAGCCCGGCGACAAGATCGCCTTGCTCGAATTCTCGGACCGGACACTGGTGGCGGTTCCGCTCGCGGATGACCCCGCGCCGGTTCTCGCCCGCATCGAGAGGGGGGTTGAGCTGTCCGACCGGCCAACCCTGTATGCGCAGGCACTCAAGGCCGCCGAGAGGGTGGCCCTCGATGTGCCAGCCGCCCGACGTACCGTTCATTTGATATCGGACTTCCAGAGGAGCGGGATAGGGGTTAACGAGCAAATGTTCAGGCTGGGAGGCGGCATCGAGCTCCAGGCGACCGATCTTGGCGATGACACATTCGCCAATTTCGCCATCGCCGACGTGCAGATTCTGGAAGATGGAGGCTCCGAGTCCGGTAGCATGCGCGTCAAAGCCTCGGTCCTGTGCCTTGGCGACGAGGAACGCCCGGCGGTACCGGTTTCCCTGGAGCTTGGCGGCCGGAAGACAGGCGAGAAGACGCTGGATCCTGCGGGCGGATAGCTCCAGACGGTCGAGTTCACTTTGCCCTCTCTCGGCGATGGCGTGCACGAGATGGCGGTTCGGGTTGAAGATCCCGCCTTGATAGCGGACAACCGGTACTTGCTGCGGCTGAGCGTGCGGGGTAAACGTCCGGTCCTGGTCATAGACGGCGGGGAACGCTCAGGACGGCGGCCGAGTCTCTACCTCGAGGCTGCGGTCAATGCGTCAACCCTGTCCCCCTACAGGCTGAGCCGCATGTCGATCCGGCAATTTGAGGCAGGCGAGCAGGTGCCGTCAGAACTCCTGGTATGGAATGGCGCCCGGGGGGGTGGAGAGCGAGCCCGCAGGCGTCTGGAGGAATTCGTGACAGACGGCGGCGGCCTCGTGATCGTTGCGGAAGACTCCGACTATGCAGCTGATTTCGACCGACTCTTCGCCGGCTGGATTCCGGCTAAGGTCATCCCGGCATCGGAGACCGAAGGGGCCCGCCTCAGGCCAGGCGAGAAGTACAGGTTCCTGACCGATCTGGAAATGGACCACCCGGTGTTCGTGCCCTTCAAGGGGACGGCGGCGGGGGCTTTCCTGACTGCGAAGTTTTACAGGTACGCGCGCCTGGCCACACTCAACGGAGCCGGAGTCATCGCCCGGCTTGACAACGGCGATCCCGCTCTGGTTCATGCTGCGGTCGGCCAGGGGAGAGTGTTGATCTTCTGCTCTTCGGCGGATGATTCGGGCAACGACCTGCCGCTCAGGACGGTCTATGTGCCGCTTTGGCACCAGATGTTCCGTTTTCTTGAGAGATTCAGGGAGCATCGCACCTCGTATCTCGTTGGCGATGCCGTATCCCCGCGGAAGCTGCTGGCACAAGAGGCTGCGGCGTCTGGGGCGGCGGCGCCGGATTCCGGACAGGCAGTCGTGGTCATCGATCCGGCACAGAGGCGTCTCCAGTCAGATGCCGCGTCGGACAGCATCTTCCTGACCCGGGCTGGTTTTTACGAGATACGTGCCGAAGGCGCCAACACGAGAATTGCGGTCAATGTGCCGCCGGCAGAATCGGATCTCAGCCACGCCGATTCAGAGGAGCTTGTTGCGGGTTGGAATCAGGCCCCGCCGGATGGCCCGGCAGCGGTTGAAGAAAGCGAGCCTTTGACACCCGAGGAGCAGGACAAGCACCGGAACCTCTGGCGATTCCTCGTGCTTGCCGCCACCGTTTTCCTGGTCGGTGAGGGATTTCTTTCCAACAGGCTGACGGTTAAACAGGGATGAGACGGGGCCGCCCCTGCCGGGGTTCTGTCGATCAGGAGGGACTCTCTCGGTATGTCCGAGAGGTGAGAAAGCTCAAAGTCCGGTCACTGGAGCGAGTTGAGACAATGACGGAATACGAAAGGCTGCTGGCTCGTATCAGGTTGGTACGGCGCCGCTGGCGTCTTCAGAAGCTGGCGAGAGGAGCGGCGCTTTTTACTGCCTCCTTTGCAGTGATGCTGGCTTTGGGGGTTTGGGGTGCGGAAGTCTCCGGATTCAGCGGAGCTGCCGTCTGGACAATCCGGGCTCTCGCGGCAGCGTCCATGCTATATGCGGCCGCCCGTCTCATCCTCTCTCCGCTCCTGCGGCAGGTCTCGGACATACGGATCGCCCAGTTCGTGGAGGAACGTTTCCCCGAGCTGCAGGACCGCCTGGTGTCCGCCGTCGAATTCGGCGCCCCGTTGCGGGAGGGACCCGGGTTGATCGACCTGCTGATCCGGGACGCATTGGAGAAGTCCGGCAGGATCGATCTCTCCGTCTTCCTCGATCGCAGGAAGATCGCCGCCTATGGCGCGGCTGGTGCGGCGTCGCTTCTGTTCCTGGTCGCGCTGCTCACCTGGGGCCCCGCCTTCTTCCCCTATGGTTTCGCGCGCCTCTTTCCCCCGTGGGTGCAGGCATCAAGTTCTGCAAAAATGGCGATCCATGTGAGTCCAGGCGACCGGGAAATCGCACGCGGGTCAGATCAGCAGGTCGAAGCGTCCCTTGTCGGTTTCGATTCCTCTGAGGTCCGCCTGCTCACCCTGGCAGAGGGCTCGGCGGCATGGGATTCGCTGGTCATGGAACCTCGGCCGCAGGGCAACACCTTCCTCTACCTGCTGGTCAACGTCGACCGGTCGCTCCGCTATTACGTGGAGGCCGGCGGGATCCGGTCGGAAGTGCATGCTCTCAACGTCCTCGATCGTCCGACTGTGCGGGCGATCGACTTGACCTACACCTTTCCGCCTTACACGGGGATGGAGCCGCAGACCATTGAAAATGAAGGCGACATCGCGGCCCTGAAAGGTACGAAGGTGGAGCTGCGGATCCGGCTCAGCTCGCCTGCCAGGTCCGGCGTTCTGATGTTTGACGATGGGTCAGAAATACCGCTGGCGGGAAGCGGGGAAGCGACGCTGTCTGGCTCCTTCGTCGTGAAACAATCCGGTTCCTACGTCGTCCGTCTCGCCGCTGCCGGTGCGGCGACAACTCCGGGTGCCCGAGAGTACACCATTGAGGCGCTCGAAGATGCGGTCCCGCGGATATCAATTACGAAGCCGCTGCGAGACGTTAGGGCAACGAACGTCGAAGAGGTATTTACCGAGCTGAGAGCCGAGGATGACATAGGCCTCGAGAAGCTCGAACTGCATTTCTCGGTGAATGGCGGTCCCGAAGAGACCGTCACCTTGTATGCCGGCCGGCCCCGTCTGGGCGGCGTGACCGGAACCCATACATTTTTCCTCGAGGAATTCGCGCTCGAGCCGGGTGACGTCATCTCTTATTACGGCAGCGCCCTGGATAACAACAACCTGAGCGGCCCAGGGAGGTCGATTTCCGACTTGTACTTCATCCAGGTACGGCCTTTCGAACAAAAATACACTCAGAACCAACAGGGCGGTGCGGGCTCGGGCGGAGGGAGCGAAGGGCAGGAGGCTCTGAGCAGGCAGCAGAAAGACATCATAGCCGCCACGTTCCGCCTCATCCGGGATGGAGCCAGGATGGAGGCGCAGGAATATGCAGACAGCCTGAAGGCGCTTGCGCTGATTCAGAGCCGCCTTCAGGCGCAGACGCAAGGCGTCGTCGACAGAATGTTGCGGCGCGGGGCGGCGGATGCCGGCGATCGTTTTGCCAAGCTCGCCGAGCACCTCGGGAATGCAGTTGCCGCGATGGAGAAGGCTGCATTGGCGCTGGCCGCCGGAAAACCCAGGGTCGCGCTTCCGGAAGAGCAAAAGGCCCTGCAGCAGCTCATGCGTGCCGAGAGTCTCTTCAGGGAGATACAGGTCTCGTTTGCCAGTCAGGCTCACGGACGTGGATCTCAGGCAAATGCCGAGGACCTGGCGGATCTGTTCGAGCTCGAGCTCAACAAGCTGAAGAACCAGTATGAGACCGTCCAGCGTGGGGAGCAGCGGATCCGCGACCAGCAGCTCGACGAGGCCACCCAACGCCTCAAGGAACTGGCGCGCAGGCAGCAGCAACTGAACGAGCGGAACCTGCAGCTCGGACAGCGAGCGGCCGGAGCCGCCGGGCGATCCGGCGGATCCGAGAGCCAGCGCCAGCTCCTCGAAGAGGCATCCAGACTGCAGCGCCGGCTGCAACGGCTTTCACGCGAGCGCAGTTCTCCGGAGCTCGACCGCGTGAGCGGCCAGCTGCGTGAGGCAATCGAGCGGATGAAGCGCGCTCTGGACCGTTCGAATCGAGGACAGGGGAGCGAGGCGTCTGCGGAGGGCATGCGCGCAGCCCAGAGTCTGCTGAATGCCCAGAAGGCCCTTGCGCGCGCACAGGACGCCGGCTTGAGCTCCGGTATCGACAAGGCGCTCGAAGAGGCGCGCCGGCTTCTGGATGAACAGAACAGGATCGCTGCCTCCATCGACGAGTTGAGCCGGCGGGGGCCGCAGTCCGATGCGCAGGAAGACCAGCGTCGGCGGGAGGCGATCTCAGGCAGAAAGAGCTCTCTTGCCGACGGTCTCAACAACCTCGCGGGCGAGCTCGAGGAGCTGGCTCGGCAGGCGCGCGGGAACCAGAAGGAGTCCAGCGCAAGACTGAGCGATGCTGCGGGGGTGATACGCGACCGCCGGCTGCCCGAGCGCGTTCTCGGCGCCAATCAGCTCCTGCGGAACGGTCTGTATGATTTTGCCAGGGGCCGGGAGGAGTTCATCCGTGCGGGGATGGAGGAGCTGAACAGGCAGCTCGAAGCTGCGAAGAACAGCCTCGGCCAGTCGCGAGAAGGAAGGCTGCAAGAAGCATACGACCGGGCAAAGCAGCTCGCCGATGGGCTCGAGTCCGTCCATCGGCGCCTGCTGGAACGTGCGCGTGCCGGAGGCCAACCGCAAGACCAGACCGG
>JACADW010000094.1 GCA_013388445.1 Acidobacteriota bacterium | reverse complement strand
GCCGAAAAGACCTCATTGCTGAGAACGCATTCCTGCGACAGCAGGTGATCGCCCTCAATCGTCAGCAACAGGACGTGCACAGCTGACGTCGCACGATCGTCGGGTGCTGGTGTTGCTGGCCCACCAGGTGGTGGGGTGGAAGGACGCCCTTCATATCGTCAAACCGGACACCTTGCTGCGCTGGCATCGACAGGGCTTCAAGTTGTATTGGTGGCAGAAATCGAAGGGAACCCCACGCCGACCACAAATCTCGGACGAGACGATTGCTCTGATCAGGGCGATGGCTGTTGAAAACCGATTGTGGGGAGTCCCCCGGATTCGGGATGAACTGCGCAAGCTGGGGATTCGCGTGAGCAAACGGACCGTTCAGCGGTACATGCGTCAGGCTCGACGGGTTCTTCTTCCTCAACAGAAAGGCCAGACCTGGGCCACGTTTCTGGCCAATCACGCCTCGGAGATTTGGGCCTGCGATCTTGTGCAAACCTACGACTTATTCTTTCGGGTGATCTTTCTCTTTTTCATCATCGAGCATGATTCCCGGCGCGTGGTGCATGTCAATGTCACCCGCTCCCCCAATGATGCTTGGTTGGCCCAGCAGATTCGAGAGGCGACGCCGTTTGGAGAAGGTCCACGTTTTCTGATTTGCGATAATGACGGCAAGTACGGCTCTTTGTTTGACCATGCGGTGGAGGGAGCCAGCATCACGCTCATCCACACGCCACCCTATGCCCCTCAAGCAAACGCGATGTGTGAGCGTTTCCTGGGTAGTGTATGACGTGAACTCCTCGATCATGTCCTCATCCTATGCGAAGGACATGCCCGGCGGTTGGCCAGAGCGTACGTGCTCTATTTCAACAACGCCCGTCCTCATCAGGGCCTCAATGACCAACTCCCGATTCCGCCGCCTTCTGCCTTCTTGATGCCGCCAGGGACGTGCACTTTACGTCGAATTCCTGTTTTGAATGGTCTCCACCACGACTACCAGTGGGGCGCTTGACCTGCCATTCTTCCCTGGATGACGACGGTAGCCAGCACAGGCGCCGATCTCTCGACCAGAAGTCGCTGAACGCCTGCGAGCTGTTTTCACTCATCTCTGCCAACAAGACATAACGACCTTAGAGCGCATGCAAGCCGAACAAGGGATCAAGGGCAACGATCCTGTGCTGGTGACCAAGCTGCTCCATACTCTGGCCTTGAGTCTGATCCTAAGCCCCGTCTTTTTAGAGATTGTGTTTCCTCCTGAACCACGGGCTTTCCATTTCTCCAATATGCTGCTCAAGTATTTTGATCTTCCCCAGGTGGCCAAAGCATGAATTGTACGCAACGCTCATCTACCTCTAACTTCCTTTCTCCTGGCGTGGTACCCGGATCAGTTTTTAGGGATGGGCCACTTCTGAATTGACACTTTAATGACACTTTCGATTCATGACAGCGCGCTCCTTCAACCCTACACTGGATGTATCGTAGGCACACAGAAGAGTAGGACATACAGGAGGTTACCATGTCCAACCTGATCGTTGTCGGTTTCAAGAAAGACATGTTCCGGGCTTCACAGGTACTCAATCAACTCAACGAACTGGACGCGGATTGGGTAATCGATCTGCACGATGCGGTGGCGGTGTACCGTGACTACAGCGGCAAGCTGCGCGTGGATCAGAAGTACGTGACCACGGGTGAAGGCGCAGCCTGGGGTGGATTGTGGGGATCGTTGATCGGCCTGACCCTCGCCATCCCCTTCACGGCCGGGGCGAGTGCTGCCGTGGCGGCGGGCGCGTTGGCAGCGGGCGCACTGGGTGGCGGCGCACTGGGCGCAGCGACCGGCGCAATTGATGTGGAATTCTGGCGGGACACTGTTGGCATCTCCGACGACTTCGTACGAGAAGTGGGAGCGATGGTTCAGCCGGGCGATTCCGCGATCTTTGTCCTGATCCGTCGCGCGGATCCGGCCTATGTGGCGGACCAGTTCCGCGGCTACGGCGGCACAGTCCTGCGGTCGACGTTGACCAACGAGCAGACTGAGCGGGTGCAGGCTGTCCTGGACGGCAAGCAGCACACAGCGTAGTACACTGAGCAAATCGGGCAGTGGCGAGGCATTGGCCGGCCAACTGCCCCGATTGAATCCAGCTGCTGACCCGGAGAGCATAGGCAACGGACTGTCGCCTGGCAATCGTTCAGACACATCTCTGGTGTCCCGCTGTAGGTCAATTTGCAGTATGACTGGCAACAGCCTCCGGCCCCTCCAGTACCGGAGGCTGTTATCGCTTCCACCTGCCTGCTTCTCTGTCCAATCCAAACGAACGTAGCGACTTGCCACCGCCCGCGACCCTGAGCATCGCGCCTCCACGACCGCCGGTTCTGACCACCTGACGGCCGAGACTCGTCTACAACCCGTGCTGCACGAGTATGGGCTCTTCCCGGCGCTTATCGGTGGCGCAACATAGCTGCGAGCGGCGACACGAGTTATCGAACGACAACCTGAAAAGCTCGAGCCGCGCCTTTTGGTCCAGGACTAGCACTTCTGAATTGACACTTTTATGAAACTTTCGATTC
>JACADW010000025.1 GCA_013388445.1 Acidobacteriota bacterium | reverse complement strand
GGGACCAATACCGAGACGGGGTGTCCCCATGGCACCCCGTTCCATAATTATCCAGGCCTCGGGATGGTACCAAAGCGAAAAATCCCGGGGGTCTGGGGGCTGGCCCCCAGCTTTGTATACACTTAGAACCCGGAATTCCCCAAGAAACGAGCACCCACGGCACTTGACCTGTCGCGCATCCGAGATTCGACGGCAAAGATTGCAGATTCGCAGCCGGGGGATCGATGCTGGCCCTTGGATTGTCGAAGCAGACCGAGAAGCGGCTGGAGAGCTTCGCGAGGCGCACCGGGCGGACCAGGAGCTGCTATGCCGGGCTCGCCATCCAGGAATTTCTCGATGATCGGGAGGACTGCCGGATCGCCGCGAAACGACCACAGCGACATCCGCAGGGGATTCCGCTTGAGGAAGTGGAGCGGCGCCTTGGCCTGAAAAGTTGAACTCGACCCGCGGGCTCTCAAGGGATTGACCCGTTTGGATCCGCCAGTGCAACGGAGGATTCTCTCGGTCTCTTCAGAGAACGCGTCCAGACAGGGGAAAAATCCACGCAGGCTCGGCGGGCCGCTGCCGATCTGCCCGCGCGCCTGAGATCAGAACACAACCTCAAGGCACTGGGCGCTATCCAGGCTGCAACAGCGCCGGCATCGCAAGCAACTGGATCTGTCCCCAATGACCCGATCTTCAGGCGAGCAGGTAGCCTGGAAGTGCTTGCGCTGGATGACCTGACTTCACGGCGCTCGACGGTGATGTAACGGACATGATCGCGGCTGTCGGGTGATCCGGCCAAAGAAAAAGGCGGGCGAACCGGATGGCTGCCCGCCTTTCTCGTAGGCCGTTCAGCAGGGGCCTAGAAGATGAACTTGAAGCCGAATTGGATCTGCCGCGCCGCGAAGGTATCGGTCGCGCGGCCGAACGTCGAGCTGTTGATGGTCGGCGTGGGCTGGTAAAAGTTCACGCGGTTCAACGCGTTGAAGAACTCGAAGCGGAACTGGAGCTTCGCCTCTTCGTTGATGGACGGTATCTTGAAATTCTTGAAGAGGGAAAAGTCCACATTCGAGAAACCGGGTCCCTCGAAGGTGTTCCGGCCGAGCGTGCCGTTGGTCCCGGCTGCGGGTTTCCCGAAGAAGGCGATCTTCTCCGCCGTGGAGGGCACGCCGCTCGAGCTCGCCGCGGCGATCCGGAACGGGCCCGCTCCCGGATGCACCCAGTCGGTCCGCTTTGAACTTACGGTGTTGCCGATCGACGGCGCGTTGGGACGGTCGTTGTTCGTCCCATCGGCGTTGTAGTCGCCGCCCGCCCCGCCGCTGAACGAACGCCCGTCAAACGGAGTGAAGGGCTGGCCGGACTGCAGCGACAGGATACCGTTCAGCTGCCATCCTCCGAACAGGTTCTGGAGCAGAAGCCTGCTGTTGGCAAACAGCGGTAGGTCCCAGATCGCGCTGACGGCGAAACGGTGGCGGGCATCGAATATCGAGCGTCCGTAATCAAGGTAGACCTTCGTCACGTCCGTCGAATATCCCTCCTGCGCCCCGTTGCTCGTGGTGGCCCCGCTGTGCCACGTCGACCTCACGTCAAGGCTTTTGGCCCAGGTGTAGTTTGCTGTTACGGCATAGCCTTTGGAGAACCGTTTGGCGATCTGCGTCTGCAGCGCGTTGTAGGAGGAGTTCACCGAGTTCTCCCAGAAGCGCAAGTTCCCGTAAGCGGAATTGACGCGGTTCAAGGCGGTGCTCCCGGAGAACTCTCCCGTGGGAGAAGGCCATCCGATGCGGTCGCCCGGGAACCGGTTGAAGTTCTTGGCCCGAATGAGCTTCCTGCCGGCCGTGCCGACATAGTTGGCCTCGATGGACAGATCGCGCGTGATCTCGCGCTGGATCCCGAAGAACCAGCTCTGAACATAGGGTTCGCGCATCCTCGGGTTCGGGATTCCGGTCAGATAGGTGCTGTTGTTGTTTGTCGGCTCGTAGGCGATGATGTTGCCCTCGAACGAGCGTGCGCCTATGTTCGGGTTGGGCCCCGTGGCCGTTACAGCCTGCCCCGGCGTCTGCGGCCCATAGAGAACGACCTCGTTGGGCCTGCCGCAAACATCGCAGATCAGGTTGAAACTGTAATACGGAGGGTTCCAGCGCGAGTTCGCCAGCGGATTGTATACTCCTGCCTGATACGCCACGCCGTAACCGCCCCGGATGGACATCTTGCCGTCCTGGAACGGGTCCCACGCAAATCCGATGCGGGGCGCAAAGTTGTTGTGATCGCCCGTAGACAGGGCTTTGGCCGGCGCGAAACCTCCGTTCCGCACCCGCTCGAAGACGTTATTTCCCTTGTCCATGGTGTATTGAGTGGCGCGGTCCTGGACTTCGGTCAGCCGCGTGTACAGGTCATAGCGGATGCCGAGGTTCAGCGTCAGGCCGCGAGCGATCTTCCAGTCGTCGTTGAAGAAAGCCCCGAACTCGGTGTTGCGCCAGCCGCGGCGATTGGTGAAGAGTTCCGCTTTCCTGGTTCCGTCGACGATGTGGGGATCGACGCCGCCGACCTGGTAATAGGGATCGTCCAGGGCTATATAAACCAGATTGTAGAAGGTATAGCTCGGACGACCGACGTTGAATTCGCTGTTCTCCTGGTTGCGCCGGACCTCGACACCGGCCTTCATCCCGTGCGAGCCCTTGGTGATGTTGACCACGTCGCTGTAATGGAAGACGTTTTCAGTGAAGAGCTGCGGATAGCCGTTATAGGCTCCGAAGTTGGTCGTCCCGGTGTTACCGTCGATGATCTGGGGCACACCGGGCGTTCCCGCGAGGATGTCGTTGCGGTTCCGGTTCAGGCCGACCCGGAACTCGTTGACCACCTTCGGAGAAAAGATATAGGTCTCACTGAGCGAGGGCTGGTGCGCCTCGACCTCCTGCGGCGAGTCGAAAGCGGCTCGCTGCGAAGGCGAGTGAATCACGCCGTTGCTCTTATGCCAGTAATAGCGGCCGAACAGCTTGTCCTTGCCGCCGCGGAACTCCTGATCCAGACGCACCGAGAACTGGTTGGAACTGAATCTGTCCGGCAGAAAGAAGCTCGTTTCGCCCTGCATCGGAGCGTCGGCAGACAGGGCTCCCGGCGGCGACCCGAAGGTGCTGCCCAGGAAGTCGTCCACCTCGGCCTGCGAAGGCTCACCGATGAAACCCCAGCCGGCCAGGTAATCCCCGACCGTATCGGTGATGGTCGCGATCGGCTTGCCCACGGGATAATTCTTGTACAGGAACTGGGCCACCGGCGCTCCATACTTCTGCGCATAGCTTGCCCACTGCGGAGTCTCGAAGGACTGCAGGATCGAGTTCCCCGTGACCTGGCGCAGGCCTTCGTAGGTCGTGAAGAAGAAGGTCGAGTTCTTCCTTATCGGTCCTCCGAAGGACGCGCCGAACTGATTCCGCTTGTATTCCGGCTTGGTCTCATCGAAAAACTCACGGGCGTCGGCGTTATCGTTCCTCAGGAATTCGTACGCCGTCCCGTGAAAGTCGTTCGTCCCGGCTTTGGAAACCACGTTGACCACGGATCCGGACGAATTGCCGAACTCCGCGGAGAAGTTCAGGCTCTCCATGCGGAACTCCTGGATGGAGTCCACATTCGGAGTGATGTTGGTGCCGCCGCTCAGTCCCTTGTTGGTCACGCCATCCAGCCAGAAGCCATTGAAGTTGGCCCGCCCTCCGTTGACGTTGGTGCTCTCACCCGGCTCTGTGACCGTGGCGGTCGAGTTCACCGCCCCGGGCGCGAGCTGCATGAGGGAATAGATGTTGCGGCCGTTGAGCGGCATGTCCAGGATGCGCTTGCTGTCGACCAGCGTGGAGACGCGTCCTTGCTCGGTTTCGACAGTTGAAGCCTCCCCGGTGACCGTGACCGTCTCCGCGATGTTCCCCACCTCCAGGATGATGTCGACGTGCACGATCTGGCCCACAGTGACGGTGATGCCTTCGCGCACGGCGGTCTTGAATCCTGTGATCGAGGCCTTGACCGTGTAGCTTCCCGGCTGCAGCAGCGGAATACGGTAAAGGCCATTGGCTTCGGACAGCCCGTTGCGCGATATGCCGGTCGCCACGTTCGTGGCTATAACCTCCACGCCCGGGATAACCGCCTTGGTGGCGTCCATCACCGTACCGGTGATCTCCCCGTAGGTGACCTGAGCCAATGCAGGAGGCGATCCCAAGAGGATGATCGTAGCAGCCAGAATCAGGCTCCCGGCCGTGAATATAGCCTTTTTCATTTGAGTTTCCTCCAATGAGTGTCTGACCCGGGCGAAAGGGAACGGACCGAGCGATCTTGATCGCCATAAGGCCATTGCAGATGCACTTTCCCCTTGCGCCTCGGGTTCGCATTTCCAAATGGGTTCGGAAGCCATCGATCCGACCAGAGTCTGGAAACCGTCCAAGTTACTTGCCTTCGAGTAGCACCCCGCCCTCGTTCAAGACCGTAGGCCCCAGTCCCATCCAGGATCTTGAATCAGACACGGTTAAGCGGATGCGCAAGCATCCCGCATGGGGCGCAACCTAAGCGAAAATGGCGCGACTTGTCAACAGGTTTATTGGGAATTGGGGACGCTTCCCTATTTTGCATCCCGAGCAACGGTGGCCGATCAAGTACTGCCGCAGAATAGGGAAGCGTCCCCAATTTCCTGCCGGGGTTGATCCCCTGTGGGTCGTATGGTAGGTTGATGCATTCTCCGGCATCTCCGGCTACGCCCACCAGCCGGGCATTCGGCAGTAGAAGAGGGGCCGCGCTCCTGGCATTTATCGATTGTGCGGAAGCATGAAGATCAAGGTGTTCTTCCACGATAACTGTTTTGATGGTCTGGCTTCTGCGGCGGTCTTCAGCAGTTTCTATCGCGCGGTCTTCAGCCCGAGGGCCGACTTCGCCTATGAGGGACTGGCGCACCGCGCCGGCCAGCTTTTCATCGACGTCGAATTCGACGGCGACGAAAATGCGATCGTCGATTTCAAGTACTCGAGCGATCCCCGACTGACTTGGTGGTTCGATCACCACCAGAGTGCCTTCCTCAGCGCCGAAGATGAGGCTCACTTCCGCGCCGACACCAGCGGCAGGAAGTTCCATGATCCCAGCTTCCGTTCCTGCACGAAGTTCATTTCCCACATCGCAAACGAACGGTTCGGGTTTGATTCGAGCCGGCTGGGCGAGCTGATCCGCTGGGCAGACGTCATCGATGGTGCTCAGTTCGAGAATGCCCGGGCGGCGGTGGAGCTGCGTGATCCGGCAATGCAGCTAATGATGGTCATCGAGGGTGTCCGGGATCCGGCCCAGCTCCATGCCATGGTGAGGGAGTTCCAGGAAAAGCCGCTCGAGGAGATCATGAAGCTGGACTGGGTGCAAACCGCCTTCCAGCCCCTGCACAGACGCCACCTGGATTCGATAGAGATCATCCGGCGAAATGCGGACTACTCCGACGGAACGGTGTTTTTTGACATCAGCGGGTACGACATGGAGGGCTACAACAAGTTCATCCCCTATTACCTCTTTCCGGAGGCGACCTACTGTGTCGGCGTCAGCCTCTCCAGCTTCCGCGCCAAGATTTCCGTGGGCTCCAATCCATGGAGCCCGCGTCCGCGCACCCAAAACCTGGCCGCCCTGTGTGAACGCTACGGCGGCGGCGGGCATCCGGTGGTCGGCGCCATCTCGTTTGAGCCTGTGGATCTGCCGCGTGCCCGGCAGATCGCCCGTGAGATCACGCGCGAACTTCGGATCGCGCCCGAATGACCTGGCCGCGTCGGACCGGGCCCGGCCCGGAGAGTACGAGGCGCGGCAATGGGGTCGGGCGATGATACCTGGCCATTGTTTGGACCCGGGCGGTCCGGTGCACCGGTTCGCAAGCATGGCGCGACGTACTCTGTATACTCCGGGATCGCTGTCAATCTTGGACCCGGCGTCATATCGGGAGACATCCGGCTCCTGTACCTGCTCTGCGAGCCCGGATGTCTCTGCGATGAGTTCTTGCTTTTCGGCTCCCGCCCGCTTGGGTTGGGATAGAGTCCGCATGCTTGGTTTCCCGAGGATAACTCGATGGACCCCGAAAAAGTGCTTGTCGTCGACGACGAGGTCGCCAATCTGCAGAAGGTGCGCCGGACGCTGATCCATCGCTACCCGGTTCTGGCCGCCACCCGCGGCCGGGAGGCGCTCGAGATCGCGCGCGGCGACCTAAGCAGCGCCGTCATCAGTGCCGAGCAGCGCATGCCGGACATGACCGGCACGGAGATCCTGCGGGAAACACGCGACTTTCTCCCTCATGCAGTCCGGATCATCCTTACGGGTTTCACGGATGTGGATGTGC
>JACADW010000024.1 GCA_013388445.1 Acidobacteriota bacterium | reverse complement strand
GTCCGGCTGACGATTCACGGCGATGGCGACGAGGTCCCGACTTGGCTGTAGCGAGGCGCTTCGCACGGGCACGTTTTCATGCATCATCGAGAGCGCCCAGGCGCATGAGCGACTCTTCCGAAAATTGCGAGGTCGACAAGCCGGTTGCACTATTCCTTCACCAAGTCGAACGCCGGCGAGGCAGATCCTCATACACCTGGGCGCTTGGTTCAGCGCCCGCGGACCGAAGGCGGGCTTTCCGCCCGCACCGCCTCGATGAGTTCGCCGACCAGGTAGAGTGAACCGGTGACGACGACGAGACCCCGCGCAGGGCATCGTTCCCAGGCCGATCTCAACGCATCCAGCGCGTCCTGGTGCAGCCGGATCCTTGAGCGGAAACGCGGCAGCCGGGAAGCGATCTCATCCGGATCCATTCCGCGCGAGTTGCGCACCCGGGCCAGATGAATTTCCTTCGCAAGCGGGAACAGGGTGCCGGCAAGGGATGAAACCTCCTTGTCCCTGAGGACTCCGAAGACCAGGTAGACCTCCCGGTTACCCGCACGCTCGAGAAAATCTTTCAGTACGCGCGCCCCTTCAGGATTGTGTGCCCCATCCAGCAGAGTGGCGCGGCGTGCGTCGTAGAGGTCCATTCTTCCCGGCCACTCGACGCGGCGCAGTCCGGCGCGAATGGCCCGGGGGCCGGCCGGCAGCTGCTTGAGAGCCTCTACGGCTGCAACGCTGAGCGCGGCGTTTCTGGCCTGGTGCAGGCCTGCAAGGCCTGGGCGAAGCCGGGCATACCGGCGGCGGGGTGTCTGGAGGTCCATGATACAGCGACCGCCCTTTGCTGGTGAAAGGTTGAGCCTGATATCTCTGTCCAACTCCCAGAGCGGCGCGCCGAGAGCCCTGGCTTGCTCCCGTATGACCTTTCGCCCGGGCCCCGGACGGCAACCCGAGACGACCGGGACACCCGGCTTGATGATGCCGGCCTTTTCCGAGGCGATTTCCGACAGGGTGCGGCCGAGCAGAGCCTGGTGGTCGTAGGAGATACCCGTGATGACACACACCTGCGGCTGCACAACGTTGGTTGCGTCGAGCCTGCCGCCCAGCCCCACCTCCACCACTGCCACATCGACACGCTCCGAGGCAAAATGACAGAAGGCGCAGGCGGTAAGGACTTCAAAATAGGTCAGGGGCCGGTCGATGTGACCGCAGCGCAGGAGCCGACTCTCGGCCTGAAACACTTTTTCCGCAACTGCGGCGAGCCGCCGTGGCGGGATCTCGCAGCCATTCACGCGGATCCTCTCCCCCAGGCGCACCAGGTGGGGTGACGTGTACAGTCCGGATTTCCAGCCGGCATGGCGCAGGATCGAGTCGGACATCGCCGCGACGCTCCCCTTGCCGTTTGTTCCCCCAATATGGAGGACCGGCGAAGCCAGATGCGGGTTGCCGAGCGAAGATATTACGCCCGTGATGCGGTGCAGTCCCAGGTGAATCCCCTGTACCTCGTTGCCCCGCTCCGCAAGCAGGCGTGAAAAGTCCGTGTATTTCATGGGTGCTTGACCGGCGGTTTGCCCGATGTGACGATGCGTTGGGTCGATGCCCCTCCGGTGCCGGGCGGCGGATCAGGCTAGAAAGAAGTTCAATGCATTGATGAGGTACTGGCGCAGGTCGCGGCGGTCGACGATGGCGTCGAGCATTCCATGTTCCAGCAGGAACTCGGAGCGCTGAAAGCCTTTTGGCAGCTTCTCGCGGATCGTCTGCTCGATGACGCGAGGTCCGGCAAACCCTATAAGCGCACCCGGCTCGGCGACATTCAGGTCTCCCAGCATCGCGTAGCTCGCGGTGACGCCTCCGGTTGTGGGATCCGTCAGGACCGAGATGAAAGGGATCCGCTCCTCATCCAGCCTGGCGAGAGCCGCGCTGATCTTTGCCATCTGCATGAGCGAAAGAACGCCTTCGTGCATCCGAGCTCCGCCTGAGGCCGAAATGACGATGAGCGGCAGCCTCTCGGCGATGGCTTTTTCGATCGCCAGCGTCAACATCTCGCCCACTACCGAACCCATGGAGCCGCCGATGAAGGAATACTCCATGGCGCAAATGAGCGCCGGTCGGCCTCCGATCTTGCCCAGCGCGTTGACGACGGCATCGTTGCGGCCGGTCGATTTCCGTGCGGAGATGAGCTTCTGCCGGTAGGGTTGCCGGTCGACGAAACCCAGCGGGTCGGGCGAGATCAGATCGGCGTGCAGCGTTTCGTACGAACCATCGTCAAAGAGTGCCGCGAGGCGTTCGGCAGCGTTCATCTTGAAGTGATATCCGCACTTAGGGCAGACCTTTTCGCTGGCTTCCAGATCCTTCTTCCAGATGATGGCCCGGCAGCTTTCGCACTTGATCCATAGACCTTCGGTCTTCACGGTCTTCGCCTCGTCGCTCGGACCGGGACGCGGGCTCTTTTCCTTGCTGAACCATGCCATATCGGTCGTCCGGCCTCATGCAGGCTGCTCTGAGCAGCTGCCCTTTTGTAAAAACCAAATCTTATCACAAGTTTGGACAAGCTTCTGCT
>JACADW010000065.1 GCA_013388445.1 Acidobacteriota bacterium | reverse complement strand
TGACGCGCCTGCGCCGGCCGCAGGCGCGGCGCCGTCTGGGGCCGTGGAGGCAACTGCAGCGAAGCGTCCGTCTCTGGCCGGCAGGCCGGCGGATGAGGCTGCGAAGCAGCCGGCAGCCAGCGACACACCTGCCGGCGCTGCACCGGCGGTGCAACGGCAAACCGCAGCTCCGCCCGCGCCGGCTCAGGTTGCACCGGAACGTCAGGTCGTGGGCACCGCCGCCGATCTTGCCGAGGCCCGATCCAGCGGATTCCTGCCGTTTTTGTGGCTTGCCATGACCATGGGGGCCGTGTCACTCGCGACGCCCTGCGTCTTCCCCATGATTCCGATCACGGTCTCCTACTTCACAAAGAGCGCCGAGAGAAACCGCGGTGGCGCGCTGAGACTATCCCTGGTCTACAGCCTCGGCATCGTCTTTACCTTCACAATCCTCGGCCTCGGCCTGGCGGCCCTTCTTGGAGCTACCGGCATCAATCAGTTCGCCGCAAATCCGTGGATCAACCTGCTCATCACGGCCATCTTTCTGGGCTTCGCGCTGAACCTGTTCGGTCTGTACCAGATCGGTGTCTCCTCCGCCATTCTGACCCGGCTCTCGAGCGTCGGCGGCGGCAGCGGTTACATCCAGACACTTCTGATGGGCCTGACATTCACGCTCACGAGCTTCACGTGCACCGTGCCTTTCGTGGGCACGGTGCTGGTCGCCACCTCGCAGGGCGACTGGCTCTGGCCAGCATTCGGCATGCTCGGTTTCTCCGTCGTCTTCGCGGCACCGTTCTTCCTGCTCGCGCTCCTGCCCGGAGCCATGGCGGCGCTGCCCAAGAGCGGCGGCTGGCTCAATTCGGTCAAGGTGACCATGGGCTTCCTTGAAGTGGCCGCCGCGATGAAATTCATCTCCAACGTCGATCTCGTCTGGCACTGGCGTATCTTCACCCGGGAAGTCGTGCTGGCCGTATGGATCGCCATCGCCGTGCTCACGACCGTCTATCTGCTCGGGAAATTCCGCCTGCCACACGATACGCCGGTGGAAAGCCTCGGCGTCCTGCGCATGATGTCAGCCATGGTTTTTCTCTCCATCGGCTTTTATCTGTTCACCGGGCTGATGGGCGCAAGTCTCGGGGAACTCGATGCGTTCCTCCCCCCGCGCACCTCGGGAACGCTGACCCTGACCGGCGGCGGGCCGGCCGGCAAAGAGCTGGAGTGGCAGACGGACCGCGAGGCCGCATTTGCACAGGCGCGCAGCGAAGGCAAGCCGGTTTTCATCGATTTCACCGGCTACACCTGCACAAATTGCCGTTGGATGGAATCTAACATCTTTCCCCTGCCGGCAGTCCGCGCCGAACTGGAGAGATTCGTGAGGCTGCAGCTCTTCACCGACGGCGAAGGTCGGCAGTATGAAGAGAACCAGAGATACCAGAGAGAGCAGTTCGGTACCGTCGCATTGCCGCTCTACGCGATCCTCGATCCGAGCGGTGCCAGGATCGGCACATTCCCCGGCATGACCAGAAAACCCGAGGAATTTCTTGCTTTCCTGAGAAAGCCCGTCGCAGCAGCTGGCCGAATTCCGTGACCCGCACCACTGAGACTGCAGCCCGCCGAGATTGCAGCTGACCGCACCTGATTCCCGCGACGGACGCCGCGAGGCCCGATGCTATAATCGCAGAATGATCGTCAATGTGGGTCTGGTTCAAATGGCGTGCGGATCGGATCCCGAGGTCAACCTGGCCAAGGCTCTCGAGGGCATCCGCACAGCCGCCGGTCGCGGCGCACAGGTCGTCTGCCTGCAGGAGCTTTTCAAGTCCCTCTATTTCTGCCAGGCCGAGGATCACGCGAACTTCACGCTCGCCGAGCCGGTCCCCGGCCCGACAACCGAAATCCTCGGTGCGATCGCGCGCTCGCTCCAGGTCGTTGTCATTGTCCCGCTGTTCGAGCGGCGCGCCCCGGGCATCTACCACAACTGTGCTGCGATCATCGATGCCGGAGGGGAGTATCTCGGCCACTACCGCAAGATGCACATCCCAGATGATCCCCTGTATTACGAGAAGTTCTACTTCACCCCCGGGGACCTGGGATTCAGAGCCTGGCAGACACGGTACGGCCGCCTGGGCGTCCTGATATGCTGGGATCAATGGTACCCCGAGGCGGCTCGTCTGACGGCGCTGCAGGGCGCGGGGATCCTGTTCTATCCCACCGCAATCGGCTGGCTCCCTGCAGAAAAGGCCAGCCTGGGCGAAACCCAACATGCGGCCTGGGAGACTATTCAGCGCAGCCACGCCATCGCCAACGGCATCTACGTAATCGCGGTCAACCGCACAGGTCACGAAGGGCCGGCTGGCGGGGGCATCGACTTCTGGGGCGGCAGCTTCGTTTCCGATCCCTCGGGAAATGTCATCGCCAGGGCATCTCACGACAGCGAAGAGGTGCTCGTCGTTCCGTGCGACATGGCGCTGGTAGAGACCGTCCGCAATCACTGGCCCTTCCTCCGCGACCGGCGCGTGGACGCCTACCACGACATCTGCACGAGGTACCTGGATTGAAATCTCCTCTCCTCCAAGAAAACGTCACCCTCGCACCCTTCACCACCCTCGGCGTGGGCGGCCCCGCGCGGTTCTTTTGTGAAGCTGCAACAGAGTCGGACGTCCAGGAAGCTGTGGGGCTTGCGCGCGTGAAGAGCTGGCCCCTGTTTGTTCTCGGCGGCGGCAGCAATGTGCTTGCCTCGGACTCCGGTTTTCCAGGCCTTGTGTTGCGTGTAGCGACACGGGGAGTCAAGGCCATCGAATCAGACCTCCTCGCCGTTTCAGCAGGCGAGGATTGGGATTCCTTCGTGCAGCTCAGCGTCGAAAAGGGGCTCGCCGGCCTCGAATGTCTCAGCGGCATACCGGGAACCGTGGGGGGCACTCCGATCCAGAATGTAGGCGCCTATGGCGCGGAAGTAGGAGATACGATTGCGTCCGTGAGGGTGCTCTCGCGCTCTTCGGGCGAGATCATGGATCTGGATCGCCAGGCCTGCGGCTTTTCTTACCGCGGCAGTATTTTCAGCGGTGCCCAGCAAGATCGGTTTGTCGTTCTCGGCGTCACGTTTCAGCTGCGAGCGGACCCAAGACCGCGTATTGCCTACCCGGAGCTGATGCGTTTTCTCGGAGAGAAGGCAGCGTCGGCTTCGCTGGCGGAAGTCCGGCAGGCAGTAATGCAAATACGGCGCGGCAAGGGGATGATCCTGGACCCGACCGATCCGGAATCGCGGACGGCAGGCTCGTTCTTCAAGAATCCAGTTCTCGACGCGGACCGCTGTGCCTCGATCGAAGAAGCCGCCAGGCAACTCGGCGTGCTGGACGAAGCCGGCTCCATGCCACGATTCGCGGCCGGCTCCGGCTGTCTGAAGATCCCCGCCGCATGGCTCATCGAAGGAGCCGGATTCCGGAAAGGATTCAGAAAGGGGCACGTCGCGATCTCGAGCAGGCATGCTCTCGCACTCGTTGCACTCGCCGGCGCAACGGCGGCCGAAGTGCTCGACCTTGCCCAGGAGATTCGGGAAAGGGTCGAGGAAAGGTTCGGGCTGAGTCTCGAGTTCGAGCCGGTGCTCATCGGATTCTGAGATCCAGACCTGACAGGGATGTGGGACCGTACAAACCATGCGGTTGACGATCGACGAATGAGCGGTGGCGGAGGAATAGTCCGGATCTTGTGATGGCAGCGGCTCTGGAAACGGATCGCAGAGGGATCCCAAAAGTGTCGATCCGCAGGCCGGAAAAGGATGACGGCCTGGCAGGAGTGAATGAGTGAATAATCGGCGGAAGAAGGACATATACTAGGGTGCGATTCCACGTCTCAGGAGGAACCGATGAAAAAGTTCGGATTGCTGGGATGCCTTGGAGGATTGGTCCTCGTCGGCATCATCGTGTTCATTTCAGCCATGTCCATGTACAACAGCCTTGTCACCCTGCAACAGGATGTGACCGCCAAGTGGGCACAGGTCGAGAATGTGTACCAGCGGCGTGCGGATCTGGTGCCGAATCTCGTGAACACGGTCAGGGGCTACGCGGCGCATGAACGCGAGGTGCTGGAAGCCGTGACCGAGTCCAGGTCTAAAGTCGGCTCGATCCGCGTGACACAGGAGATGCTGAACAATCCGGCCGAACTCGCCAGGTTTCAGCAAGCACAGGACGGCCTGAGCAGCGCGCTCTCGCGCCTCCTGCTGGTGGTGGAAAGGTATCCGGACCTGAAGGCGAACCAGAATTTCCTGGAGCTCCAGAGTCAGCTCGAAGGAACCGAGAACCGGATCGCGGTGGAGCGGAGACGATTCAACGAATCCGCCCGAGACTACAACACCCGGATCAAGCAGTTTCCGGCCAACATGATTGCCGGGATTTTCAATTTCACGGAGAAGGCCTACTTCCAGGCCGCGCCGGGCAGCGAGAAGGCACCCGTGGTCGATTTCACACGATAACCCAGTGCGATGCGGATACCTCTCCTCTTAGTTCTGGTGGCATTGCTTGCGCTGCCCGCCTGGGCCGCCCAGCTTCCCGTTCCAAAGACCGGCGCCTGGGTGACGGACCTGGCCGGCGTCCTGACGCCTGAAGAAACGTCCGCATTGGAGGCCCGTCTCCGCGAACTGGAAGCGACAGATTCCACACAGGTGGTCGTGCTCATCATCCCCAGCCTGGAAGGCAAAGTGCTGGAGGACTATTCCGAACGCGTTGCCACCGCCTGGGGCATCGGGCAGAAAAACCGGGACAACGGCGTGTTGCTCCTGGTCGCCATGAAGGAAAGGAGGATCAGGATCGAGGTCGGCTACGGCCTCGAAGGAAGACTGACCGACGCCCTTACACGCAGGATCATCCAGAACGAGTTCGTCCCGAGCTTCAGGGCGGGAAACTTCGGGCGGGGAATCGATGCCGGCGTGACGGCAATCATTCAGGCAGTGCGGGGAGAATACCGTCCGGTATCTGGCCCCGCACCCGGGCGGAGGTCGGCGGCCAGGCCTCTTGACTGGATCATCGCGATGCTCATCCCTCTCCTGTGGGTCCTGAGCGCAACGGGGATGATCGGCGGCATGATCCTCGGAGGCGGCGCAGGTGTTTTCCTTGCCTATTATCTCGCCGGGGCGGGAGTGATCCCGCTCGTTGCCGGCGGGGCCCTGGGCGCGGCCGCGGGGGCTTTCATCGGAGCCCTGATCCGCGCCGGCGTGAGATCGCCCTCGAGAAGCCGGTGGGGTCGCGGCGGGCCCTTCATTTTCCCTGGCCGCGGAGGATTCTCAGGCGGCGGTTTCTCAGGAGGAGGGGGTTTTTCGGGCGGCGGAGGCAGGTTTGGCGGGGGTGGTTCTTCCGGCGGGTGGTAGCGTCAGGGCTGACAGTCCTCCGGTCAGGTCCGGACTTCGTTGCATTCAGGAAAATCAAGAGACATGGCATTCGGGAAATTCAGACTCACCGAAAAGGACAGGCAAGCGATCGCAGGGACAATCGCCAGTGCGGAAGCGACGACCTCTGGAGAGATCGTCTTCGCGGTCTCTGACGCATCCGGCAAGTACCGGTATACCGTCCTGCAGCTTGCGCTCGCAGGCATGGCCGCGGCAGCGGCCGTCTACCTCGTCACTCCGGTCCATCACTCGATCGGCGGACTCCTATGGATCGAGGTCCTTTCATTCGCCCTGCTGTATTCGGTGGCACCCCACCTCCGGTGGCGGCGCTGGCTCATCACCGCCTCCGAGATGCGAGCCCGAGCCCGGGATGCTGCCTTCATGGAGTTCTATGCGAGCGGGCTCTACCGCACGCGGGATGCGAATGGCGTACTGATCTACCTTTCGCTGTTCGAACGGCAGGTCGTCGTTCTGGGTGATCGGGGCATCCACGAAAAGATGGGAGACCGCTACTGGGATGAAGTCCGGGACCTGATCATCGGGGGCATCAGGTCCGGCGCCGCTTGCAAAGGAATCTGCGAGGCGATCGAGCGGTGCGGCAGGGCTCTGGCACAGTACTTTCCCCGCAAGCCGGACGATGTCAATGAACTTCCCGACACGGTGATCGACCGGACATCGAAACCTTGAGAGGTCTCCTCAGGGATCCAGCGTCGGCGTGATCTCCCGGCAACCCAACTGAGCCGGCGGGATCAGCCGCAGTGCCATCTCGATGGCGTCTTCATCCATCGAGATCACGCTCGTTCCGGATATCGAGATCCGGGGCGTAGCCCATTCGAGACCTGTGCCGGATAGCATCAGGGCCGCGATATACAATCCCCCAGACAGTCCCGGGCTCATGTCCTGTGCTTCCACATCTCCCGAACCCACAAGAAGAACAAGCCCGCGGAATCCGAAGCCTCCGAGGATCCGCAACGCGCCGGTCACAATCAGCAGCCCCGCCCCTTCGATGCCGCCGTCCAGTGTGAGATCGCCGTCCACAAAGGTCACCATTGGTCTTTGGACCGGATCCGCAGCCGGGATAGCAGGGTCAAAATGCCCAAGATCCGGTACGTTCCCGGCGCTCCAGACCTGGCCCCCGACGAAGACGTTGTCGGCGAACCGGGGAACCTCCCGGTATGCGAAGTCCCGCAGGTAGGCCTTCTCGAGAAGCAGCCTCTTCTCACTGTGAGCGGAAATGCCCGCAGTAAAGTCCCCGACAGAGGGAGTCAATCCCGCACCCTGGATGTTGTCTTCCTGGCTGGCCGCGATGCCTGAAATCAATTCCTGGGCGGGAGACAGACTGTCGAGCAGGTCCGGATCAATGACCCCGATCCCGACATGGGCCGATCCTCCTGAGATCAGGAAACTGTCACCGGAGAACATGTCCACGCCGGACGGCTCGACGCTCAAACCCTGGACGACCAGCGGAGAGTCGAGCTGGAAAACGCGGCGGATCCTTAAGCGTGATTCAGCCAGAGCCACCGAGTTCCATTGAGGCACCGGCCCGACCGCCTCACCAATTGTGGAAGCCACGCCCATCGAGCGCACGATGACGATCCCGTCACCATCGTGGAACGGATCATCGGAAGGATCGCGGAGGATCTCAGAGGCTTCTCCGTTGTTGTCGGTGACCTTGACGAAGTAACGAACGAAGGTCCCCATGCCGGGGGAAGACACTCCTACAGGGACGCCAGTGACCGGTATGAGACCGACGCCGGCAGAAGTACCAGCCGGGCCCGTATTGATGAGGCCATCGTCGCTCATGCCGGCGACATCTCCCGCCGGATCCGACACATGGAGCGAGCGTGCAAGAACCCACGAAATAGGGTTGCGGAAAGCACACCGCCGAGCCAGTGCAAGGTAGGTGGTGCTCGAATCATGGATCCCGTCCGATCCCGCGAGCTGATCGTCAAAGCTCAGCCCTCGCAGCAGCTCCCGGGCGTGGTTCAGGCCTGCCTGGGCGGCCTCGATTGCCTGGGTGCGGCTTTCGTAGTTATCGCTGATCTTGAGTTCGGTCGCCGCGTCCAGGGCGCTCAGAAAACCGATGAGCGAGATGAGGGTCAGGGCGACAAGCGCGATGAGCAGCGCCATGCCCTCTTCGTTTCTCGCCTGGATTTGACCTTGCCGCACGAGAGCGAAACCTCCGGATACAGCGGCCCACTCACACCGCAGAGGCGCAAAGACCGTTGCAGATGCGGCGCCTCACGGGGAATGTTTCTTCAGAGGTCGTATTATTTCAGGCACGCGATGCCCGCCGGGTTCCGGACTCGTCTATGTCGCAAAACTCGCCGTTCAAATCAAGACACCAATCCGGCAACCTGGAATTCGGCGCGGACACGGACGATCAAGTCCGCTATAGCCTCTTGCAAACACGACACTTAGGCGATCACTTCCCATTCAATTCCCGGCCACGACCAGGTCCATGTCGAGGTGCTGGTTCGGCGTCCAGCACGTAGGTTCTGGAGTGACTCGGCGGATTCCAGACCAGTTGACCCATATGGCGAGTAGTCTGTATAGACTCCTGGGAGCTCAGATCGGAAACGGCTACCAAACGGCCAAGCCACGCCGCATCTTCAGGGACTTCGTGGATGCAACGGCTATCGTGACGATCGGCGAGCACATCAAAATCGAGTTTCAGAAACGGGCACACGATCCGTATCTCATTGCAGCATGGTTTGACCAAATTGAAGTACCCATACCCTGGCTGGATCGGAAAAAGCTCAAGCTCGTTTTTGGATAACGACCGTGGTGCTAAGGGCACGAACTAACGCAGATCCTTTAGATTCTCATGTCCGCTTCCTGCGGGTGGCCGATTCTGTTAAGTCGAAACCCTTGGATGAAAATCCAGGCTGGTATCTCTCCCGGGCGCCGGGGTAGCACAGGGATGTAGCTAATGGGTATGCGTTGCCCAGTAACGGACATCCTACTCGTCGGGAGATGCGATGCCTACGTTGGGAAAAAATGTGATCCAGGACACAATACGGACCGCCCATGATTCTGCCGGCGCGACCGGGGACATCGGCAGTATGCCGTACTTGAAGGAACGGTCATTCACGCTTCGTGCACCTCGAATCTACCTGGGCGGAGTCCGCCGCCGCCGGTGTCGTGTCTCAGCCATCACGCAGGAGCGGGGAGGTAGCAGTAGGCCGGGGCTGCCAGACGCGGCCATCTGTGGATTTGCATTGACTCGGTTCCTTTCGCGCCGTCTGGCAACCGGAGCCTACCTGCCGCCGGGTCCAGATGCCGGATCACGGGGCCAGCCTGTCTGAGAAGATGATCACGCCGAACCTGTCCGGAACGTGAAAATCCGGCTTCATGGTCGGGGACCACGCCAGGCTGGCCCTCTCCGGCTTTCTCTCAACACGATAGAGGCTGAGGCGCCAGCGGTCGCCGGGCTTCGGAGGGATGTTAGGTGCGGGCACGACGTCTTCCAGGGGCAGCGCGAGCTCACACGTCCAGCCGCTGTCGCCTTCCAGGCCATCGACCGTGCCGTCGACTTGCACCGCCCAGTCGATCTTCGCGCTGTTCCAGGTCGCATATGGCAGAGGCTTGCGAACGTCCACGAGGTAGATATCGATGAGCGTGCCGAGAGGATTCACTTCCAGCTCGATATAACTCCTGGTCTCAGGATCTGCCCTGAGAAAGACCTCCACTACCTCCTCGGTCCAGAGATGCTCGTCCCGCCCCCTGAATGTCGACCAGACGTTGCTGTCTGCCAGCTTAAAAGCAAAATACAGAAAACGGTCGTCATACAGGATCCTGGCCTCTGTCTGCAGCGACGAAGGAGAGCCATCGACATTATTGACAAAGCTGCCGACGGGCGGCGCAACAGTCCAGGCCGGATCGTCGAGCCTGCCGTCTACGCGGATCGGTGACCGCGTCTTGAGGACTGTGTACGTGGGCAGTTCCTGAGCAGTCGCGCTACAGGAACAGAGCATCACGCACACGAGTGCTACGACAATGGTGGGCCTGCCGAGATGCTGCGGGATCATGACTCTTCTCCTTGATTCGACCGGCGGGCTTCGTGAGCACCGCTCTCATTGGGTGCGGGGCACCGCGATCCGCTGGCGCCCCCTGTCGCTCTGTGATATTGGCAACCCTCAACAACGCACGTGACCCTGCCCGGCTCGAAGAGGGAAGCGGCCCGGCGCAACTACTCTATAGCACCGACGCAGGGATTGATCAAACGGAACCACTGCACCCGGTCTCGGCGGTTCTCCCGATGGACGAGTTGGCCACGGCACAAACCCCAAGGTCCCTCCCTTGCTGCGCCGGTCCGGTGTCATGGACGGTCCGTTCCAGCTTCGGTTACCTGTCGGCAACCGGATTCCCCCATTGTGCAGTAATTCGCGGCCACCCGATGCAATGTTTATGTCCGCATTGGACTCACCCGACGGGCGCGGCAAACTAGCGGATGGGGCGCAAGATTGGTGCGAGCGACCCCGTCTGGTGGGGCTCTGGAACTATCTCCTACGAAAGATGCCCCGATTGAAGATCGCTGACGGGGCAAATCTAGGCTTCAGCGCACGAGTCTGCGGCGGCTGTCGGATTCTCCCTCCGGCACCCTCGGCCGCCACGCTTCCCGGGATGGCCGAAAGGCAAGGCTGTCGTCCGGCCGGCAGCCTCCAACCAATGTGCGGTCCGCGTCGCATCGGCACAGAGTGACGAGATTGACATCCTCGTGGCGCTTTGTTACATTGGCCCTTCGGTTTACGGGCGTTGCCCGCAATACTGAGTTCACTGGTTCTCCACGCTCGCCCGGTTTCAGCTTCTGCATAGACTCCCGGCACAGAGCCTCGGGGCGGGACTGCTGCGAAAGTGGCGGAATTGGCAGACGCGCTGGACTTAGGATCCAGTCCCGTAAGGGGTGGGGGTTCAACTCCCCCCTTTCGCACCAGGCTCACCCGCCAGACCGGTTCTGTCAGACACGAGCCCGGAGCGGATACCTCGCCGGGCACACCCAGGATTGACGTGAAGACGGTTATGGACTTGACACTCGATATCATAGAAGTCACCAGCTGTAGGAGAAACCTGGTCGTCGAGGTTCCCGCAGAACAGGTGGAGAACGAGATCACCGAACTGGCTCGCAGTTATGCGCGCCGCGCCACGGTCCCGGGATTCAGGCCCGGAAAGGTGCCGCTGGCGGTCGTCAGGCAACGATATCGCGCGGAACTTCGGAGCGATGCCACCCAGCAGATCGTCCGGCGGTCCTGGGAAGAGGCGCTCAAGAAGCACCGCCTGGAACCCATCGACGAGCCCGTGCTGAAGGACCTCTCAAACGAACCGGGAAGCCCCTTGCGGTTTACGCTGTCGTTCGAGGTCCTGCCGTCGCTGGAGGTCACAGGATACAAGCAGGTTACCGTCACCAGAACGAAAGAGGAAGTCACTGAGGAGAGCGTGCAAGCTGCCATCGAAGCACTCAGAGAGCGCGATGCCCAGTTCATTCCCGTCGAAGAAGGGGAAATCAGGGACGGACACCTCGTGACGATGGATGTCGAAGGGACGCTCGATGAAGGCGGCAAGTCCTTCCGTGAGGGGAACGTAGTGTGCATCGTGGGCTCTCCGGAGACCGATCCCGCTTTCTCCGAAAACCTCCGGGGTGCCCGGCAGGGGGAGACCAGGTCGTTCGAAGTCGCCTACCCACCCGACTACCACAGAAAGCAGTACGCCGGCAAGCGAGTCCGCTACAGCGCAACGATCGGAGAGATCAAGGAGAAGGTGCTGCCGGAGCCCGAGGATTTGGCGAGGGAGCTGGGATCGGAGAGCCTGGAGAGCCTGAGGACGCGGTTGCGGGACGAACTGGTAACGAAGGCCGACCGTGATGCCGAAAAGAAGGCGAGAGATGCGGTCCTGGAGGAGATCCTCCAGCGCAACTCGGTCGAAGTCCCCCAGAGCCTTGTCGAGGCCGAAATGCGGGAGTTTGCCGGAAGGATCGCCGGCAATCTCGCCCGCCAGGGGATCGATCCCGGCAAGGCCTCCATTGACTGGCGGAGGCTGCTCGAGGAGGAAAGGCCCAATGCCGAAAAGGCCGTCCGCAGTGCGCTGGTCCTCGATGCTATTGCCCGGCAGGAAGGCATCAGAGTAACAGACGAGGAACTGGATGCCGAACTGGAAAAGATCGCGGACGGCACCCGCAAACCTGTCGCCGCGCTCCGGGCTCAAATGGAAAAGGATGAACAAATTCAAAGCTTTAGGGACCGTCTGCGGCGGCATAAGGTGCTTGATTTCATATATCGGAATGCTAATATAAATCGGGGGTGAGGAAACTTGGCACTGATTCCGATGGTGGTCGAACAGACCAACCGGGGCGAACGGGCATACGACATCTATTCACGCCTGCTCAAGGACAACATCATCTTCCTGGGCACCCCGATAGACGACAACGTCGCCAACCTCGTGACTGCCCAACTGCTTTTCCTGGAGGCCGAGAATCCCGAGCGGGACATCTCCCTCTATATCAATTCGCCGGGCGGATCGATTTCAGCCGGCATGGCCATCTACGACACGATGCAGTTCATCCGGCCGGACGTCACTACCATATGCGTCGGGCAGGCGGCGAGCATGGGCGCGCTCCTGCTGGCTGCGGGTGCCCCCGGAAAGCGTTTTGCGCTCCCGAACTCGCGCATACTCATCCATCAGCCTTCGATGAGCGGCCTCGCAGGCCAGGCGACGGATATCGACATACATGCCAAGGAGATCCTGCGGTTGCGTGAGTGCATGAATACGATTCTCGCACGCCACACGCACCAGCCTCTTGAGCGGATCGAGAAGGATGTCGAGCGGGACTACATCATGACCGCCAGTCAGGCAAAAGAGTATGGGATCGTGGACGCTGTGATCTCCAAGAAAGAATAGCGGTGCCTTGCCTACCTTGGAGGTAAACCCTTGAGACGAGACGACGAGCGTGACGACATCCTGCGCTGCTCTTTCTGTTCGAAGAGCCAGAACGATGTCAAGAAGCTCATAGCCGGGCCCACCGTCTACATTTGCGACGAGTGCGTTGACGTATGCAACGAGATCATCGCGGATGACGTGATGGCGTCGCCCGCCGGAGACAAGCTCCCGAAGCCCCAGGAGATCAAGGAGTTTCTGGACCTTTATGTGATCGGACAGGAGCTGACGAAGAAGAAGCTCGCTGTCGCCGTCTACAACCACTACAAACGGCTGGAGATCAGCAAGAAGCGCAGCGACCTGGAGCTCCAGAAGAGCAATGTCCTGCTCATCGGCCCCACCGGCACCGGCAAGACCCTGCTGGCCCAGACGCTGGCCAAGATGCTCTCTGTTCCCTTCGCGATCGTGGATGCCACAACCCTCACAGAAGCGGGATACGTGGGCGAAGACGTGGATAACATCATTCTCAAACTCCTCCAGAATGCGGGCGGGGACAAGGAGAAATGCCAGCAGGGGATCGTCTACATCGACGAGATCGACAAGATCGCACGCAAGGATGAGAATCCATCGATCACGCGCGATGTTTCAGGCGAGGGAGTGCAGCAGGCGCTCCTGAAAATCCTCGAGGGAACCGTCGCAAACGTTCCGCCCCAGGGAGGCCGCAAGCACCCTCACCAGGAGTTCATCCAAATCGACACCACGAACATCCTTTTCATATGCGGCGGTGCCTTCGTGGGGCTCGAGAAGATCATCGAGCGCCGGGTCGGCAGGAAGAGCCTCGGGTTCCTGTCAGGCACGGGGAAGAGCGACAAAACGACGAAGGCGGTGCCGTCGAACATCCTTGAGCTGACCGAGCCACGAGACCTCATCAAGTACGGACTCATTCCCGAATTCGTCGGACGGCTGCCCGTGGTCGGATCGCTCTCCGAACTCGACCACGCGGCACTGGTCGAGATCCTGACCAAGCCGAAAAACGCTCTGGTGCGCCAGTATCAGAAGCTCTTTGAGTTCGAGAACGTCAAGCTGAAATTCACCGACGATGCAATCGCCGCCGTGGCAAACCTGGCGATGCAACGCAAGATGGGTGCCCGGGGTCTGAAGATCATCCTCGAAGAACTGATGCTCGACGTCATGTACCAGCTGCCGTCTCACAAGAAAGTGAGAGAGTTCATCATCACCCGGGAAATGATAGAGAACAAGGAGGTCGTGTTCGCTCTGCTCGAGAAGGCCGGATAACACGCCTGGAACGATGAAAGAAGAACCCCCACGCAAGACAGAACGTATACCGATGATCCCCATCCGGGACGTCGTGGTCTTTCCGCACATGATGATCCCGTTCGTGATCGGACGCCCGTCGTCTGTGCGCGCACTCGAATTTGCACTGGAGGGATCCAAGCGCATTTTCCTGGCGACCCAGATGGACGCTTCCGTGGACGAACCGAGGGCCAAAGACATCTACACGGTGGGCACCATCGGAAGCGTGGTCCAGAGCGTCAAGCAGTCCGATGGAAACATCAAGGTCCTGGTCGAGGGGATCCAGCGGGCCCGTGCTCTGCGCTACTCGAGCGAACCAGGTTTCTTTGTGGCGGACGTCGAGATCCTCGAAGAGACATCTGCGGGCAGCGCCCGCACCAACCTTCTCATCAAGCGGCTCCAATCGGTTTTCGAGCAGTTCTCTAAGCTCAGCCATCATGTGAACTACGATGCGATCGTCAGCGCCATGAAGACGCTCGAGCCCTCCAAGCTCGCCGACAACATCTGCGCCAACCTGCCGATCAGCATCGAGGAAAAGCAGCAGCTGCTGGAGATCACGGACCTCGCGGAGCGCATCGAAAAGATCAACGAGATTGTCGAGATCGAGGTCGAGAAGATCAAGGTCGACCGCTCCATCCAGGGTCGCGTGAAGCGGCAGATGGAGCGCGCGCAGAAGGAGTACTACCTCAACGAGAAGATGAAGGCGATCCAGAAAGAACTGGGCCGCAAGGACGAGAAGAGCGAGCTCGACGAGTTGAAGCGGCAGGTCGAAGAGGCGCGCATGCCCAAGGATGCGCACGACAAGGCCATGAAAGAGATCCAGCGCCTCGAGATGATGCCGCCCATGTCGGCGGAATCGACCGTATCGCGGACCTATCTGGACTGGCTCCTCGCGATGCCCTGGAACCGCAAGTCCAAGGAGATCCGGGATATCAAATGGTCGACAAAAGTCCTCGAGGAGGATCACTACGGCCTCGAGAAGATCAAGGACCGCATCCTCGAATTCCTGGCGGTCCGCGCCATGGTCAAGAAACCGCAGGGGACCATACTCTGCTTCGTCGGGCCTCCGGGCGTCGGCAAGACCTCGCTGGGCAAATCGATCGCTCGTGCGACCGGACGCAAGTTCGTCCGCCTCTCGCTGGGCGGCGTCAGGGACGAGGCCGAGATCCGGGGCCACCGCCGGACCTACATCGGAGCCCTCCCGGGACAGATCATCCAGATGATGAAGAAGGCGGGGACCCGCAACCCGGTTTTCATGCTGGACGAAGTCGACAAGATGAGCATGGACTTCCGCGGCGATCCTTCGGCGGCTCTCCTGGAAGTCCTTGATCCCGAGCAGAACCACATGTTCATCGATCACTACCTCGACACGGAGTTCGACCTGTCGATGGTGATGTTCATTGCCACGGCCAACGTGCTTCATACGATCCCGCGTCCGCTGCAGGACCGCATGGAGGTGATCCAGCTCTCGGGCTACACGGAACTCGAGAAACTCGAGATCGCCAAGCGCTTCCTGGTCAAGAAACAGATGACCGCCACGGGTCTGCGTGAGAAGCAGATACGGTTCACCGACGAGGCTCTGCTGGAGGTCATCAGAAGGTACACGCGCGAATCAGGGGTCCGCAACCTGGAGCGCGAGATCGCAAACCTCTGCCGCAAGACCGTCAAGAAGATCGTTGCCCAGGAGATCCAGCAGATTGAAATAACGCCCGAGGAGGTGGAGAAACTGCTCGGCAGGCCGAAGTTCCGGCAGCAGGGGATCAGCGAGAGCAATCAGGTCGGGCTGGCGACGGGACTGGCCTGGACGGAGGTGGGCGGCGAGGTCCTCCTGACCGAAGCCACGCTCATGGAAGGGCGCGGCCAGCTGACCATGACGGGCAAGCTCGGAGAGGTTATGCAGGAATCGGCACGGGCGGCGATGTCCTTTGTGCGGAGTCGCGCAGCGGCCTACGGAATCGGCCGGGATTTTTACCGCAAGATGGATCTGCACATACACATACCGGAAGGCGCCATCCCCAAGGACGGACCCTCCGCAGGCATCACCATGGCAACGACCATCGTTTCGGCACTGACCAAGATCCCGGTGCGCAGGGACGTCGCCATGACCGGCGAGATCACCCTCCGCGGCAAGGTCCTCCCCATCGGCGGGGTGAAGGAGAAGCTGCTGGCCGCGCACCGGGCAGGCATCAAGAATGTGATCATGCCGAAAGACAACGAGAAAGACCTTCAGGACATTCCGTCCGACATCCTGGAAGCAATGAACGTCAGCCTTGTAGACACCATGGATGAGGTCCTGCAGGTGGCTCTCGAGAGACTCCCGATGCCCCAAGGGCAGGTAGCTGAGATTTCCGACCTCCAGACAAACCGGCCGGGTGAGAGCGTAGCTCACTAGAGAAAAAGAAAATCGGGTGGCCCAGGTATCCTCTGCGGTACGAGTGTTCGCGGATAGGTGAGCCCTCTCGCCTGCATCTTCGGGATCTGATCCGGTTCATGCAAGTCGAGTTCGTGGTCAGTGCCTTCTCGGAGCGCGACTTTCCCCTGCAGGGGGTAGCGGAGGTCGTTCTGGCGGGCCGTTCAAACGTCGGCAAGTCCAGCTTGATCAACAGGCTGGCGGGCCGAAGAAGACTGGCCCATACCAGCGCGGCCCCGGGCAAGACGAGGAGTATCAATTTCTACCGGCTGGACAGGTCCGTTTACCTCGTGGACTTGCCCGGCTACGGATATACGGCGGCCGGCAAGGCGTCGGCCCGCGATTGGAGACGGTTGATCGAGTCGTATTTCAGGAGCCGTGAGTGCATTGTGCTCGCGATCCATCTCGTGGACTCCCGCGTCCCGCCTACAGCGCTTGACCAGAGGCTCGCAGACTGGCTCGAACACCTGCGCATCCCGCGAATGATAGCCGCCACCAAGGCGGACAAGCTGTCAGGCAACGATCTGGCCGTCCAATCGCGACGCCTTTCCGAGGCGTTCGGCGGCCAGCCCGTGCTGTTCTGTTCGGCGGTGACGGGGCAAGGATGCGGGGAGATCTGGAAACGCATAAGGCAGGCTTCGGCCCGGCAATTGGAAGAAGGCATGGTCAAGGACCGGACCTAGATTGTCCTGAACGCCGTCGCGGGACTCTTGTCTCATGAAGAGCAGATGGTCTGAAACGGGAATGCCGGGTTTCTGCGCAGGGCTTTTCCCGGCCGGGAGATTCAAAGCGCGGTCAATCCCGCCTGGCTCCCGGCTTGTGGATCCTCACATCTCGCCGCTTTTTGGCAGGATGTCAGGCTCATGGCACCTGGCTGGATTCTGATAGTGCATTTGGAGCGGTTATGCCTGAAACAAACAAGGAACGTAACTCTGGAGGCAAAGACAACGGCCACCTGAGCATCCGCGAGCTCAAAGAGATGAACATCGCCTCTCTCGCGGAGGTCGCAAAGAGCCTGAGTGTCCCGGGATACGCCGGGATGCGAAAGCAGGAACTGATCTTTCAGATCCTGAAGGCGCAGACCGAACAGAACGGTCTGATCTTCTCGGAGGGTGTGCTCGAGTGCCTTCCGGAGGGATTCGGCTTCCTGCGGGCGCCGGACTACAACTATCTCCCCGGACCCGACGACATCTATGTCTCACCGTCGCAGATCCGTAAGTTCGACCTGCGCACCGGAGATACAGTCTCCGGCCAGATCCGTCCGCCGAAGGACGGGGAGCGGTATTTTGCCCTGATCAAGGTCGAAGCGGTGAATTTCGAGCACCCGGATGTGGCCAAGGACAAGATCCTTTTCGACAACCTGACTCCGCTTTACCCGAGCGAGGCATTCAGGCTCGAGACGACCGCCGAGAACCTCTCAGGCCGGGTCATGGACATGCTTACGCCGATCGGCAAGGGCCAGCGCGGCCTGATAGTCTCCCCGCCGCGGGCCGGGAAGACCATGCTGCTGCAGTCGATCGCGAACTCGATCGCGAAAAACCACCCGGACGTGTACCTGATCGTGCTCCTGATCGACGAGCGGCCGGAAGAAGTTACAGACATGCAGCGCAGCGTGCACGGCGAGGTGATCAGCTCCACCTTCGATGAGCCGGCGGCACGTCACGTGCAAGTTGCGGAGATGGTCCTGGAGAAGGCCAAGAGGTTTGTCGAGCACAAGCGCGACGTCGTCATCCTCCTCGACAGCATCACGCGCCTGGCACGGGCCTATAACACGATTGTCCCGCCGAGCGGCAAGGTTCTCTCCGGAGGCGTGGACAGCAACGCCCTCCAGCGTCCCAAGCGCTTTTTCGGCGCCGCGCGCAACATCGAGGAAGGCGGGAGCCTGACCATCATCGCCACGGCCCTCATCGACACGGGGAGCCGCATGGACGATGTGATCTTCGAGGAATTCAAGGGCACCGGCAACATGGAGCTTCACCTTGACCGGAAGCTCGTCGACCGACGCGTCTTCCCGTCCATAGACATCAACAGGTCCGGGACCAGAAAGGAGGAACTCCTCCTCCCCGCTCCGGACCTGAACCGGATATGGATACTGCGCAAGGTTTTGAATCCGCTCTCCGTGACGGAGAGCATGGAGCTGCTGCTTGAAAAGCTCTCGAAGACGAAAAGCAACGCAGAGTTCCTGGGATCCCTCTCCGGCGGATAACGGGCGGGCATCGGGCCGGATTCACGCAGGACTCACCAGCGCAGAGGGGCGCTGAAGCGCTTCACCTTCCGCAACGATCAGCGAGCGGATTTCAGCCTCTCGTATATGCGGGCTGCGTACTCGAAATCGCCTTGCAGCGAACCGGCTGCGATCTTCCTGCGCATAGCCCTCAGCTCCTCGATGAAGCCTTGCAGGGCCTGATCGATCATGTCCCTGTTCGTGGCAATCACGCTCCGCCAGACCGCATGAGAGCTGCCAGCCAGCCGGAGCATGTCTCGCAACCCGCTTCCCGATATCTCCGTGCCCCGGCCCGCCACTGAAAGTGCCAGCGTCGTCGAAAGCAGCTGGGGAAGGTGGCTGACCCACGCAATGGCCAGGTCATGGTCTTCGGGAGTCATGACGTGAGGACGCGCGCCGATGCTCTTCACAAGGTTCAGGAGTCTCTCCAAATGCGGAGTGTGCGTGCTTCCGCGAGGGCAGAGCACATAGGGCGCGCCCACGAAAAGGTCCGACAGGCTATGCTGCACGCCGGTCACCTCACGACCGGCGACGGGGTGCCCGCCGATGAATTCAACACTGCCGGGCAGGCGGTCCCAGGCCCTGCTGCAGATCTGCCGTTTTGTGCTGCCGACATCGGTGAGCAGGGTTCCGGGAGCGAGCAGAACGCCGACAGTATCGAATGCCGACAGGATATGTTCGACAGGTGTCGCGAGGATGACGAGATCCCGGTCGCGCACGCCTTTTTCCACGTCGGTCGTCCATTCGTCGATCGCCCCCATCCGCCGCGCTGCTTCGAGACGCGCCCCGTCCCGACCTATGCCGCGGACATGACGGTGCGGCCATGTCTTCTTCAGGGCCAGCCCCAGCGACCCTCCGATCAGTCCCACGCCAACGATGGCTGCTCTGTGAAATGCGCCCTCCATGACCCTCCTTCTTCAACAAGAACCTGCCTGGAGGACCCCATCGCCCGGGAGCCGGCCTCCCCGGCGGGGACACATGGCCTCCCGACTCAGCCCCCAGGCTGGATCAACCAGCGGCAGAACTCACCGACCCGCGCGACGACCTCTCCGGAAGCGGACTGACGTTCTATTTCCGCGACGATGGCACTGCCGACAACGGCTCCTTCGGCGATTTCCCACACGGCCCGCACATGCTCCGGCCTGGAGATGCCGAATCCCACGGCAACAGGGAGATCGGTATGAGCGCGAACCCTCCGGACCGTGGGTTCGATCGCCTCGGACAGAAGGTCGCGGGTTCCGGTCACGCCCGTGCGCGAGATGATGTAGACGAATCCGCGGGTGCACGCGACGATCCTCAGCACACGCTCGGTGCTGCTGGTGGGTGCCGCAAGGAAAATGGGGTCGACGCCCTGGGCTTCCAGGCAGGCCCGGTATTCGGTTCCCTCCTCGGGCGTCATGTCGGTCACCAGCAGACCGTTGACGCCGGCCATCCGGGCGTCGCGGGCGAGGCTCTCCAGACCGTACTGGAGGATCGGGTTGAAATAGCTGAACATCACGATCGGGATCCCGCTGCGAGACCGGATGCGCTCGACGCCCTCGAGGTAATCGGCCAGCCGATAGCCGTGACGGAGAGCCCGTTCGGAAGCGCGCTGAATCGTCGGGCCGTCCGCGAGCGGGTCGGAGAACGGAATCCCGAGTTCAACGATGGCCGAGCCGGAGCGCTCAAGCTCCAGTACCAGCTCCACCGTCGTGTCGAGATCGGGATCGCCGGCCGTCACGTAGGGGATAAAGGCCTTCCTGCCCTCTTTCTTCAATCGCTCAAAGGCTGCTCGTATTTCGCCTGACATGCAGTTACCCTCGGCTCCGGACGAAGAGGAGAGAACTCAGAGCCTTGAATTCAGAACAGTCGCTCATGCCCCTGTGGCGCACTCGATGCCGCAAGAAAATATGCCCGGGCATGGTGGGCCGCGGCCGCCAGCGGTGCGTTTCAGCCATCGCGCATGGGTGGGGATGCGGCAGCGGGTCTCTACTGATCGGCGCGACCAGTCTGACCTGGCTGAAGGGGTTATCCCCCTCGGGCTCCGTATGGCAGCCGGAGCCTGGTTTATGGCCTACGCCCTGTCAACGTCAAAACCGGCCTTTGTCCCTTCTGAATTCTCGCTTCTGAATTCTGAATTCCGCTCCTCACGCCCGCACCCGATCCGGAGATCCGCACCTATCAACCTCGCGACTTGGTCAACATCCTTGTCTCCCCTGCCGGACAGGTTAACCACGACGACCGCGTTGCGATCCAGGTCGGGAGAGATCCGGATCAACTCAGCGACTGCATGCGCGCTCTCGAGCGCCGGGATGATTCCCTCGAGGCGGCTGAGCAGCTGAAAGGCTTCGAGGGCCTCGGCATCCGAGGCTGTCGTGTACTCGACACGGCCGACGTCGTGCAACAGAGCGTGTTCGGGACCGACGGCCGGGTAGTCCAGGCCCGCCGACACGGAGTGCGTGGAGGCGATCTGACCGTTGTCGTCCTGGAGAACGTAGCTGAGTGTCCCGTGAAGCACCCCCGGGCGCCCCCCCGAGAAGCGGGCCGCGTGCTCCCCGAGGGCGCTGCCGCGGCCTCCGGCCTCGACACCTATCATGCGTACGCCGGGATCGCCTATGAAATCGAAGAACAGCCCCATGGCGTTGCTCCCCCCTCCGACGCAGGCAACCAGAAGGTCCGGCAATCTGCCTTCCGTCCTCAGAACCTGGTCGCGGGTCTCCCTGCCAATGACAGACTGGAAATCGCGGACCATCATCGGATACGGGTGAGCTCCGAGGACGGACCCGAGCAGGTAGTGCGTGTTCGCGACGTTTGTGACCCAGTCGCGCATCGCCTCATTGATCGCGTCCTTGAGCGTCCTGCTGCCTGAATCCACGGGCGTGACCCTGGCCCCAAGCAGGCGCATCCGGAAGACATTGAGCTCCTGCCGCCGCATGTCTTCGGTTCCCATGTAGACCTCGCAATCCATCCCGAAGAGCGCGGCGACGGTCGCCGTGGCCACTCCGTGCTGTCCGGCGCCGGTTTCCGCGATGATCCGCGTCTTGTTCATCCGGCGCGCCAGAAGGATCTGACCCAGAGCGTTGTTGATCTTGTGGGCGCCGGTATGGTTCAGGTCCTCGCGCTTGAGATAGACCTTCCGGAGCCCAAGATGTGCGCCCAGGCGTCGCGCGGGCGAGAGCGGCGTCGGACGGCCCGAGTAGCTGCGAAACAGCGCGTCGAGTTCCGCGTGGAACGCGGGGTCGCGGCGCGCTGCCTCATACGCCCTTTCGAGTTCCGCAAGCGGCTCCATCAAGGTCTCCGGCACAAAGCGTCCGCCGTAGGAACCGAAGTGCCCGCGGTAATCAGGCCGGGGCGGTTCCGCTGTTCGGGATTTCTCCGGCAGCATTCTTTGCCTCCCTGATGAATGCGCTGAGCCTTCTCTGGTCCTTTCTGCCCGGCGCGCTCTCGACCCCGCTGCACACATCGACCGCATAGGGTCTGACGATTCGGATTGCTTCACCGACATTCTCCGGGCAGAGCCCGCCCGCCAGTATGACCGGCCGGGTGGTTCGCAGCCGGCCCGCGATCCTCCAGTCAAAGGTTGTGCCCGTCCCACCGTAGCGCGTGTTGTCGCGCGCATCCAGAAGAAATGCAGCCACCGGATACTGCCCGGCTTCCTCGAGTATGCTATCCGGACACAGACGCAACGCCTTGATGAGCTTCCAGGCCTGAAGCCGCAGGCAATACTCCGGTGATTCATCACCGTGCAGCTGCAGGACCTGCACACCTGCGATGCGGGCCTGCCGTTCAACTTCCAGGGTGTCCGCAAGGTTGACAAACACGGCGACGCTCACTGCGAATGGAGGGAGCCGTCGGACGATCTCTCCCGCCGACGGCGGCGGCAGGAACCGTGGGCTGTTCGGGTAGAAGTTGAAGCCGAGGGCGTCGGCCCCGAGATCAAGGGCCATGGCGGCATCGTCGTATGTGGTAATCCCGCACACCTTGATCTTCATCCGATCCTCCGCCGGCCTGCCGTCCCTCCCAGGATCAGATCCTCAAGGGCTTTGCGCGGCGACCGGGCGCGCATCAACTGCTCCCCGATCAAGAAGGCCCGATACCCCGCATCAGTCAGCCTGCGCAGGTCATCCGGGGTTCGGATGCCGCTCTCCGAGATTGCGACGACATCCTGCGGGATGCCTCCGGCGAGCTGCATGGAAACCTCGAGCGACACGTCGAGGGTACGGAGGTCGCGGTTGTTCACGCCGATGATTCCGGCGCCCGCCCGCAGTGCCCGGTCCAGTTCTCCGCTGGTATGAACCTCGACGACCGCTTCCATCCCCAGGCTCCTTGCTTCCACGACCAGATCCTTCAGGGATTCGTCATCCAGCAGGGATGCGACCAACAGGACGGCATCCGACCCGGCGTGACGGGCTTCGAGGATCTGGTAGGGATCGACAATGAAATCCTTGCGCAGCAAAGGGAGCGTGGTGTTCCAGCGCAGGACGGCCAGGTTTTCGAGCCCGCCCTGAAAGTACTTCACCTCCGTCAGCACGGAAAGCGCGGCGGCACCGCCTCGTTCGAATTCCCTGCCGAGGTTTACCGGATCGAATTCATGCCTCAGGGTCCCGCCAGAGGGTGAGGCCTTCTTGATCTCGGCAATGATGGCAGGGCTCCGGCGCAGCAATGCCTTTCGCAGTGAACGGGGCTCCGGGAAGCGCTCGAGCGAAGCACGGATCGCCTCGGCGGGCCAGTTCCTCTTCGCCCCGACGATCTCGTGGATCCGCGAGCGCATGATCTTTTCTAGAAATGTGCCTGCGAGCGCATCCGGAAGCCTGTAGTCGGCGACTCTATCGAGCATGGTGTATCCTCCCGCTCTTCCCGACCCCTGATCCGGCGCAGCCGAGGGCAAGGAAGTTTCGCAGCAGTTTCTTGCCGGCCACTGTCAGAATGGATTCTGGATGGAACTGTACTCCCTCAACGGGGAAATCGCGGTGGCGCAGGCCCATGATGACCTGGTCCGCCGTCCAGGCAGAGATTTCGAGGCAATCGGGCAGACCGACGCGGCTCACAACGAGTGAATGATATCGCGTGGCTTGAAACGGATTCTCGAGGTTCGCGAAGATAGTCTTCCCGTCGTGATGGATCTCGCTCGTCTTCCCGTGCATAAGGGAAGGGGCCTGGACCACCTGGCCGCCGAAGGCATGGCCGATGGCCTGGTGGCCGAGGCAGACTCCGAGGATTGGGATCTTGCCGGCAACGCGCCGGATCACATCGATGATCACACCCGCTCGCTCCGGCCTGCCCGGCCCCGGCGAAATCACGATTTGCGCAGGACTCAGGGCTTCTATCTCACCTGGAGTGATGCAATCGTTCCGGAAGACTTCGAGCTCGGCCCCCAGTTCACCCAGGTACTGGACGAGATTGAAGGTGAACGAGTCGTAATTATCGATCACGAGTATCATGTGAGTGCGTCCCTTGCTCTGCCAAGTCACGGCACTACCTCAAACCCTCGTGCGCGAATTCCACGGCGCGAATCAGCGCGCTGGCCTTGTTCCTGGACTCTTCGAACTCACGCTCCGGCACGGAATCCGCGACTACTCCACCGCCGGCCTGGATGTAGGCGCTGCCGTTTCTGACGACGAGCGTGCGCAAGGCGATGCAGGTATCCAGGTTCCCCGAAAAGTCCACATATCCGACGGCACCCCCGTAGAGTCCCCGGCGGGTCGGTTCAAGCTCTTCGATGATCTCCATGGCACGAACCTTGGGCGCGCCCGAAACCGTTCCGGCAGGCAGGCACGACGCCAGGGCGTGCAGGCAATCGAGTCCCGGGCGCAGCCGTCCCTCGATGCTGCTCACGATGTGCATCACGTGACTGTATTTCTCGACGCGCATCAGATCGGTTAAGCGGACGCTCCCGTATTCGCACACGCGTCCCACGTCGTTGCGTCCGAGGTCGACCAGCATGATGTGCTCCGCCCGCTCCTTCTCATCCTGGAGGAGTTCCGAGGCGAGGCGCGCATCCTCTTGGGGTGTGCTGCCCCTCGGCCTTGTCCCGGCGATCGGGCCGTACTCGACGCGTCGGTCGCGAACCCTCACGAGCATTTCCGGCGAAGATCCGATCAGGTGCAACCCGTTCATGCGGATGAAGAACATGTAGGGCGAAGGATTGATGAACCGAAGCGCCCGGTAGATATCCAGCGGATCGCAGGATACCGCCATCGTATATCGCTGCGACAAAACCGCCTGGAAGATGTCTCCCGCCTGGATGTACTCCTTTGCCTTCCGCACCATCTCGCAGTAGCGCTCGGGCGTCACATTCGAGACCGGCTCCGGAGCCTCACCTCCTGTTGACCTTGCCGGTAGAGACATGGCGGCGGTCAGCCGTTTCTCGATCTGCTCGATCCGGAGCGCGGCGTCCCTGTACTTGGACTCGAGCGACTGGGCGCCACGGTTGACGAGAATGTTCGCGATGATGTGAATCCGATGGCGCAGGTGATCAAAGGCCAGGAGATTCGAAAAATACATCAGCTGGAAATCATCGAGATCCAGATCATCCGCCGCAATCACGGGAAGTCTCTCAAACTGCCGCACGAGGTCATACGCAAAGTACCCGACAGCGCCACCCGACAGGGGCGGCAGGCCAAGCAGCGGTGCGGGGCGGAATTGGATCGCCAGCTGGCGCAGTTTCTCCAGAGGAGGCGCCGTTTCATGGACCGTTTCTCCTCCCTCCTCGGCCACGATCCGGTCGCCGCGTCCCCGCAGGACGAGAAACGGATCCCAGCCCAGGAAGGAGTAGCGCGCAAGCCGTTCCCCTCCTTCCACGCTCTCGAGCAAAAATGCACGCTGCCGCCCATGCGCGACGCGCAGGAAAGCGGCCGCGGGCGTCAGGAGATCACCGAGGATATCTTTGCGGACCGGGACAACCGTCCACTGCCGTGCCAGTTTGCCGACCTCCTCGAAAGACGGCATGGTCTCAAATGACATGGATCCATCCAAGAGCTTCGCCCTTGACCCGCCAAAAAGCGGCGGGATATGGAAGCATTACGTCAGCAACCAGGTGACGCGAGCGCCTGCCTGAATCCGCCGGTCGGAACAGGCTCCAGGATGCAAACGGAGACCCCGCTCTCGAGATTCTTGCTTCTGACAAGAACGAGATTCTCCTAGCGGGGTCCATGAGGGCCAAAAAGAAAGGCCGTGAACGCCTCGAGTCGCTCACGGCCCTTCACCCTTCTTCTCTTCGGATTTCAGAGGGCAGGACGCGAACAGACCCGACACGGTCTGAGCGTCCGCCACCAGCACCATCGATACCCCTGGAACCGATTCATAGGTTCTTACGGCGCGAATCCGAGCCTGCAGTCCCAAGACACCCCGGAACCATGCACTCACCGGTTGCAGCAGTGAATCGGCCGCCTGCGCCGGGCGCCATTATTCTGCCCATGGTCTTTTTAGCACAGTGGATCCTCCCGCAGCAACCCGAAATCCACGGCTAGGGTCTGGCCGAACGCTCGAGGGGGAAATGGGTGAAATCGCCCTTCCTCGCGCGCCAAATCTCGGGATGCGGGCCACAAATGTCTGCGAAAAAAGCAACGGCCACCCGTCTTGCGGATCAAATACGCGACGATCCCGATTCTGCCGTAGCCCTTGCCCGATAGCCAGTCCGCAGACATTTCCCAGTACGCTATAGGTCAGGTCATTGCCGTTTCAGGCAAGAAGTGCATTATGGAATGTAAACGATCTACGCGAATTATTGTCAGCCATCAGAATCCAGTGCTCAGCTCCAAAGCGATCTGGCAGCTTGCCGAGCTTCGAGCGGAGGGTCGGTGTGGTCGGGCTGTCGCTGCAATAAACTGGCGAACCAGGAACAGCTGCTTGAGTCTGAGTCCGGCCGAGAGCACGAGGCGGCCGAGCCTGCGTCGTTCCTGAGCATTGCAGTGGGGTGAGCCAGCGAGATTGAGAACGCGTCCTTCTCTCTCTGAATCAACAGCTTACATATCGGGGTTCCAATTTCGGCGAAACCGGATTTCCACAGGGTAAGCTCTCGAGGGAGATAGACTGATTCCAGGAACCCGGTGTGGGAGTGGGCGTTTACTGGACGGCACCACCGGTGCCTGAAACCGCGGCCAGGTGTGGTCGGCCAGCAAGGGCTTGTGTGTCTCCTTCGCCACACTTCTGGGTCGCCGCTCACCCGGTCAGCACGGCCGGATCTACATAATTCATTGATAGTAAATAGAGTATCGACACAGAATAAGCTGTGGAACGCCTATTGCTATCTAACCGGTATTGCGCTGTGGGGCGGTAGTCCTGTGTCGTTCTGGACACGCTCAGGCGGGTAATCACGGGAAACTCGAGGGATGCTTGCACACCAAAGGACGCTGCGCGAAGAGGTCCGGCTCCGGGGGACGGGGCTTCACACCGGCTACCCGGTACACCTGAGATTAGCACCGGCGCCGGCGGGCACAGGCATCCTGTTCCGCCGGACGGACCTCAGGAACTTTGCCATCGAGGCGACAAGGGCCCATGTCACCAGGGTCAGCTATGCGACGACTCTGATGAAAAAGGGCGTCATGATCTCCACGGTGGAACACCTCCTTTCGACGCTCTACGGTCTGGGAATCGACAACCTGTTCATCGACCTCGATTCCATGGAGGTCCCCATCATGGATGGGAGCGGCCGGCTCTTCCTGAAAGCAATCGAGAAAGCCGGGATCATCGATCAGGATGAGCTGCGCGAATACCTCGTGATTGAGAAGGCGATCGAGGTGCGCCAGGGCGACAAGTTCGCCGGTGTTTACCCGAGTCCGATCGCCAAGGCCACGTACATCATCGACTTCGAGCATCCCGCCATAGGGCATCAGGAGATCCAGCTGGAACTGTCGCCGGAGGCCTACCGGCGGGAGATTGGTCCGGCCCGCACATTCGGCTTCATGTCGGATGTCGAGTATCTGAAGCGGTGCGGGCTGATTCGGGGCGGTTCACTGGAAAACGCGGTCGTACTCGACGAATCCGGGCTGATGAGCAATCATCTCAGGTTTCCCGACGAGTTTGTCCGCCATAAGCTTCTGGACCTGTTGGGAGACATCTCGCTCGTGGGACGGCCGATCATAGGTCACCTGTACGCCCGGAAGGCCGGACACGCGCTCCACACTGCCCTGGCCGACCAGATCACCCGTCAGCCGGACCGCTGCCGGATTGCCACCGTTTCTGAACTCCTCTCAGCAGCGCCGCAGGCCGGCTCGCCTCGCCGGTCGGCGCGAGGGTCCCGTCTTTCGAGCCCGACCCTGACCGGTTGATCGGGCGGCCGAGGGCCACGGCACGCACCGGCAGAACTCGGAGCCACGGCGGGCTCGCGGGGCGCCCGGCATCCTCACTTGGGCGGAACGGGCTTCGCAAAGAAGGCGTCGGTCAAGCCGTTGTTGTATGCGATCTTGACGACAAACATCTGTGAGAGCTTGCGCCCGTTGACGAGGGTGTCATACCGCAACGGCGTCCGGACACTCTGGATCACGTGCCACTGGCTGAACTCCACAACGGTCCGGAGCGAAACGCCGCGCTTGTCGATCGAGCGATACTCAAGTTTCGCGGGAAGCTTCGAACCACGGTCAAAGTAGACCGTGACCTCGTCGTTCTCGGGATCCAGCAGCTTAATCAGCTCGTAGCGCACGTCGGAACCCTCGCCTGCCCCAAGATAGAAGAGCTTGTTCTGGGGATCGCTCCAGCGGAAACGGAAGATCGTATCGATGCTGTGCTTGACCGCATTCTTGAAATCATTCATCTCGTCCGGGGTGGCAGCTCTCGTCTCCTTCTGCCCCTCGAGAATCCAGCCCTCACCCTTCTCGAGGTTGAAGACCTGGACATCCCTTAGTTTCTTCTTGTTGCCAAGTTCAAAGCGGCTCTTGTCCGGCAGCTTGGTGTAGTCATCATACTTGATGAGCCCCGAGGAGTTCCCCTCCCGGTCGAACGCGAAGTAGTTGCCGCTCGACACCATGTCCTTCACTTCAAGGAAGGCGGCACCGCCCATGGCCTCGATTGCGTCCAGAAACAGCTTCCGAATCTTCTCCTCGTCCTGGGCAAGCGAGGGGATTGCTAGCAGCAATCCCACCGCAAGAGCCAGCCCCGTTGTCTTTCGCATCATTCTTTTCCCTTCCAGTTTGTATTGGCAAACAGTTCCCCTGCTCCAGTGCGAGTCGACCGGCTCTCGCCGGTGGCTCACCGCGCCCCACAAACTCACCCTGCCTGCGCCGTCG
>JACADW010000101.1 GCA_013388445.1 Acidobacteriota bacterium | reverse complement strand
AGTAGACCTGTCAAGCACTATTTTGATAATTACATGCCTACAGAATCGAATCCAAAACACTCCCATGCTCTGAATAATCTGCTATTTACTCAAAAACGGCGAGGGGAAGATCCGTCGGACGTCTGGGAAAGGGCGGTCACCTCCTACGAGTTCATCCGGGGCGGTATTTCGAGTTACCCCTACCTCGAGTATTACAGGGCGCTCCTGAGAGTGCGCGGCGCCGAGAGCGGATTCCGCTTTTCGGAGGCCTTCGACATCGACTCCACAGGCAAGAAACAAGTCTATGGATTACTGCCCTGAGGGCCGGCGGGCGGCCCGCACGTCGTTTTTCATTTCCCCTCGAAGATCTGTCTGAGTTTCGCGCGCCGGAAAGTGAATATCGCGGCGACGTCCCTGCCGACAAAGAGTCGCTGGACCAGCACACCGCCGAAGACGCCATATTGCACATGATCGGTGATGCGTGTGCTGTCCCCGATCGCTTCAAACGTATGTTCGTGGATCCAGAAGCGGTAGGGGCCTCTCCGTTGCTCGTCCACAAAACGGTGGGGTGGCTGCCACACAGTAATCTCGCTCTGCCAGCGCAGCGGGATGCCATGGATACGGAGCCTGTAGTCGATAAGCAGGCCTTCGTGCATCTCCAGGCTTCCCTTGGTCGTGATCTCGAAATCGAGCCATGGGGGCGTGATGGCCTGCAGGTTGCGCGGGTCGGAAAAAAAAGGGAAGACCGTACCGAGCGGGCGCGGCAACAGCTGTTCGCTCTTGAACTGAAATCTTCGCATCCTTCCTCCCACATGAATACAATCCGTCTGCAGCTTCGTCCGCCGGCTTTTCCCCCGCCGCGATCCCTGCACCGGGGCAACGCCGCGGCCAGACCTCAGGCCAAGGCCAATTCCCGAAAGTCTCATGTCCTGATGCCGCTCTCTCAACGGGAGAAGGCCGCATGGCGAGGCCCGTCCAGCTCCTCCTGAAACCGATACGCCCTCCACCCGCGTGATCCGGTCATAATGACCGGCGAGAGTGCCCGCACGACCGCCTCGGAAACAGCTTGCCGGACCTCCGGCATGCGGTCGGGGGTACGGCTCGAATGCACGCGGTTTGTGAGAAGGATCATGAACATCTGACTCGCCGGATCAATCCAGATGGATGTCCCCGTGAATCCGGTGTGGCCATAAGCTTCTGGCGAAAAGGTCTTTGCGGTCCAGTCGGCATCCGATGGTTTGCCCCATCCGAGCGCCCTGTTTCCGATTTCTCCTGAAGTGAAGTGCGTTACCGTGGAACGGCTGAAGTAGCGGTGGTGATCGTAAATCCCGCCGTTGAGCATCATCTGGGCGAAAACGGCGAGATCATACGCGGTGCTGAAGAGTCCCGCATGGCCTGCGACGCCTCCCATGACGAATGCATTTTCGTCATGCACCTCGCCCCGGACGACCCACCTTCTCCACGGATCGTTCTCTGTCGGGGCGATCCTGGGGAGCAGCGATCTGCGTGGACGATAGCCTGTGGAATTCATTCCCAATGGAGCGAGCAGCCCTTCCTTAACGAATTGATCGAGGGGGCGGCCCGCCGCCCGTTGGATGATTTCACCCAGGAGGATCATTCCGAAGTCGCTGTATTGCGCCCGGCTGCCGGGCGGATACTCCAACCGGGTTGCACACACTCTCGCAAGGATATCGTGGTAACTCCTGGCCTCCAGGTAGATCTTGGCGTGCGATGGCAGCCCCGAGGAGTGCGTCAAGAAATGCCGCACGAGGACCTTTTCTTTGTCCGGACCCTGGAATTCAGGCAGGTAATCCTGCACCGGCGCCTGCAGGATCAACCTGCCCGATTCGGCCAGCATCATCGCGGCCGGAGTTGTTGCGACGGCCTTGGTCACAGAGGCCAGGTCATAGATAGTGTCGCCCGAGGCCCTGGCCGAGTTCTGAGCATAATCGAGCGTACCGACGGCAGCATCCAGGACGACAGCACCCCGATACCCGACCATGAGCACTGCTCCGGTAAAGGCCTTTGACTCGACGAAGGAAGCGAGCAGCCGCTCTGTTTCCCGGAACGCGTCCTTCGGCAGTCCCATGGCTTCGGGAGGCATGGCACGCACCGTCATGTCCAGCCTCGGGACCTCGAGTCCACCGCCGATCCGGGCGTGGTCAGGGATCGACACCGGCATCCTTCCGGTTATCGGGATCTCCCCTGAGAGGACCCTGGCTTCATGGGCTCCGCGGATAAATGCAGTACCAAGCCTTGCTACCAGCCTGGGATCCTCACCAAAGGAGCGGATGCCGATGACCGGGTTGTCGGGATTGTTGTTTACGTCCATCACGGGTGCGAAGATCCAGTGTACTCCCAGCGCCCGTGCCTCGCGGCCGGTGACGGCCCCGAGCTGCCGGGCATATTCCTCGGATCCGGTGGCCCCTACTGCCATTGTCCACGGGAAGGAGGTTATGTCCTCGATGCGGAAGGAGGCTCCGCGTTCGAAGTCAGCGGAAACAACCAGAGGAATCCTGGTCAATGCCTGGAGATTATTCAGCAGAACCGCCGACTCATAGATGTTACCGGCGAACAGAACGACCCCTCCGACCCGGTTCTCTCTGATCTCTCTCCAGAGAGCAGTATTCAGCGCTGTCCCGGCTCAGGAACCTTCCCATGACCCGGATCTGAACGAGTTGAGCGACCTTCTTGCGCAGAGACATCCCAGCCAGGGTCCTCGCGACCCAGGCTTTGTCCGGCTCCCCGAGCCTGGAGGAAACCGGGAGTGTCCCGGCTGGACCAGCGTGTTGGGCAGCCGGTGCCATGGCGGACCAGACAGTCAGGCATGCGGCCAGGACAATCGGAGCGGCCTCTCTCCATGCCGCGTTTGTTGCCAACCGCGGACTTGTCAGCTCTGATGTATGCACATTCCCTCCATGCGCAGTTGATGTCACGTGGATGCCGGGCATTGCCGAGCCCTCATGAGGCGATTCGAGGGTGTCGGCTGCATCGCTGGTGAAGGCCTCCACAATGCGGCCCGGGCATCACAGGCCCGACCTTCATGCGGAAGCGCTTGCTGATCCGCATCCGATTCAGTGCGGCCCGGCAAAAATCCCTGCTGATGCCGATGAGGTGGGGTGACGGTGCCGCCCTCGGGTCCATGCAGGCGGATGAGGGCCGGAGAGGCGGAGCGCATGCCCGGTGCGGACTGCAGCTACTGCTTTCCCGTCGCCTCGAGGCGCTGAGCCTCACGGAAGCATTCCAGAGCCTTGTCGTCCTGGTTGAGGCTCTTGTGAAGGTATCCCTTCTCCTTGAGAATCGCGACCCTGCTTTCTGTGGTTTTGAAGGCCTTGGCGCTGCGCTCCAGAAGCTGGAGGCCCAATGCCGCCTGACCCTCGCGCAGGAACCTGTCGGAGAGGTTCTGGAGCTCTTTTAACAGCAACGGCTCCTGGTCGACGGGCCATTTCATTCCGAAGATCTTGCCGGCTTCATCCAGGGCCTTGGCATACTCTTTCTTCCGGACCAGGATCATGACGATCTCGTGCTGGGATTCAGCCTGGCTCTTGATCTTGCTCAGGACTGGGTCGCTGCTTTCGGCCTTCTGAGCCACCACGGGAACGGGCGACACTTCAAGTCCCGAAAACAGCAGAAGCGTTGCGACCACCAGACCCGGGCTCTCCTTCCATCCTCGTGTGTCCATCGGTCTATTTCCGGAAAGGATTGTCTTCGGTAGTGCCATGAACTACGACAAACGGATTCTCCTCGTCCCGCAGGTCCAGATACTCGAAGCGGGCACGCCCTTCGCGCGTGGACGTGAGATGGTACGCCTGCGTTCTGGCTTCGCGCACCCGGATGTACTCGGCCATATAGGAGCGCAGTGCTCTCTCAGATTCCTGATAGCGGTGATAGCTCCATAGGCCAAAGATCAAAGCCAGCCCGGCCAGAGCCATGGCCATGACCGGGCTCCACCTCCGGATAAGGAAAAAGTCGAAGATGCTCGGCCTGCTTTCAGGCCCGATGCGGGCATGCAAGAGATTCCATGAGCCCGGCGTCAGATCTACGTACCTGTGATGGTTCTGAACGAGGTCCGCAGCCTTTCGGAGGCTGGCATATTCCTCCGCACAGGCCGGGCAGGCATCGATATGCGACTGCATCAGTGCCGTGTGGGATGGCGAGATCTCGCCATCCATGAAGGCTGTCATGTCCTCCGCGCATTTCCTGCAATCCATATCTACACCTTCAAATAGTCCTTGACCTGCCTGCGCACCGCGAGCCGCGCCCTGTGGATGTCGGTCTTGACGCTGGGCAGGCTTCTTCCCACGATCTCTGCGATTTGCTGGTAGCTGAGCCGCTGAATTGCCGAGAGCACGAAGACTTCCCTATACTTCTCCGGCAGTGCATTGATCGTCCGCTCAACTACATCCTCCAGTTCCCGTTCCTGGTACGATTCGTCGGGATTCTTTCGCACATCAGGGATCTGGGTCACGGGCTGCCCGTCCTCATCAAGCTCCTCCACGGAAACCATGTTTGGCGGACGGGCTCTGTATCTCTGATAGATGTAATTGCGGGCAATCCGGAACAGCCAGGGTTCAAACCTGTCATTCTCTTTAAGGGTACCCAGCTTCTGATAGACAGTCACGAAGGTCTCCTGGGTAAGATCCTCGGCTTCCTCGGCGGAGTTTACCATCCGGAAGATGAAGTTGAGAACCCTGCGCGCGAATGCTTCGTAGAGCCTTTGGAACGAGCCTATATCTCCTTTCTTGGCCTTCCTGACCCAATCCACGATGAGCTCCGCGCCCGGGCGCCCTGCTCCGGCGCGATCGCCTGTGCCTTTCAATAAATACTCACTTGGTTTGATTCCGGCCGATGCCGAAAGTTGCAGAAAGGTTCAAAAATACTTCATGCTTCGGGCTCCGGGCCTCTTCCCGGGGCGTCCTCAACGAAGACTGCGGTTCCGTAGGCCATGATTTCAGCTGCCCCCTGGGCGACATAGCCGGTCGAAAAGCGCACCCCCACAACTGCGTTGGCTCCCAGCGCGCGCGCCTCCTCGACCATGCGGTCCAGTGCCTGTTCGCGCGACTGTGCGATGACCTCTGTATACTCCCCCAGCTCACCACCGACAAGGTTTTTGAGGAACGCCAGCAGATCCTCACCCACGTGGCAAGCCCTCACGGTGTTTCCCTTGACGATTCCGAGCGTGCGGATCACCCTCTTGCCCGGGATGGCATCCGTGTTTACCAGCATCATCGCTTTATCCTCTCATACTTGTCGATCCTGGACATGAAGAGCCTCTCCCTCAATACGGAGATAAGGAGCGTGCAGAAGCCTACCACGATTGCTACGGCTCCGAAACGGACGATCAGAGGGAAATCGCTCCGGAGGAGGAACTTCGCAATCAGGCTGTAGACTCCGTAGGAAAGGATAAGAATGGCCCCGATGGAAACCAGCACCCAACCCACCCTCCGTTCCAGGCGGTTGTAGACATGGGACCAGTATTCATCCCACGAACGAGCGTCGGGTGTCGCGACTCGCATGTTACGGGTGACCTCCTTCAGCCTGCGGAATTCCTCGAGCTCCCTCGCGCACTCCGCGCACTGCTCGAGATGTTGCTCAACTCGGATGGATTCAAGCTCTGTCAGCTCCGAATCCAGGTAACCCATCAGGAGGGGCTTGAAATTGTCTTCCTGCATTTTGCCCGCCGACTAAGTTACACCCAGCTTTTCCAGTTCTCGCCGGAGAGCGCGGCGCGCCCCGTAGAGGCGCGACATGACCGTGCCGATCGGAATGCCGAGCAGGTCGGCAATCTCCTGATAGGAGTAGTCCTGGAAATGCTGCAGTATGATGATTTCCCTGTCCTTCGCGCGCAGACGTCTCAGCGCCATTCCGACCTTGACCTCGAGGTCCCTGCGCACGGCGCTCTGTTCTGGGTTGATCGCCTCGACCGGGATCGGCACGGAACCCTCTTCGGCCATCTCATCGATGGACGATTCGTGCCGACGGCGCTCCCTCGTCAGGTGGTTCATGCAGAGGTTTTTCAAAATGCTGTAGAACCAGGGAAAGAACTTTCTGGACGAGTCAAAGCGCTTGATATGCCGAAAGGCGTTCACGAACGCGTCCTGCGAGAGATCGAGAGCGTCCTCGGGGCTTCCGACATAACCCAGGGCTACGTAATAGGCCGGCCTCATGTAATGGTTCACGATCGAGGCGAATGCCTCCCGGTCTCCGTTCTTGCAGCGCTCAATGAGTGACCCTTCATCCGCCAGGTTCATTGCCGATCCGCCGGAAGTTATAACCCCAACCCTGGGTGGTTATTCGCTGAGAGTCTATCACCGGTCTGCCGCACACAGGGAACAGCTATTTTGGAACACTGGGGCACGCGTTGCGTGTAATCGCCAGGGGGATTACAAACAGAACCCTGGAGGAAGAATTCATGGGAGCTTACAAGTTTTGGCACTGCTGCTTGCTCGCTTTGGTACTGCCATACCTTGCAGGATCGGGGCTCAACCCCGACGCCCAGGCGCAAAGCCGCCGGGTGGTCCGCGACATCCGGGTGGAACTGGACGGAGGCGGGTTCCTCGGCATTGAGATGGAGGATGTCACGGCCTCCAATATGGCGGACTACAAACTCACGAACGAACGAGGTGTGATTGTTCGCTCGGTCGTCAAGGGCAGCCCGGCGGAGACCGCAGGGTTGCGGGAGAAGGATGTGATCCTGGAGTATGCCGGCACTGATGTCTTTTCTGCCGATCAATTCCGACGGCTGGTGCGAGAGACGCCCGTGGGGCGCCGGGTGGATCTTGCCGTGAGCCGCGACGGCAATAGGACATCGCTATCGGTGAAGATCGGCAGGAGGGAAGGCTCAGGTGTGATCACGGGCAGGCTCCCCGAGAGGGGACCGGACACCTTCATGTTTGAGGGACCGGGCGGGCGCACCTTTGGATTCCGGCTGCCGGAAGGGAGGGCTTTTCCGGTGGTTCCCGATTTTCGATGGTTTGACGAGGGAGGTCCGACGGCAAGGCCCCGCCTGGGCGTGACATTGCAGCCGCTCACCGACCAGATGGCCGACTTTCTCGGCGTTCCGGGGGGGAAGGGAGTACTCGTGACATCGATAGTCGAAGGATCGCCGGCTGCCGGCAAGCTCAAGGCAGGCGACGTGGTCGTCCAAGCCGACGGCAAGTCCGTGGGAAGCCCTGAAGATCTCACAAGGATCGTACGCGGGAAAGAAGAGGGCGGAAAGCTCGATCTGAAGGTAATTCGCGACAAGAAGGAAGTGACGGTCTCCGTGGCACTTACGCCCGCGGCGACCAAGACTCCGGGTTACAAGCTCTGAAGTGTGTTCCACGCTGGAGCAACCCGCGCAAGCAGCGCGCACCCAAGGTCGGAGAAAGACAGCCGCTCCCGGACCGCTTTTGCTCACGGCATTCTGGGAGACTCCTCCAGGCGGTTGGGTTACGACCGCCAGTCGGCAGCGGCGCCGATTGCCGGCCTGACCCACCTCCCCTAGTGCCTACCCGGCAGACTGCAAGGCGCTTTTTCTCTTGACCTTCACCTTTTATTCACCTAGTATTTGGGTGGACAAAAGGTGAAGTCATGAAACTGACCAAGCGGCAAAAGGAAATCCTCGATTTCATCAAGCAGTTCATCGACCGCAGGGGGTATTCGCCCAGCATGGAGGAGATTGCGGATCACTTCAAGATCGCGTCTCTGAACGCGGTATTCAAACATCTGGCAGCACTCGAGTCACGAGGTTTCCTCCATCGTGACCCGAACCGCGCCCGTTCGATCGCTCTCTCACCTCAAGCGGAGCCTCCAGTCCGGGTCCTGCCACTGCTCGGGTACGTCGCAGCCGGGCGTCCGATCGAAGCGGTCGCCACCGAGGAGACGGTCAGCTTGCCGGAAGATTTCTTGCCCCACAGGGGATCTTACTTCGTGCTGCGTGTGAAGGGCGATTCCATGGTCGGGGATCATATTGAGGATGGCGACTATGTCGTTGTCGAATCAAGAAGCGAGGCGTTCCCGGGGGAGATGGTCGTCGCGCTCATAGATGGCGAGAACGTTACCCTGAAGAGGATCCATCCTGAAGGTGAGAAGGTGCGTCTGCAACCGGCCAACCCCGCCATGGACCCGATTATTATGGAAGCCGACCGAATCAAACTCCAGGGTGTGGTGGTCGGCCTGCTTCGCAGATACAGGTAATCCGGGAAAGGGGTCATCATGCAAGAGCTTTATCGTGTCACCATTCACGGCCGGATCCTCGAGAGCGACAATCTCAGACAACTACTCTCGCGGGCCGTGGCCGAGAAGCGTTCCTTGGACACCCGCCGCAGAATGCAGCTTCAACACCAGGCGCGATGGCGGCGTGCCCTCATGGACGTCAGCACGGCCGGGCGGAATGTCGAGCTACAGGGAGTCGCTGACCAGGTCTGTGCATGGAGGCTCTGATGCCCGACAAGGCTGGCTCCACATGGCGACCGTCGCTGCCAACCATGTCCCGTGAGAACTGCACTATCTGTCAGGGTACCGGCTGGGAACTCGCGACGGATGGGAATGTTTCCCGGGCAAGGCCGTGTTCCTGCCGTGCATTGGACCGTCTGATCCGCATGAAGGACCGCGTCCGGATTCCTCAACGCTACGAGCACTGTACGCTCGCCGGCTATCAGCCTTTGAACTTCTCTCAAGCCAGAGCACTATCGGAGATTCGCAGGCTGGTGCGGGAGTATCCCCGTGTCGGCCTTGACGTTTTTCTTGCGGGAGGCCCCGGAGTTGGGAAGACCCACTTGGCCGTAGGCGCGCTTCGCGAGATCATCCCCAGGCTGGTCGACGATGCCCTGTTCGTTGACTTCATCGATTTGGGCCAGGCACCCGGGCCGGGCTCATCGGGCTCGATGGTAGGTCAGAGTGTCTGGGAGCGTCTGGCGCTCGCGCCTGTTCTGATTCTGGACAACTTCGGCATGTCTGCCCCCGGCAAGGATATTGTCGCGCTCGTTGTGTGGCTATTGAATGGCCGTTGGAAGGCGAGCAGGCTGACCCTTTTTACCGGCGAGCGGGTGCGCGTACCTCTACTGAGGTCAGGAACGACAGATAGAAGCTCGGCCACGCAGGTCTTTCTTGAGGCTTTGCCGCTGACATTCCTCCACGGCTTCTTCGCCCATGTCCAGTTCATCTCCATTGTCGGCGGAGATTTTCGATCTCGAGCGGGGGCGCGGGCTGGTCTGTTTTGATGTCCGCCGTGCGAGACGGCTGGAGTT
>JACADW010000016.1 GCA_013388445.1 Acidobacteriota bacterium | reverse complement strand
TCTCTATATATAGAGTCTGATTATAGAGTTTCTATACCGCCTCCCCGCAGATGTCTTCCTATGAGATGGTCACCTTCTATTTCACCGGAAGTGGGTACCTTTTAAACCGCTGCTAACAACAGGTCCATGTCGAGATCCGACTCCAAGCCCGAGATCAAGGATTCCGGAGTCGCGCAAGGGTCCCTCGTGCGCCATTACTGACCAAACCGCGGCAGCAGGGCGCCATCGGGCTGCCGGCGCGTAGCTCGCGACCGGGCCCTACTCAGCCGCCCATCGCCGCTTGGCCCGTTGCTCTCGAAGCAACGCACCGGCAACACTACAGGTCGAATCGAAGTGTCATTCCAGCAGTGGCATCGAAGGACCAAGGCCGTTATTCTATCCATGATTCCGGTTCGTCCGGGCGTGGCATGAATATCTGGGAGGATATGATGACAACGAGTCGAAAGCGTTTGTTGCGCGGATTAGCTGCGGCCGCTGTGATTTTTCTGCTGATTCCGAACGCGGCAGAGTCTCAAGAGAGAAGAGTTCTCAATATCATCGCCTTCGGGGCCCATCCTGATGACTGCGATGTGACGGCCGGAGGCGTGGCGGTCAAGTGGACCGCTCTCGGACACAAGGTCCGGTTCGTCTCGGTGACCAACGGCGACGCAGGTCACCAGAGCGAGGGGGGCGGCGCCCTCGCGCGCCGGCGGCGCGCCGAGGCCCAGGAGGCGGGACGCAGGATCGGAGTACAGTATGTCGTGCTGGACAACCACGACGGCGAACTGATCCCCACGCTCGAGGTCCGGCACCAGATAATCCGCTTGATGCGCGAGTGGAAAGCCGACCTGGTCCTGGGACACAGGCCGAATGACTATCACCCGGATCACCGCTACACGGGTATCCTGCTCCAGGACGCCGCCTACATGGTCACGGTGCCGAACGTCTGCCCGGACACGCCGGCACTCCGGAAGAACCCGGTGTTCATGTACTTTCAGGACCAGTTCCAGAAGCCTTACCCTTTCAAGCCCGATGTGGCGGTATCCATCGACGATGTCATCTCCAAGAAGATCGAGATGATGGATGCGCACGTCTCGCAGTTCTATGAGTGGCTCCCGTGGCACGCCGGGATGCTGGACAAGGTCCCGAAGGACGCGGCCGGCCGCCGTAAGATGCTCGCGGCAATGTGGACTGAGGACACGCCGAATCCGGCCGTGCGAGAGGCTCTGCTCAAGTGGTATGGACCCGAGGCGGGACAGAAGGTGAAGCGCGCGGAGGCTTTCGAGGTATGCGAATACGGCGCCCAGCCATCGGAAGCAGACCTGCGGCAACTGTTCCCATGGTGAAGAAGCCCGGGACCTGCCGGTGTGCTGTCGCCAGACCGTGTTCTTATTCGCGCCGAAGACTCCAGACCTCCGGACATGGCTTCGGTGGGTGATGACGCAACCCGTTGCTTCCAATGAGACAAGTGGATGATTGCTGCAAAGCCTCGTCGAAAATGCCGTGATACACGTTTATGTCCGGGCTGGAGGGCGAAATAGCGGTTTTCGGGCAAATTTAGCTACGTCATGATGCGCCGTCGCTCGAATTTGTATCATGACAGCATGGCCCCGTGTCCGGAGGTCTGGACTCAAAAGAGCAAGCGGGTTTTGATCGTGGTATCGAGCATATCGATCTTCCGCTTGACCTCTCTCGAGATCAGCTGGTCCACATCCATGATGAGGTAGCCTATGTCGCGACGGGTACCCAGGCACTGGGCGCTGATGTTTCCACCCATCTCCGCCACAATCCGGTTGATGTTGCCCAGCACGCCGGGCACGTTCCGGTGCACGTTCAGGACGCGATGGCGGTTCTTCACGACCGGGAGTTCCACCTGCGGGAAATTGACCGCTCCGCCCGAGCTGCCGGTGTCCATATACTTGACCAGGGCACCGGCCACCTCGATGCCGATGCTCCGTTGCGCCTCCTCGGTGCTGCCGCCGATGTGAGGGGTCAGGATCACATTTTCCAGACCGCGCAAAGCGCAGCGGAACTCTGCCTCATTGGATTTCGGCTCGTGCGGATAGACATCCACGGCCGCGCCGGCCAGGTGGCCCGCAGCCAGCGCGTCTCTCAACGCTTCGATATCGACCACCGACCCCCGGCTCAGGTTCAGAAGAAAGCTCCCGCTGCGCATGGCCGCCAGCTCGCGGCGTCCGATCATGTTCCTCGTCTCCGGGGACTCGGGCACGTGCAGCGTCACGAAATCGGAGATCTTGAGCAGCTGCCGCAGCGTCGGCAGCTGTTTCGCGTTCCCCAGCGGCAGCTTGTTCACGATGTCATAAAAGACCACCCTCATGCCGAAAGACTCGGCGAGCAATCCCACCTGCGACCCGATGTGTCCGTACCCGACGATCCCGATCGTCTTGTGCCGGACCTCCCGACTCCCGCTGGCGGACTTTTCCCAGCACCCGAGGTGGAGCTGCATGCTGCGGTAAGCAGCCTTGCGCGAGAGCATGACGACTTCCGCCATGGTCAGCTCAGCCACACTGCGGGTATTGCTGAAAGGGGCGTTGAAAACAGGGACGCCCCGCGAGGCGGCAGCATCCAGGTCGACCCGGTCGGTCCCTATACAGAAGCACCCGATGGCCAGCAGGCGCCGCGCCGATTCGAGGACCGGTTGCCGCACCTCCGTTTTCGAGCGAATTCCGAGGACATGGATGTGCTCAATCGCCTCCCGGAGTTCCTCCTGGGACATTGCCGACCTGACTGGGTGGGCTTCATACCCTGCCTCCTGGAATACTCCCCCGGCAGCAGGGTGAATCCCCTCCAGGAGGAGTATCTTTATCTTCTCTTTGGGGTAGGAAAGCTGCCTGGCCATCGGAGTCATCAGTGAAAAATCCCATACCTCATACTACCGGCGCTCACCCGAATCCACGATCACGTACCCGGGCATGCCAGCTGGGCCGCCGGACACGGCAATGGGTCTCGACTGCCAAGCGCGACCACGCCGAGCCGGGGTGAGAATCCGGTCTCTTGGCTCCGTCGGGCTGGCCTTGCACACTCGGCGGCCCCAGTCCAATTGACAGCCCATCTTCGCAGCCGCCTGAACATATCACAGGAAAAAGTACGATTTCGATGACAGATACCGCTAAGATATCCGCATGCGCACAACAAGGAAATACATCGGAGCGTTGTTCTTCATGGCACTGGGCACAGCGAACGTTCCATCTTTCCCCCAAGGACAGAAGTTCGATCTGCTGATCCGCGGCGGACGGGTGATCGATCCCAGGAATGGGATTGACGCACAGCGGGACGTGGCGATCGCCCAGGGTAAGATCGCGAGGGTGGCCGAGCGCATACCGGAATCTGACGCGATGCGGATTGCAGATGCTTCGGGTCTCATTGTGACGCCGGGATTGATCGACATGCACGCGCATGTCTTCTACGGCACCGATGCCAATGCCTATCTGAGCAGCGGCACGCACGCTGTGGCGCCGGACGGATTCACATTCCGTGTCGGAGTCACGACCGTCGTGGATGCCGGCGGCCCCGGCTGGAGAAACTTCGAGCAGTTCAAAGCCCAGGTGATCGACCGCTCTCTCACGAGGGTATTGTCGCTGCTGAATATCGTCGGGGCCGGGATGAGGGGAGGACCCGCGGAACAGAATCTTGCAGACATGGACGCAGAGCGGACCGCAAAGTGCGCTCTTCAATTTCCGGGAACGATCGTCGGAATCAAGGTCGCACACTACCAGGGCGCCGAGTGGGATCCAGTGGATCGTGCCGTGAACGCCGGTAAGATTGCGGGAATCCCGGTGATGATCGACTTCGGCGGCCACGTGCCGGAACTGTCGCTCTGCTCACTGCTTCTCGAGCATCTGCGGCCCGGCGACATGTTCACACACGTCTATGCGCACGTGAAAGGCAGACAGCCGGTGGTTGACGAGCAGGGAAAGGTCCGTCCGTGCGTTTTCGACGCGCAGAAGCGCGGCATCATTCTCGATGTCGGGCACGGCGGCGGCAGCTTCCTCTTCCGCCAGGCGGTGCCGGCGATGCGCCAGGGACTGGCCCCGGACACGATCAGCACGGACCTCCACACGGGGAGCATGAATGCGGGAATGAAGGACATGCTCAACGTCATGTCGAAGTTCCTGAACCTGGGGATGTCGCTGCCGGAAGTCATACGGAAGTCGAGCTGGAAGCCCGCACAGGTGATCAAGAAGCCTGAACTTGGCCACCTGAGCGAGGGCGCACCGGCTGACGTGACCGTCCTGCGGCTCCGGGAAGGAGAATTCGGCTTTGTGGATACCGGCGGGGGCAAGATGCCGGGGAGGATGAAGCTGGAGTGCGAGCTCACGATGCGGGAGGGGAAGGTCGTCTACGATGCCAACGGCATCTCCTTTCCGCTGTGGGAAAAGAAGGCAGACCATCGCTAGTCCTGCCCTCATCCGGGGCATCCCTTACCGGGGAAACCGGACACCACTTTCGCGTCCAGCCTTGAAGAAAGGCCGGGTGCGCAACCGGCGGGGTTCACTGATCACCGGACCGGCGGTCCGGCGCACGACTTATCGGGAGATGCGTACCGAAGCGCCTCAGCCGGCTTGCTTCTTCACTGCGCGCCCGCCTGGGAGGTTCGGCTGAAGGCTCACGACCGCAGGATCGCTTTTGTGCCTCCATCGCATCCACGAATTCGCGCTTCGTGAGGATTATCCCGCAGAACGGCCCGCAGCCCGATGGGGTCTGCGAAAAAGCAGTCCGATGACAATCCTGCTTCAGGCCCGGGTTTTGAGTTCATCCAAGGTCCGGCGAAGCCACGAGAGGCTCTTTTCGATCATCGGACCGCCCTGCCCCTCGCACTCGATACTCAGGACGCCCTCATAATCCGACCTTATCAGCAGTTCGAGGCACCGCCGGATGTTGTCGGCGTTGACGCCGTCGCCGATGGCACAGTGGCTGACGGCGATGCCCGTCAATTCACCGCGCGCTGAGGCGGCCAGGCTGGGGCTCACGTCCTTGATGTGGACATGGCTGGTCCTGGCCGCAAACTTCTCGAGGAAGGCTGCAGGATCCTGACCTGCGATGAACGTGTTGCCGGTGTCCATGTTCATGCGAAGCCAGGGGGAATCGGAGAATGCAAGCATCTCGGCCATGAACTCGGGCTTTGTCGTATAGTAACCGTGCGGCTCGATGTTGATCGTTATCCGGTGCGCTTCGGCGACACGGAGAATCTGCCGGTAAATGCGGCGCATGTGTTCCATGACCTCACGGTCCGTCGATCCTTCCGGACGGTTCCGGTCGTCGGTCGTATCCACACGAGGGCATCCGACCAGTCCCGCCCAGCGTATCGTGTGCAGGACGTACTCCGCGCCCAGTGAGGCCCCTTCCGGGAGGGATAGCGGAAATGCCGCGTCCAACTGCGAGAATCGCACTCCGTAGCTTTCCATCTTCCTGCGCAGGAGGACGGGATCTTCCCACAAAGCCACATGGGGCTGGTATCCGAGACCGTGGATCCAGCTCACGCCGTCGATCGCCCCGCACTCGATATAGCTGAGATTGTTTCGCCGGGCCCACGAGAGGCACTGCTCGAAGCTCCAGTAGCTGCTGTTGAATGCATCTGTGTGGAAACCGATCTCGATCATGGGTGCAACTCCCTCGAATTCGAGAATCCTCCGCTCTCTCCCGCGAGAACAGGGTGCCAAGGCACAGACCGCTCGCCGGTCGGCACACGTCCGTCCGCCAGGACGCCGGCTACCAGATGGAGCGCAATAGGAAAGGCCGCCCAGCCAGGCGAGACTGGTCGCGCCTGGCAACTGCGAGTCACTGCCACGTCCGGCGGCCGCGGCTCAACCGGCCATGCCTATGGTCCAAGAGCATACTACTCCCGACTATTCAGCTGAGCACCTTTCCTTCAGTTGATCTATCCTGTTAGCCAGAGGCGGGGATAAAGAAGGCCTCAACCGTAGCCATCGGTTGAGGCCCACTACGGGTGGATCCGATCAAGGAACCACCAGCTCCATTACGGTCTTTAGCCTGCCATGATCGGCGCCCGTTGACGAGCCCCACCTTCGGTGTGGCATGGGCGCCCCGCCAGCTGAGTTTCGCCGGAAAGTATGCGCTTGGCCTCCTTGTGGGGCGGTCTTTTATGTCTGTCGCTCCTGCGACCGGGGCTATCTCTATTGCAGCGAGCAGTGTCGCCGCGAGGCGCGCCTCCAGCAGCACCGTAGAGCCAACCGTGCCTACCAGCAGAGCCGGGCCGCCAGGCTGGACCACGCGGCACGTCAGAGCGACTACCGCAGGAGGCAGAAACAGAAAAAAGTGACGGATTAGGGTAGCGGCTCCTGCAGCCCTTCTGCCGGCATCGAATCGCATACGGAAGGAATCGCTTTCAAGTCCGAGAGAATCAAGACGAGGTCGGCTCATGCCGCCAAGAGGCCCCTTCATCCGAGTGCGGAAGCTCCGAGCGGCCCGCTGCGTTGTTTTCTCTGCGGCCGGCTGCTGGCAACCAGTGCGTGCATCCGCGGCCAAGACACCTTCCGCCGTCGCATTGTTTTCCCCTGTTTCGATCCCCCGGGGCCCAAGAACCTTTACGGCCGCAGTCTTGCCGGCCAGACACCGCATCGGTTCCTCGCACGGGGCAAAGGAGGGCTCTTTGCCTGGAGTGTCGTTTCAGCTTTCGATTCTCTCGTTCTGGTGGAAGGAGCGTTCGACGTCGCCAGTCTCTGGCAGGAAGGCTTCCGCAACGCCACCTGCGCCTTCGGCACTCACCTGACCCAGACTCAAATCGCCCAGATCGCACAGCGCCCCGGGCGCGAGGTGTTCATCGCCTTCGATTCGGACCGCAACCACGCCGGCCAGTCGGCAGCACGGTCCCTGGGTCGAAAGCTGAAGCAGGCCGCACTCCGTGTGCGCATCGTCAGCCTCCCTGCCAAGCACGACCCGAACAGCTTCTTCCTCTCCGGCGCCACGGCGGAGGATTTCCGCCGGCGCGTGGAACAGGCCGAGGTCTTATGAGCCGGGATTTCCATCTGTGCTACCGGACGGACCTCACCGCCGCACTGTCGCCCTATCGAGTACTGGACGACCGTTACCAGGAGATCCGCTGGATCAACCGTTTCCTGGACGCGCAGCAGCTGCGCGGCCTCTCTCCCCGCTCGCTGCGCGCCTATGGCTACGACCTGCTGAACTTCATCCGCTGGTGGTGGCAACGCAGCCACCCCTCTCTTGCCCGGCTGGATGAAAACCGCTCGCTCGACTATGTGCGTTTCCAGCTGGCAGCCGATCCCAAGCCCACACCCCAGACCGTCAACCACCGGCTGGCGGTGCTCCGTTGCCTCTATCGTTTCCATTGCCAGCACGACATTCCACGCAAGCGCGGAAGCGTCCTGTCGATCCATAAAACCCGAGACCCCCTGGGATTCGGCAAACCGGGCCGCGTGTGGGTCCCCTTGCGTCTCAAGCAACCCCAACGCGTCGTGATTCCCCTGTCGCGCCAAGAGGTCTCCCGGTTCTGGTCCAGTTTCCGTTCCTTCCGCGACCTGGCCATCCTCGGCTTGATGCTGCTCAACGGCCTGCGCTCCCGCGAAGTCCTCGAACTCCAACTGCAGGACCTGCGCCTCTCCGAGTATCAAATCCGCGTGCGCGGCAAGGGAAACAAGGAACGCATCCTCCCCCTGTGCGACGACACCATCCGCGCCATTGAACGCTACCGCGAGCTGGAAAGGCCCGTTTCCGACTCGCCGCTGTCGTTCCTGTCGCTCAAGGGCCGCCGTCGCGGCCAGCCCATGACCCCCGCCGGTTTCCACTCTCTGTTCCGCCATCACCGACGCCTCAGCGGCGTCCGCCTCGCCAACCCCCCCGCTTCCGGCACTATGCCGGGTTCCGGACTATGCCGAGTCGAGCTTGCGGCGGAGCGTGGACGCCGCATGAATACGGGCCCGCGTGATGCCTGCTGTTATCCCAACTCGGCATAGTCCGCGGTTCCGCTAGAGGCTTTTCAAGAACTGAAGTAGTCGATCATCCGCCCGGTAGCGACCGGCCTTGCTGTAGGGAGGTGTGGTTTTTTTCAAAGCTCCCTCCTTGAGAGCGAGATTGGCATCGAGATAAATTTGAGTAGTTTCTACTGATTCGTGACCCAACCAGAGGGCAATCACGGAACGATCCACACCTGCTTGCAGCAACTCCATCGCCGCCGAATGCCTCCTATGCCGAGATCGGCATAGGCGGCACACGTTCGCGACAACCCTGTTGCGAGCGGGAGTCAGCCTGCCTGCAGTCAAGGAACTCCTGGGCCATCGCGTAATCGAGATGACCCTGCGTTACGTCCAGGTCAGCCAGGTAGATCTGCAACGCGAGTACCACCAAGCCATGCAGAAGATCAAGGACTCCCACATCCTCCCTTCACCGCCCACCGGACCCTCATCGACAGGGTTGGCAGGATTGCGCGAAGCTCTGCAGGAACTCCTGCATCGAATGGAGATGTTTCGCTACCGTCTTGACGGTCGTCAGCAAAAGACTCTGCGATGCCTTGCCGATCGTCCGCGCAAGATCAGGGAGGAACTGAAAAATCTTGACAGCCCGCCAGAATGATCCAACATTGGCCGGTCAACCGCGGCTTACTTCGCTCGGCGGCCGGAGGGCGCCTGATCTTTTCATCATGTGCCCCGGCCTTCAGGCCGGGGACCGGCGGGCTGAAGCCCGCCGGCACATGAATATTGGACCACGCCTGGCAGTCGCGGCCCACCGCCGCGGCCGGCCGCCGCGGCGTACTTCGGTCCGGCCCGGGAGTGGCAGCGCTTGGCGAGTCGGCTGCGGCCGTCGCGACGTGGGGCGCCGGCCGGCATACGACGGAACGGGCGGGCTGGGACTAGAAATCGTAGAGTGCCGAGCCCAACCGCTGCAAATCCCTCCGGTTGAAGGTGGCAACCGCATCGGCGCCGGCAGCCTCCGCGCTTGCAGCGATATAGGCATCCGCAAAATCCCGGTTCGAGTCACGCGCAAGCCGCAGAGCCTGCTCCGCGAGCGGCGCATCGGTCAACGCAAGTCCCGGAAACGCGAGAATTCGATAGAGAACATCGAGCACCTCCCTCCGAGGAACCCCGTATGCCGCCTGAAGCGTCCACGCGACCTCAAACAAGACCGGCGGGCCGGTTATCAGATCGACAGCACCCTGTGAGGCTTCCCTGAACAGGGCTGCAGCGCGTTCGTGCTGACCCGCGTCATCGAGTGTGAAGTAACGCAGGAAAACATTGGCATCCACGAAGACGCGCATCACGCCTTCCTCACTGATCTGGATGCAGCTGCAAGCATCGCCTTCGCCCTCTCTTCGCGAGCGGGCAGAGCTTTGCCCAGAAACCCCTTCAGCTCAAAGAAATCCCCGATCGGTTTTACCACAATTCGAGCGTCTTCCACCTCGACGATAACACGATCGCCCGGTTTGATGCCCACTGTCCTGCGCGATTCGGCGGGAAGAGTGATCTGCCCCTTCGTTGAGACCTTCGCTATTGCCATATTCGCCTCCAAGTCCCGAACGCTTTACTATTATAGGATGTAAAGCATAAACGACAAAGTAAAGCATTGGTGAAAATGTACGATCTGGGAGATCATCCGGTCGCCTTGGATGCGAAGAGGCCCTCAAGAGAACAGCCTGCGGGGGCGCGTCCGGCGGGCTGAAGCCCGCCGGCACATGAATATTGGGCCGCGCCTGGCAGTCGCGGCTTACCGTCGCGTCCGGCGGCCGCGGCCTACTTCGCAATGGCATGTTCTCATGCAGGATTGGGTACGCCCTGGCGCATGACCGAATGCTGCAAGAACAGGATCCTAATCGAACACGGGCCGCCAAGCAGGCGCGGTTGGCACTTTTCAGCCATCCCGCACAGCGGGGCGGTACCGCGGCACCCAGTGGTCAGAACGGGATCAACGGCTCAACTCGCGCTCGGAGACACGCATCGCACCGGCGGGCTTTGTCGCGGCGCATGCTCCTGGTCGTGCCGGACCAGCGGTCCGGGCCGCGAGGAATCACATCGCAGTCGCGAGCGGCTCCAGCCATGTTACTTCTTTGTTCTCAGGTCGCTGAGTTCACGACGGATACGAGAACAACCGTTCCGAGACAGGGCCGCCCTTACTTGATCTCGCGGATCTTGATGGTGCGGAACCAGAACACGCTGCCGTGGTCCTGCAGCACGATGCGGCCGACCCTGGCCAGGCCGTAGTCAGGAGCCTCTTTCCACTTGCCCGAGTCGCGCAGCTTCTTCCATTCATCACCCCAGCGCTCGAATTCGAGGATCTTCTTGCCGTTCAACCAGTGCTCGACATGCGTGCCGTTGACCACGATGCGGGTATTGTTCCATTCACCTACCGGCTTGAGCTCCTTCTGGTCATTGGGAAGGTGCATGGCATAGTTGGCGCCGGCCTTTTGCCATTCCTCGAGCGGCTGGGGAAAACCCACGTCATCGATGAACTGGTACTCGGGTCCGGTCTTCCAGGCCGCATCGTACTTGGGGTCCTCCACGACGCCGTACATCAACCCGCTGTTCCCGCCTTTCGTGGCCTTCCAGTCAATGCTGATCTCGAAGTTCTCGAACTGCCTGTCCGTGACCAGGTCGGCGCGCATGTCGCTGCCGTAGTTCCCCTCGGTTCCCACCGTCTTGAGGGCACAATCCTCCACGGTCCAGGACTCCGTGCTCTGCCCGTTATATCCGTGCCAGCCGCTGAAGCTCTTCCCGTCGAACAGCAACTCCCATCCGGCGGACCGTTCGGCATCGGTGAGCACGTTGATACCCTGACAGGGATCTGCTGGAGACTGCTCCACCTGTTGTCCAGCAGGCCTGCCACAGCCAACCAAGCCGAGGATCATCAAGAAAACAGCAGTGCTAAAGACTATTCGGCTTCTCATGAATGGCATCTCCGATCGGCCCCAGGCTTCGGGCCAGTGACGACGCAAGGCTAGCACCAATGACGGGCCTGTTCAACGTCGACGCATAGTGGGATGTCTGTGGTGCGGCAACGAGGCAAGTTCCGGAGCAGACGGGTTTGTCAAAGGCACACGACGGAAGGCCCGGGTGCTCCTGAATCCGGAACGTCAGGAGACCAGGCGGAAGAAATCTTCGATCTCTTTGCGTCTGGCTTCTGCAAAGGATCTGAGCTGCTCGAGCTCCTCCTCTCCGCAGTTCAGCACTGCCTGTGGACCGGTCTCCTCCGGATTCGCGCGCCGGTCGCCGTCGTAACCGATACCGGCCTGCCGCACGATGCTGTCGGCCAGCGACACGGCAGCCACAATTGGGGCGTTCTGATCCGGCGCCGAGTGGTGCCGGCGGATCACGGTGCAGAGTGCGGCAGGGAAGCCCCAGCGTTCCGCCAGGATGGCTCCCAGTGGAGCATGACTGATCCCGTAGTACTCCTGTTCAACGGTCGAGATGCACGGCTGTTCGCCCGACCTGTCCTGGGCGAAGACATAGCTATAGTGCGTGGTCGCCTTCTTGAAATAGACGACCTTGCCCAGGTCGTGCAGCAGCCCGCACAAGAAGGCAAACTCCGCGTCCTTTCGAGTGGACCGTCTTCCCCAGATCTTCTGAGAAAGCACACCAACGCCGTACGAGTGCATCCAAAGGTTGTTGAGGTGGGCGGCCTCGCTCCTCGCGCCGCGGGTGAAGGAATTGAAAATACTCATTCCGATCGCCAGGCTCCTGACCAGGTTCAGCCCTAGAAGCGTTATGGCGTGGGATATTGTCTTGACTTCGGACCGGAACGCGTAGAGCGGCGAATTGGCGAACTTCAGGATCCGAGCCGACAGGGACTGGTCGTGGAGGATGAGCTCTTCCATCTTCCGTGCCGAAGCCGTTTCGTCATCGAGCACCCGCAGAATGCGGCTCATCATGACGGGAATGGTCGGCAGGTCGAAATTGCAGTCGATCCGGAAGGATGATTTCAGACTGGCAGCTATCGTGGGATTGCCCATGATCCGTCAATGGCTGATATGGACACAGCTACTACAGTAGCAATATCTGACATCCTACTCATCGTCAGCATGCGCCGAATCCGTTAGCGGCTGTTTCAGGCAGGGAAAGGCAGCGGGATCGGCTCTTTGGAGTCCCCTCAAAGCCGCGGCCGGCATTGGCTTCAGACGACCGGCCGAGGTTTCAAGAAAGGCACAAGCTTCGGAACCACGGGAGTAGTACACAGGCCGGAACGGAGTCAGGGTTCATGCTATGTGCCGGACCAGGCCCGGTAAACCAGCATCTGCTGGCACGATCGGGGCACGTCCTGCTATCCTGGCCCGGCACGGCGTGATGGGACGAAGCGGGCGGCGGCATCTCGCTACCGCTTCTTTTGGCTCGCGATACAAGAGGCCGGGATTTCCTGAGCCTGGTTGACGGGCAGGCGGAGATTTCAGCAGGACTCGTTCACGCAGGCTGCGGGCAAACCCGCCTGCCGTGCAGAATCGGCCCGATCGGTCCGCGTCATCTGCGCGCCATTCGCGACGTGCTCAAGAAAGGAGTTACACATGTCAGACCACCCTTGGGTCCGGGGTTTTCCGGGAGGCATCACCGTCACAGACCAGACAGGCGCGATTCTCGAACTCAACGACGCCGCCGCGGCGGCCTTCCAGAAGGAGGGGGGATTGAAGCTGCTGGGCAGTAATGTTCTGGACTGCCACCCCGAGCCCGCAAGAACCAAGCTCCGAAATGTCATGGCGCGGCGTGATGCCAACGTTTACACGATCGAGAAGAAGGGCAGGAAGAAGCTCATCTATCAATCCCCCTGGTACCGGGACGGGCAATATGCGGGATTCGTCGAGCTCTCGCTGGAGATCCCTTGGGAGGTGCCCCACTTTATCCGCGAATAGGCGGACCTGACTCGCGGGTACCGGCAGGGAGCGTTGGTCTCAGTTCTCCGCTGGCGGCGGAACCGCTCGTCCCGAAGGCCGATGGTGGTTCCAGCCCCACGCCCGCATGCGCGCGCAGGCAGGATTTCTCCGCCCCGCTTGAACATGCGCTGCATGCGGAGCATCTTTATTGTAAGAAAGAGGAGGGTCGAACATGCCAACCTGTCGCTCCTCGAGGTGTATCGGTATTGTTGCGCTGTCGCTGGTCTTCCCCCGACCAGCCCCTGCAAACGATTATGTTGGATGGAGCCAGGGCGATAGCGCCGTCTACCGCGACAAGGTAACGGGTACCGAAGTCCGTACCATGGCGGAGCAGGGAGGGCGGGTCTGGGTACACTACACCAACTTCGCGGGATTCGGGCCCCTCTGGGTTGCGTCATCCGCGCGAGGTGAGCGCGTCTATGTGCTCGGGGAGGACTGGAAGATCCAGCTTTTCGCCGATTTCGACGCGCCTGAAGGAAGCGTCACCCGACTTGACCTGGGACCTTGCAACCGCGGTGCAGCCGTCCTAGCAGGCCGCAGTATGCTCAGTGTGCCAGCAGGCACCTTTACCGACGTGATGCGCGTAGATTTCCAGCCCAGCTGCGCCGATGCCGGGATTACCAGTGCGTGGTTCGCCAAAGGGGTGGGGCCCATCCAATGGACCGCAGCCACCATTGCCGGGCCCTCCACCTATCAGATGATCTCGGCCAGCATCGGCGGTATTCGATACCCCAGGCACATCGGCGTCCTGCTGCTCGCGGAGTTCCCAGGCCCGACCGTGTGGCTGAACATGATGCCCCCCGTCCCCAAAACTCCGCAGACCGCCGATGTATATCTGACTGTTCAGAACAACACCACCGAGGAACTCACCTACACCTTCAGAACAGGTCAGCACTTCGAGATAGAGATTCTCGACACGGCGGGGCAGGTGGTGTCAAGGTGGTCGCGCGGCAGAGCCTTTATACAGGCCTTCAACGAGGTGACCATCCTGCCGGGCGCGCAACATCGCTTTGGCGGCCCGATCGAGCTCGCATACGACGATGGCAGGCCGTTGGCCCCGGGGCATTATTCGGTGAGAATATACCTGACGAACGAAAACCAGCCCGGTGTCACTCCGCCGCAAGGTTCAGCACCCGTCGATATACGGTGGGCGTACTAGCCTCGCCCCGCGGATTCGGGCGGACCGGGTAGCAGGCCGCGAGGGGCATGACTGCAGCCTTTTGCTGTTCCACTGGCTCACGGACACACACGTTCCCTCACACCCTGTCGGGCAGGATATCAGGGACGAAAACCCCAACCGCACTCGAGTCCCGCTGTTTCCCGCCCGAAAGAACCTGCAGTCTCCGGGCGTTGAAGCTGGACCAAGTTCGTTACGGATCGGGGCTTGTCAGATTGCGGCAGGCCCGCGGCTGCCATCACCGCGGGCGAATGCAGGATTTTGACGGAGCCAAGCCCATCGGCTAGATCTTTATTCTGTGGTCGTCTTTCGGGCAGACCCAGTACATGCCACCGGGAACGTCGCGATACCGCATCACCTTGGTAGCGACCATTCCGGACCCACACTGCGGACATGGATGCTCGTAGCGGTCTCCCTTTTCACCGAGACTCGCCCGAGCCGTCTTGGAAAGCTTCTCTGCCATTGGATTTCCTCCTCCCTCTTCTAAACTGCGGATGAGTGCAAAAAGGGCAAAGGATACGGATTTTGAGAGGTCTGTCAAGCGCTATTTTGAACCGGACCTCGGCACACGAGAGCTTCCCTCAAACGCTTGAAAGGATTGAGTTTACGGAGACGATATAGTCTGCTGGCGCACCGGGAACGACCGGCCCTCTGAAAGGTTGGGATTCACTGAGGTGGGAGGCTGCCTGAAGCACGTTCTCGACGGACGGGCCATCCCGCTCCGCGGGATGACTGAAAAGTGCCGCCGGCATCTGCTTTTCCGCCCATGCCCGATTCGCATTCTGTTTTCGGAGCGGGAGTTGCTCACATCTCGATCGCCTTGCCGGTGCGGGCGAGCAGAAGAAACCCAGACTTGACGCAAATGCCCAGGGACCTGAGCGCCTCGCGATATCGCTTCACCTGGCCGGCATATCTGCGCGCGATCTCCTCTTCACCGTCGCCCGGGTCGTCGGTCTTGTAGTCAATCAGAACCCACCCTCCCGGTTCCTCGATCAGGAGGTCGATCCTCATCTCCTCGAAAGGCGCTTCCGGTGTCGCCGTCATCAGGGGGAGCTCACGGATGATGCGCCGGCCGCAGGCCGCCGCGGTCCGGGCGCGTTCGATCAG
>JACADW010000165.1 GCA_013388445.1 Acidobacteriota bacterium | reverse complement strand
CGGAACAAGTCAAGACAGCGATCATTTAAGTTAGCCGCAACGTCACGACAAGTCAAGGTAGCGCAATCAGATCTCAGCAGCTCCGCGTCCGTGCGTATCGGAATCCGCACGATTCTCGAGATGTACAGTGGACGGCGGGGTCACAGAGTGGGAGCAGAGTCACCCGTCCCGCGTCCTCTGAGGTGTGCGATTTGCTGTGTGGCCGCGCGTCATCCGCTTGGGGATCAGAGGGCGACGTTTTGCGGTAAATCCAGGACACTCCTGCCTGGGATGCCGCATGGCGGTGACTGACCCATCGGCCTGAACAGGTTCGGCACGGGTGTTCGGGTTTCCCGGGCGTGAGGGGCTTCTCGGCAGGTCGACGGGCAATAGTAGTCGGCCGATGATCGTCAGTGAGGTCTGATCTTCAATCGCTTGAGCTTCTCGTTCAAGGTGGTGGCATTCACTGACAGGAGCTGGGCGGCACGCTTCTGATTCCAGTCCGTCCTCTCCAGGGCCGCGAGGATCAGAGCCTTCTCGAAGTTGCCGACTCTCTCCTTGAGCGACAGACCGTCGGTGCCGATACGAAGCGGGTCGCTCGGGAGAGCGGCCACGATATTCTTGGGGAACAGGTCTGATGTGATGAGGGGGCCGGAAGAGAGAACAACGGAGCGTTCGATGACGTTCTCGAGCTCTCGGACATTTCCGGGCCACTCATAGTCCATGAGCACTTTCATGGCAGAAGCGTCCATCTGGCAGATGCCGCGTTCGTTTTCCTCGGAATATTTCTTGATGAAATGCTCTACCAGGAGGGGAATGTCCTCGGTTCTCTCCCTAAGCGGCGGCAGCTTCAGGACGATGACATTCAGTCGGTAGTAAAGGTCCTCCCGAAACGTCCCCTGGCGCACGGCGGCCTGCAGGTCCGTGTTTGTGGCGGCGATGATCCGGACATCGACCTTGATGTTCTCCAGACCGCCAAGATGGCGGAACTCCCGTTCCTGTATCACGCGGAGCAGTTTTGCCTGAATCTCCAGAGAAATGGTGGAAACCTCGTCGAGGAAGAGCGTGCCGCCGTCAGCGACTTCAAACAGCCCCTTCTTGGCGCTGGTGGCACCTGTGTAGGCGCCGCGCACGTGGCCGAAAAGCTCACTCTCGAGAAGCTCGGAGGGGATATTGCCGCAGTTGATGGCGACAAAAGGCGAGTCGGAGCGGCCGCCCGAGGCATGAATCGCGCGGGCAACGAGCTCCTTGCCTGTGCCGCTCTCGCCCTGGATCAGAATCGTGCTCCTTCGCGGTCCGACTTGGGCAATGAGGTCAAAGACCTGCTGCATCGCCGCACTCTTGCCGATGATGTTCTTGAAACTGTACCGCTCGCGGAGCGTCCGCTTGAGGCGCATGTTCTCGTCGCGCAGCCGGCGGTGCTCGATCGCATTCTTGAGAGCGAGGAGGATCTCGTCGTTCTTGAAGGGCTTGGTGATGAAGTTGAACGCGCCCAGCTTGGTGGCCTTCACGGCCTTCTCGATGGAGCCAAAGGCCGTAAGTATGATGGTTACGGGGAAGGTGTCCAGCTTGCTGAATTCCTCCAGGACGGCGAGCCCGTCCATGTCGGGCAGCATCAGGTCGAGGAGGACGGCCCCGTAGTCGCGGTCTCGGACCATCTCGAGGGCCTGCGCGCCTGTCTCGGCCAGGTCCACCCTGTATCTTTCTTTCCCGAGAAGGGACGAGAGGACATCACGCATGATCTCCTCATCGTCCACGACAAGCACTCGTCCGTTGCCGCTCATCAGATCACCGGCTGCCGCGTGGGCAGCTTGAGCCTGAAGCGTGTACCCTTTCCGGGCTCACTATCGACCAGGATCCTGCCGCCGTGTTCCTGCACAATGCCATAGCTGATGGCCAGGCCAAGACCCGTACCGCGGGAAGCCCCTTTGGTCGTGAAGAACGGATCGTAGATGCGCTTGATGTCCTCCTGGGAGATTCCCATACCCGTATCTTCGACATCCACGATGACCATCGATTCGTTCATCCCGGTCCGGACTCGGAGTTCGCCGCCTGAAGGCATGGCATCGCGCGCATTCAGGAAGAGGTTCACGAACACCTGCTGCAGCTTTCCGCCGTTGCCGTAGACGGGCGGGAGGGAGGCGTCCAGCGACCGGCTGATCGAAATGCCGTTCTCCGTTAACTGGTGTTCCAGGAGCGAGAGGCTCTCGAGGATCAGCTGGTTGATGTCCAGCTCATGGAACTCCGTCCCGTTCATCCGCGCGAAATTGAGCAAACCGTTGACAATCTCGGCTGCGCGGAACGTCTGTCTCTCGATCTTTTCGAGAATCGGCTTGCGCTGGTCCGACTCCGGCAGATCCTTCAGGAGCATCTGGGCATAGCTGGAGATGCCTGCAATCGGCGTGTTGACCTCATGAGCGATGCCGGCGGCCAGCAGGCCGACCGAGGACAGTTTCTCCGCCTGCAGCAACTGGTCCTCGAGCTGCACCTTCTCCGTGATGTCTTCCAAGACCAGCAGGGTCCCGGAATTCGTATCCGGCGAATGCCGGCGCGGGACTATGCTCAGGTTGACGATAAGCCTCTCTCCGCGG
>JACADW010000015.1 GCA_013388445.1 Acidobacteriota bacterium | reverse complement strand
CCTTCGAAGGGCTTGCCGAATACATCACGGAGCTCGACAGCTACATGAAGGGCAAGAGCCGGATGTCCTTCCTGATCGAACTGATGGATCGCGATGTCGACAAGAGATCCTTATGCGGCCCGACGACGGAGGTTGTGGACTTCGTCGATCGCGCGAGGGAGCGGGTCCCGGATCTCGGGGTCGTGCTCGACGTCAATCACCTGGTCCTGATGGGAGAGCCCTTCAGAGACGCTTTCTTCCGTTGCAGGGAGTATCTGAGGCATGTGCACTTGGGGAACTGCATCCTGAAGGACCGTAGCCACCCGCTATGGGGAGGGAAGCATCCTCCGATCGGGATCGCAGGGGGTGAGATCGATGTCCCGCAGCTTACAAATCTGTTCCGGCTGCTGCTGGAGATAGGCTACCTCGACCGCGGGCGCCGTGGAACGTTGAGCCTCGAAATCGTCCCGTTCCCCGGCCTTTCTCCGGAAGAGACCATAGAAGACAACCTGAGCCGGCTTCACCAGGCGTGGAGGGCGATTTGAACGGATGCGGCAGGATACGCAGGTCCCTCAGCAAGGGATGGACCCCGCTGGTCGATGCGGAACTGCGGGATCTGAGGTTTGGGACTATTCGCCTGGATGCAGGCGAGAGCATCACCATGGAGACAGGGACTCGAGAAATGGCATTCGTGCTGGTCCGGGGTGACGCCGACGCCCGAATCTCCGGAGGCATTGAAGCCCGGCTGGGGCCTCGCGATAACCCATTCGATGCCTTGCCGTACGGAGTGATGGTTTCACGCGAAGAGGCAGTCACGATCAGAGCGAGAACCGAAACCCTGATCGGGGCGGGCAGCGCGCGCGCCGGTTCGAGAACTCGCCCGGCCGTGATCACACCGGCACAGGTGGGCGGCGGATGGCGGGGTATCGGCAACTGGAGGCGGCAGGTCCGGTTCGTGTGCTGGTCGGATAATACCGAGGGGAATGCCCTGCTCGCGGGCGAGACGGTCACGCCGTCGGGGAACTGGTCGACCATCCCGCCCCACCGTCATCAGTTCGAAACGCCTGGGGAGGAGAGTCCCTACGAAGAGGTCTACTTCTTTCAGTTTTCCAAGCCCCAGGGATTTGGTCTGGCCTGGCAATTTGACGATGCCGGGGAAATGGACCAGGCGTTCAGCCTGAAGACCAACGATGCTCTTTATATGGCGGCAGGCTATCACCCGACTGTGTGCGGACCCGGCGCGACCCTTTATCACCTGACCTTCATGGCAGGCCCGCACCGCGTGTCGAAGTCCCGCGTGCACGACGATTTTCGTTTTCTGCTGGACGTGAACAGCGTGGAAAACCCGTATGCGACTCAGTTTGCCAAATCGCCGCCACAGGACGGGCTATGATAAGTGTCGCGGTCGAGTCTGACGAACTCATGGGATCCGCCGGCACCAGTGAGCTGCTCGCGCGCAGGGAAGGCCTCGCAGTCGAAATCGAAACCCATTCAGACCGTACCACAATGAAATCAATCTACCACCAGGGGGTGCACGCATGAATCGCAGAACGTTCATCACCGTCACTACCGGCACCGTGCTGGGCGGCAGGCGACAGGCCGATGCCGAAGTCCACTCCGGCTCTCAGTTGACCGAGCCGAGGATAAAGATCGGATTCTTAGGTTCGGCATACTCGCATGCCGCTCCCAAACTGAAGCTTCTAAGGAATCATCCCGACTTTGAACTCGTCGGCGCGTGGGATGATGCCCCCGCGGTGCGGGCGGCGGCAGAAAAACAGGGGGTGAGGATCCTTTCCCCGGAGGAGGTGCTTGCGCAGTGCCAGGTTGCTGCCGTCGAGTCCGTCGTCCGCGACCACGCGCGCTACGCCCGGATGGCGCTCGCCGCCGGCAAGCACGTCCACCTCGAGAAACCCCCTTCCATGCACCTCGCCGACTTCCGCGAGATTGTGGCGATGGCGCGGGATAAGCGCCTGCTCCTGCAGGTTGGGTACCAATACCGTTACAGCCCGCCGTTCAACGCGGTGGTCGAGGCGACCCGAAACGGCTGGCTCGGAGATGTGTACATGGTTCGGGCGACCATGAACAACCTGCTCGCCGTGGAACGTCGCGCCGAATGGGGCGAATTCAGGGGCGGGGTCATGTTTGAACTTGGGAGCCACATGATCGAGGCGATCGTGCGCCTGCTCGGGAAGCCGCGAAAGGTGACGCCGTTCCTCTTCACGCACGGTCGTTTCGACGACCGCTTCATCGACAATACGGCTGCCGTCCTGGAGTATCCGCGGACGATCGCTTCGGTGTTTGCCGCCACGTTCCAGCCCAATTCCGGGGCCTATCGAGCGCTCGAGGTCCTGGGGACGAACGGGACGGCCACGATCCGCCCGATCGAGCCGCCGACTCTCGAGATGGATCTCGCAAAAGAGGCCGGGCCCTACAAGGCCGGCGTCAGCAAGCTGGACTGGCCAAAGTGGGAGCGTTTCAGCGGCGACTTTGCCGAACTTGCCCGGGCAGTCCGGGGCAAGGGGCGGCTGTGCGCCACGCTCGATGACGAACTGGCAGTTCAGGAAACGTTGCTCCTGGCCTCCGGGATGGAATGAGGCCAAACTTCGGCCCTGCCTGAGGAAACGTGTAGAGGAGAAACGCCATGGACAGACGCAGTTTTTTGGAAAGTGTTGCCGCTGGAATGGCCGGATCGATGGTTGCCGGTTCTCCGGCGGCGTCCGCGAGAGTTTCGCCCGCCGACAGGGTTTCGATCGCCATCATGGGTGTCAACGGGCGCGGCAGGGCGCTGACGAGCATGCTCGCGTCCATGCCGGACATCGAGATCCCGTACATCTGCGACGTCGACCGGAGAGTTGTCGGCCCGGCGGTCAAAGCGGTGCAGGACGCAAAGGGAAAGGCCCCGGCGGTCGTGGATGACATCCGTCGCGTGCTCGATGATCAATCGGTGCACGCCATCGTTGTGGCCACACCGATCCACTGGCACGCGCCTGCCACGATTCTGGCCTGCGAGGCCGGGAAGGATGTGTATGTCGAAAAGCCGATGTCCCACAACGTGCGGGAGGGCAGGCTGGCCGTACAGGCCGCCAGACGGAATAAGCGCATAGTCCAGGTCGGAAGCCAGAGCCGGAGCCGGCCCAATACGCAGCGCATGGTTGCGTACCTGAAATCGGGAAAGATCGGCGAAGTTCTCATGGCCAAGGTGGAGAATACGGAGCTTCGGCCCGACCTCGGTCACAAGCCGGACGAACCCGTTCCCGAAGGCCTCAACTACGACCTGTGGGTCGGCCCCGCCCCGATGGTGCCGTTCAACAGGAACCGGTTCCACCGCACCTATGCATGGACCTGGAGTTTCGGCGCGGCCGAGCTGGGCGACAACGGTTCCCACTGGCTCGACATCTGCCGCTGGGTTCTGGGAGTGGATGCCCCGACGGAAATCAGCGGCTTCGGACGCAAGCTCAAGTTCAAGGACGACAAGGAGACCCCCGACACGGATCAGATTACCTACAATTACCCCGACAAGGTGATTATGTGGGACGAGCGGCTCTGGACCCCGTACGGTTTCCAGAAGTCCGAGAACTCCATTCTCTTCTACGGCACCGAAGGCTAGGTCGAAATGGGGCGGTGGGTCGGCGGCCGTTATGCCTGGCGGGTTCTGGACTCGAAGGGCGAGCTCATCCACTACGATCAGGAATCTGCACCGGATGAAGGGATCATTCCCCACCTGCGCAATTTCGTCGATTGCATCCGCTCGCGGCAAATGCCCGTCGCGGACGTTGAAATCGGCCATATCTCCGCGACGCTATGCCACCTCGGCAACATCGTCGTGCGCACAGGCCGCAACCTCAAGTTCGATACCGTCAGCGAAGTCATCCTGAACGACCCGGAGGCGAGCAGGCTGCTGACCCGCGAATATCGTGACCACTGGTCCAGCCGCCCGCTCCGAAACGCATAGATTGGGAGGGGCGATGCTTCGATGTTTGCTGTCACTTCTGCTGTTTCTGCAACCGGCCCCCGCGGGCATGCTGCTGCCGCGCGTCCAGGCCTTGCATCCCGCGGAATCCGCCGGTTTCACTCTCGCCGGTTTGAAACTCCTGCCGGCAAGATGGGACAAGGCGGCCAATTTCGCAAAGCTGGATGCCGTAACCCGCAGGGCCGTGTCCGCCGGTGCGGAGTTCATCGTGACTCCCGAGGGCTATCTGGAAGGGTATGTCGGGAACGCAAAGATGAATCCGGGCCTCACGCGGGAGAGGTACCTGGATGTGGCGGAGCCGCTGGACGGCCCATGGATGCGGAAAGTCGAGGCGCTCGCGGGCGAACTGCGCATCCACATGCTGGTCGGTTTCGCGGAACGCCGCGGCCAACGCGTCTTTAACTCGATAGCACTCATCGGCCCGGATGGGAACCGCATCGGCCTGTATTCGAAGACGCACACAGGCGGGCAGGAGCCCTTCAACGACCAGGGCGCCGAGTTTCCGGTCTTCGACACTTCGCTCGGGCGGTTCGGGCTTCTGGTCTGCTTCGACCGCCAGTTGCCCGAGACGTCGCGCATCCTGGCGATCAAGGGAGCGCAGATGATCCTCGTGCCGGCGTTCGGGCTCGGCACCGAGGAAATCAACGAGGACGTCATGATGCGGACGCGTGCCTATGAGAACGGCGTCTATGTCGCTCACGTCCATCCCAAGAACACGTTCGTGGTCGATCCTTCAGGCACGATCATCGCTCAGAACCGCGGCGAGTCCGAGGGGATCGTGCTGGCAAAGATCACGTTCGACGGCCGCGTCGGCAAGGGGCCGATCAGACATCGCCGACCCGGGATTTACCGGGAGATCCTGGATGACATGAGGTAGGGGCAAAGAAAGGGATGATCTATGAACCGTCGCGAGTTTCTGGGTGCCGTCGCAGCGGGCCTCACCGTCAATACACGCCTGTGGTCCGCGCAGGAGATCCGGCTGGCTGCTGGATCCGCACGGCATCTCATCGTCTACCGGGAGCCCGGCCGGTTTGCAGGCTGGCCGGCGAACAACGGTGCTTGGAGCTGGGGGAACGAGCTGCTGGTCGGCTTCGTCCTGGGATACTACCAGGAGAAACAAGAGGGCCACTCCATCGACACGACGAAGCCGGAGAGGAGCGTGCTCGCCCGCAGTCGAGACGGCGGCGAGACCTGGGCTCTGGAGGATCCCCGGAATTATGTGGGAGACGGCCGGAAAGCCGTCCCCTGTCCCGGAGGAATTCGTTTCGGCCATCCGGATTTCGCCATGCGGGTAGGGAACCACACGCTCATCCAGCTGCGCGACCGCGAGGGCCAGTTCTTCATCTCGTACTCCCGCGGCAGGACCTGGGAGGGGCCTTTCCTGTTTCCCTCCTTCGGCTTTGAACTGACCTCGAGGACGGACTATATCGTGACCGGCCAGCAGGAGTGCCTGCTCTTCCTCTCCGTCAACCAGCCCCAGGTGCAGGGAGGCAACTACAAGGACCGGGCGTTCGCAGCGCGCACGGCGGACGGCGGCAGGACATTCCAGTTCCTCGGGTGGATGGCAGGCGACTCCGTGGATGCGCGTTCGGTCATGCCCTCGACCGTGCAGCTTCCGGACAGGAGACTCGTCACGGCGGTCAGGCGCAAGTCGGGAGTCGACGGCGACTACAAAAACTGGATCGAGATCTTCACCTCCGCGGACGGCGGCATCACGTGGACCTCACTCGGCCAGGCCGCCGATACCAAAGGCCATAACGGCAACCCGCCCAGCCTCGTCAGGCTGAAAGACGGGCGGCTGTGCCTCGCCTACGGATACCGGGCGGAGCCATACGGAATCCGCGCCAGGATCAGCAGCGATGCCGGGAGGACCTGGAGCGGGGAGATCGTGCTGCGGGAGGACGGCCGCACCTGGGATCTGGGGTACCCGCGCTCGTTTGTAAGGCCTGACGGCAAGGTGGTCACCGTCTATTATTACACGACGGACCGGATGCCGGAGCAGCATATCGCCGCCACCATCTGGGACCCGCCCTCCCAGATCGGGATTCAGGCTTTGGTTGCACCGAGAAGCCAGTGAGCGCGGCGAACATTCCGGGGACCGCAGCGAAATCCTCGCGGGTTCGACTCCGGAATGGATCAGAGCCGGAAGAGCTTTTGTGCGTTGCCGCCGAGAATCTTCTCTTCGTCGGCTTTCGGCAGCGAGAGGCTGCGTAAACCGTCCAGGATCAGCTTCGGGTCCACCCAGGGATGGTCGCTGGCGTACAGCAGCCGGTCGGCACCCATGAACTCGTATGCGAACCGCATCGCCTGCGGCAGCGGCGACACGATGTCCAGGTACACCTGGCGCAGATAGGCACTCGGCGCTTTCGTCAGATACCTCGGCCCGCGCTTCAGCACCGCTACCTGGTGATCGATCCGCCCGATGATGTAAGGCAGGGTCCCCCCGAGGTGCGGGCAGACCAGCTTCAGCCCGGGATATTGGTCGAGGATGCCTGACAGCAGGATCCGGTTCAGCGCGATCGTGTCGTCGAACATGTTCCCGAGGGAGCTGATCATCTCGTAGTCCTTCACGATCTCCGAGGTGACCGGCTTGGCGGGGTGCAGCAAGACCGGGATGTCGTACTCGACGGCGCGGGCGAACAGCGGGCGGAATTCGGGCTCGTCCGCAAAACGCCCGGCCAGGTTGGTGTAGAGCAGGATCCCCCTCATCCCCAGTTTTCGCACGCACCGCTCGAGTTCATCCATCGAGGCCGTCATATCCTGAAGCGGGAGCACGCAGAGCCCGACGAAGCGCTGCGGGTAACGCCGCACGACGCCGGCGATGAAGTCGTTGCACTCGCGCGCCACCGCCGGGCCGTCCGCGCCGAACCACTCCGGCCCGGGGTCGTTGATGCTGATGGCCGTGACCGCGATGCCGTTTGCGTCCATGTCGGCGAGCTTCGCCGGAAGGTCCATGTGCTTGGGCAGAACCCTGCGAACCCAGGGCCCCATGCGCACCCAGCGCTCGCCTTCCTTGGTGAACACGACCGGGTCATCTTTCCGCTTCTCCATCCGAGCGAGGATCTCGGGGAAATAGAGGTGGCTCTGGCAGTCGACTACAAGTGGTCGAACCTCTGTGTCGGCCGACCTTGCGGCCAGGGCCGCACGCCCCAGCGCGGCACCCCCCGCGCCGGCGATCATGAACTCCCTGCGGCTCACTTGCACGGCACCCTCCTTCGAGCGTCGATCTGATAGGAGTGGAAATTATTATACGGAATTTCCTCCTTGGAAAGCGGTTTCCTCGCGGCTTTCAGGAGGAGAAAAGCACATCAGTTACGCGGGGTCGGTGCCGATCTCAGGGATGATCTTTCCTCAACCGATGAAGTGTCACAGGGCCGAGCAGGCCGGCGTCGTGAGGCGACCAGCCGGAGGCGTCGAACGGCTTGTAATCGATGTTGACGAAATTGATGTTGTGGAAGATCTTCCACGCCGCTCCTCTGCGGTCCAGATCGCGAATGCGGTTTGCGGCCGTACTGGTAACCTCGATCTCCAGATCGGATTCGCCCTCGGGAAGAACCCCCAGTATCACCCGGAAAGGCGACACGATTGCGGCGCCGACGGACCGGCCGTTTAATCTCACTCGGGCGCTCTGGCAGACCCGGCCCAGTTCCACGGCGTAGGTTGCACCCGGCATGGGTGGTTTCAACCTGGTGGCATAAACCGCGGTTCCCCCGAAACGGTGGGCTTCAGGATCGTCCAGGGCCGTCCATGACACCAGGCGCCGGATCTCCACGGAGCGCGGAGTCTCCGGGCCGCCCTCGACAAAGCGGATCTTCCAGGGCCCGGCCAATTCCGTCGGCGTGCCATCGTCGACCCAGTACGGCCACCGAGGCCCGGAAGCGCCCTTCTCCGGCAGAACCCGGACGATCAAGGATTCGCCGGGCTGCATCGAGACTCGCACCTCAAGCAAGCCGCCGGCTGCGAGCCTTGACTCTCCAATTCCGGAAGCCCCGGTCATGGGATCCATGAGCACGACTGAACCGCCATTCGCCGCCAAGGGCACCCAGCGCGTCACCGGGTCATTTGAAGAGTTGGCCAGGAAATAGTGCGTCACCTCACCGGACTTGCTGCGGACGAATGAAAGGTCGGCATTGTCGACCAGGGATTCACGGCGGATTCCGGCGTGCTCCAGCATCGCTTCCAGATCTCCCACGAGCACTCGCCCGCGGCCAGCCTTCGCGGCCTGCACCCCCGCTTCGGCTTCCGTCTTCAGTTTCAGCCTCGAGAGCGACTCGCGAAGAGCCGCGCGGCGGCGCTCCAGGTTCCCCCAGCCGGGGACGTCGCGCGGCAGGTCACGTTCAAACGCCACGGTCGCGCCGTCCTCGGCGAGCGAGACCAGCCGCGCCAGGGTGGTTTCCGGCATGACCCTGCAGGCCGGCACCACGACGAGGCGGTAACAGCCGCCCTGCGCCCGTACCTCGCCCGGTTGTGCCGAGACCGCCGCGAGCTGCCGGTCCGAGACGAAATCGAAGCTGTATCCGCGTTTCCACAACCGGTTAGCCGCTGTTCCCACAGGCTGTCCTGTCAACCATTCGCGCCTGTGGACACCAAAGTGGGGCAACCTGGCCGAGGCGCCGTCCCAGATCGTGTGAATGGGCCAATAGAGCAGGATGTCGTTGTCGGGGCTGCCGCTCTGCAGGACGGACTGGCAGCGGGTGACGTAGGCGTTCAAGACCGGCACGTCGCGCCAGATGGGGTTGCGCGGGTTCATCTGTGTGGAGGCATAGAACAGCCATCCCGGCCACGGCACACCGTCCGGCGAGTAACAGGTGCCGTGGTAGAAGATGTGGTTCACACCCGAGAGGAACAGTTCGTCGATCAGCCGCTTCAGTTCGCCCAGCGTCTCGGTGAAGTGCTCGGCGATCCAGGTGCCGGTTTCCGCGGCGACGAGCCTCCGGCCGGCGACGTGAGCCGCCGAAGAGGCGAACTTCGAGACCAGGATATCGCGGTCCCGGCGGAACATCTCGGTCTCCGGGATGTCGGCCGCGGCATACAGATCGAGCAGGTTGCCGGGGGACCCATGCGCTTGGTTGCGCGCCAGGGCGCCGCGCTCGCGCGCCCAGCGAGTCCAGGAGGGCATGAATTCCTCGACCAGCAGATCCGAGATGGTTTCCCGATAGTCGGCCCGGATTCGCCGGCCGCGATCGTCGTCTTCCGCGCCGAACAGGGCGTCCAGGTGTTCCTGGAGGCGGTATCCGCGCCGTTTCTCAAACTGTGCGAAAAGGTCCGGGCTCCAGTCACCCTTATATTCGTACGAGTCGTGGTAAAAGGCCCGCGGCACTACCGAGGTCCCTGCCGGGAAAAGAGGCTCGAACCGGCGCAGGTAGTGAGTCACGGCTTCCCGGAAGAACGGATTCAGCATCGGACCTTCGTCGCCGGGGGCGGCGCGGTCCACCAGGTTCCCGGAGGGGCGTTGCGAGACGGCATAGATCCTCGTACGGCCGGGCGCGGTATAGTCGACCGAGCCGTCCGGCCGCACGCGGCCGAGAATGTCTTCTCGATGATTTCCCGTGCAGGCCTCGAGCGCCTGGAGCCGGCTGCGGTCGAAGCGGGCGCTGATCGTTTCGCCCTTTTCCAACTCCACCGTCTCGACCACGGCGTTCGCGTTGGCGAAGCGGTCTCCGATATCCGGGCCACCGAAGTTCCATCCGGTCCCCAGTGTCATGTCCACGCCCATCCCAAGTCGGCGCGCTTCGGCGAGGGTCGCGGAAAACATCTCCATCCAGCGGGGGCTTAGATACTTTATGTACCGATCTTCATAGCCCCGCGCGCCGTAGATCGGAATCACGTGCACGCCGCCGAGTCCCGCGTCGGCGTAGCGGCGCAGCTCGCGGCCGAGGTTGTCGGGATCGACCGCGCTCCCCATCCAGTGCCAGTAGACCCACGGTTTGGAGGTGTTGTCGGCGGCCGGCCACGAGAGGTACGGATGGGAATCCACCTCCGGGGCCGACCCTTTGTCGCCGCTTCTCAGGAGAACCGGCAGGGAGACCAGGACGAGTATGCCTGCGGATATGGAGAGTAGAGAAGCACGGACTACGGGAGAGATGCTCGCCATTCGTTTCCTCCGGAAGCGCGGATCAGAGTGGGTGATGCCGAAAACAGGATGTGGGTTTGCATCGTGAGCCCTCGGCTGCCTGCGCCCACGCTCCTGGCCGCGCAGCGAGTGCGATGCGCGTAAGTTTTTTCCACCGTTTTGCGGCTGTCAACCGACTTCGTATAGAATCTATCCGGAAATGAAAATTAGGTGCGGCGGATCTCTTTTTGGCGACAGAATCTTGGGTTCTCTCGGGGAGCCCGGGCGGCCTGCGTCACGAATGGAGCCGGGCGGCAAGATCAGCGCGCGGGAGGATCGGCCGCGCTCCGAGTGTGGCGCGGGGAATCTTCGGGGCCGGGACTG
>JACADW010000112.1 GCA_013388445.1 Acidobacteriota bacterium | reverse complement strand
CTCGAGTGCCTTCGGTTTCATGCCGTAGTTGATCAACAGGTCGATCTCGACCAAGCGGGAATCCGAGTCGTCGAATACTCCCTCTCCGCCACGGTCGCCGCCCATGGCGAGCAAGAAACTCGTCGGCGCCTCCACCGGTGCTTCTGCAGCAAGGGCGGGCGGCACGTACGGGGTGTCAGGAAAAGCGTCAGCAAAGGCTCTCTCGTGGAGCCTGAGATGCTTCTCGCTTCGCGGATTGATCTGAAGGATCTTCTCGATGAAGGCAATGGCGCCCGCCGGATTGCCCTTCTGCAGCTCCAGTTCAATCAGCTGGTCCAGGATTTCCACGTACCGCAGCTGGTTGTTGGTTGCCGAGTAGATGTCCGCGAGCCTCGTCAGTGTCGGTTCGTGGTCCGGGAATTCGCCGAGGATCGCATGGTAGGACTGGATCGCTTCGTTGGTAGCGCGTCGATTGATGAGAATCGGGATGACCGGATCGAGGCAGCGGGCGGCTTCCTCCACGTCGCCGGCTGCGAGGTATGCACCCGGCAGAGCGAGGAAACTCTCGAACTGGCCTTCATCCTCAGCAACCAGGCCCCTGAAGATTTCGGCCGCGCTCCTCGGGTCCCCCGCGGCCAGATAGGCGTTGCCGAGCATCTCACGGAGGAGGACATCCTCGGGGAGGATATCCAGAGCCCGACGGATCTGATCAACCGCCGCGGCGGCGTCCCCCAGCTGGGCAACCGTCTCGAGATAGCCTTTCATAATCTCGATGTCGGTTGGAGCCAGCTCGAGAGCACGCCGATAGGTCTGGGCAGCTGCCTGGGCATCTCCCGCCCTGAACTGCGCACGCGCGGCACCTGCAAGGCACAGGGCCGTTTTGTCCTTAGCGCCCCCCGCGAGGTAGATCTCGGCCAGCCGCAGCCGGACCGAGGCATTCGCCGGATCCAGTTCGGCTACCTTCTCGTAGGCTTCGATCATTTCGCGGTTCTTGCCCTCACGGGTGCAGATCTCCGCAATCCTCAAGAACTGGTGTCTTGCCTCGACCATGAGTCCCTGCCGGACATAAAGTTCCGCCAGGACCTTGTTGATCTCAAGATTGTTCGGGTCTGAATTGAGGATCTTCTTATAGACCGCTATGGCCTTGAGCAGGAAATTGTTGCTGGTGTAATTCTGCGCAACTGCGGCGAAGCACTTACTGGCCTCGGTGATCCTTCCCTCGCGGAGGTAGAGATCGCCGAGCGTGTTCATGGTGAGTACGTCATCCGGATCGATCCTGATGATCTTGAGGTACTCATTGATGGCCTGCTGGATCTTTCCCTGCAGTACGAACTTCTCTGCGTCTCGAAGGAATCGTGCCTTGCTGTCAGTTGCCATGCGACCCTCTTCCGACTGTAACCCGGTCTTTCTGGACTCCCTCGGAGCTCGTCGTGAAGAAGCCGGAGCGGGTCACTGACAGCGGCGGGGGCCTTCGACCGGCAAGTCACTCCTGACTTGTCGGGGCTTCGCTCCCCTGCTCCTGACGTCCGATCTCCTTCAGGCGGGCGGCCTTGCCGCGCCGGCCCCGAAGGTAATAAAGCCTGGAGCGCCGGACTTTCCCGCTCTTGACCACTTCCAGCCTGTCGATGATGGGTGAATGGAGCGGAAAAATGCGCTCGATCCCGTAGCCGAAAGAGACCTTACGTACGGTGAACGTTGATGACATCCCTGCCCGCTTGCGGGCTATCACGACGCCTTCAAATACCTGGATCCGGTACTTATCTCCTTCCCTGATCTTTACATGTACCCGGACCGTATCGCCCGCGCGAAAATCGGGTAAATCGGTCCGCATTTGTGAATTATCGACCGACTGGATCAAATTCATGACAGACTCCTGACAAAATTCTTCGTGCCTCCCGGACCGGGTCGTGACGATGCAAAACCGCCCACTCCCGGACATCTTCAGCGAACGCAGCCGGCGTCGCCGGGTACCAGATCCGGCCTCCTTGACCTCGTCTTCTCCAGAGCCTTTGCGCGGCGCCACTCCCGGATTCTGGCGTGGTCTCCCGAAAGCAGAACATCAGGCACCACCATTCCCCGGAACTCGGCGGGACGCGTGTACTGAGGGTAATCGAGGCCACCTGCCGAAAAACTCTCGTTCACGGACGATTCTGCGTTGCCGAGCGCGCCAGGCAGGAGCCGGATAACCGTATCCACGACGACCAGTGCCGCAAACTCGCCGCCGCTCAGAACATAGTCGCCGATAGAAATCTCCTTGTCGACCAGAGTATCGATCACCCGCTGATCGACCCCCTCATAGCGGCCGCAGATCAATACGACGTGCCCCAGCCTGGAAGCCTGGAGGGCCAGATTCTGGTTCCACGTCTCGCCTTGGGGTGTCAGCAGGATGACGCTGCTCGAAGCCGCAGGCTCCGCCCCGCGGCAGTGTTCAACCGCCGCAAACAACGGGCCGGGTGTGAGCACCATCCCTTCGCCCCCGCCATAGGGTCGGTCATCAACGGACCTGTGACGAGAAGTGGCGAAGTCACGGAGATTGACGGTGCGAATCTCCACCAACCCGGCCTGACGGGCCCGGCGGATTATACCGGCCTCAAGAGCGCCCGCAAAGATTTCAGGAAAAACAGTAACAATATCAAATCTCATCGATTTAGCTCTATCAGACCTTCCGGCAAATCAACGATGATCTGCTTCCGGGGTAGTGATATTTCCCGGCACAGCACACCGACGGCCGGGATCAGGATCTCTCCATGAGCGCCATTCACGACCAGCAAGTCGTTCCCGGGGATCTTGTGAATACCACTGACGACGCCCAGCTCGGTGCCCCGGCCGTCGATGACCCGGCAACCCACGAGGTCATGGTCGAAGAAGGAACCTACCGCCAGGCTTACCGTTTCATCAGGCTCTACCAGCACCCAGGCTCCGACAAGGCGGCTGGCCTGGGAAATCGAGTCGATACCTGCAAATTTCAGAACCTGCCGTCCCTTGTGCTCCCAGACTGCTTCGACAAGTGCATGTTCGCGATGCTGATCAGCGAATTCGAGCCAGACATTTCGCAGATTTCGGTAGCGTTCCGGGAAATCAGAGTAAGGTTCTGCCAGGACTTCGCCGCGATTCCCGCGGATCCTGGCAATGCGTGCTACGGCCGAAAAGCCTGGACCTGTACCTGGCTCCACTATTCCAAGATTTCCAGGACAAAGCGTTTGCGGAGTTTCATACCGGCCGCACCGAGGAGAGTACGGATACAACGGGCGGTCCTTCCCTGCTTGCCTATCACCTTGCCGAGGTCCGACGGTGCGACCCGCAATTCCAGGACCGTCGTCTGCTCCACTTCTACCTCCGTCACCACCACCTGTTCAGGATTGTCCACCAGAGCCTTCGCAATCATTTCAACGAGCTCTTTCATGACCGCCTCCTCTCCGGATCACGTCTGCAGGATCGAGCACTCGCGCCGCGGGGTCAGAAAGCAGAGATAAGGGGAGCGGCAGCTCAGCTGGATGGAACTGCGGTGGCAGCAGCCTTCCTAACCAGAGAGTTCACCGTTTCGGAAGGCTGCGCTCCCTGTGCCATCCAGTATCGAACCCTGTCGAGGTCGAGCTCCACCGCCGGTGGGTCGACACATGGATTGTAGTGGCCCAGGATCTCGACGAAACGGCCGTTGCGGGCTTGCCTCTGCTCCGTCACCACCACGCGATATAAAGGCTTCTTCTTCGCCCCCATCCGTGTCAGTCGTATTCTCAGCAAAACTCCTCCTGATGGAAAATAGCGTTAATTTATTACAATTTTGGCACATAACCGCCCGCCGTGCAACAGCGCCCCTCCGCACCCAAGGCAGTGGGCAAACCGCGGGAGACAATGGCGCGGCGGCGTCCGGAATCATCCTGGCCGTCAGGGCATGAACCTCATCCCTTTGAGCATCCGAGGCATCACACCACGGGAAAGGCTTTTCATCATCTTGCGTGCCTCGACGTACTGTTTCAGCAGCCGGTTGATTTCCTGCACGGGCCTGCCGCTCCCCCGGGCAATCCGCTTGCGTCGGCTGCCATTCAGGATCTGATGATTTTCCCTTTCCTGGGGCGTCATGGAATCGATAATCGCCTCGATATGAATCAACTCCTTTTCATCAACCCGGAGCGCATTCAATCCGCGCATCGGGCCCAGGTTGGGAAGCATGCCCAGGATCTGCTCCAGAGGCCCCAGCTTACGAATCTGCCGCAACTGGTCTCGGAAGTCCTCGAGCGTGAACTCGTCTCTGCGGAGCTTCTCGGCCATCTCCAGGGCCTGCTCCTGATCGACGGCTTTCTCAGCCTTCTCGATGAGGGACAGGACATCCCCCATCCCGAGAATCCGACCGGCCACGCGATCGGGCAAGAACTGTTCGAGCGCCTCGATCTTCTCCCCCGTGCCCACAAACTTGATCGCCTGCCCTGTGACGCTCTTGATCGAGAGCGCAGCCCCGCCGCGGGCGTCGCCCTCCATCTTTGTCAATATGACGCCGGTCAGTCCCAGGCGCTCATGGAACTCTTTCGCGCTACGCACCGCATCCTGGCCGGTCATGGCATCGGCGACCAGCAGGATCTCAGTGGGCAGGATCGAATCGCGAATCCGCTCCAGTTCAAGCATCATCTCTTCATCGATGTGCAGCCGGCCCGCCGTGTCCACGAGCACCACGTCGTAGCCGCTGTTTCTCGCGTGCCGGATCCCCTGCTCGGCGCGCGCGACCGGATCCTGGCTTCCCGGAGGGTCAAAACAGCACAACCGGTGTTCGGCGCAGAGGACACGGAGCTGTTACAGTGCTGCCGGGCGGTAAACATCAACCGACATGAGCAGCGGAGTATGGTTGTTCCGGGAGAGCCAGAACCCGAGCTTGGCAGCTGTGGTCGTCTTGCCGGATCCCTGCAGGCCTGCCAGGAGGAACACGCTCGGAAGAGTTTTCGAAAAGTGAAGCGCCCGAGGATCGGTCCCCCCGAGGAGGTCCACGAGCTCGTCGCGAACCACCCTTATGATCTGCTGGACGGGGGTCAGAGACTCCATCACCTCCTGGCCCAGTGCGCGCTTGCGGACACGTTCTACGAAGGCCTTCGCCACTTGATAGTGGACGTCGGCATCCAGGAGCGCATTGCGGATTTCGTGCATGGTCTCGTCGAGGTGCCGCTCGGAAACCCTGCCGTAGCCGCTGAGGCTTTTCAGGATCTTCTGAAGCTTGTTCGAAAGGGTCTCGAGCATTGCACCACCCGTACAGGGAACCGAGAAACAGTACTGTCGCATCATACGGCAGTCAAGTCTCTCCTGCCCCAGCGTTTCCGGCACAAGTGCCCGGAAGCCTCGCCGCGATGCATCATGTATGGCCCCGAAGCGGAAGACTGTGGTTAAATTGTGCCGGTTCTTGCGTGGCGCTTATAGGACTCGGGGTTTGAGGAGATGCGGCACATCATCATCGGCACGGCGGGGCACATCGACCATGGCAAGAGCGCACTTGTTCGGGCGCTCACCGGCACGGATCCCGACCGATTGAAGGAAGAGAAGCTCCGAGGCATTACCATCGACCTCGGTTTCGCCCACCTCGATCTCGGAACGGTGAGCGCCGGGATCGTGGATGTTCCTGGTCACGAAAGGTTCGTCAGGAACATGCTCGCGGGCGTCGGGGGAATAGACATCGTCCTCCTCGTGGTAGCAGCCGACGAGTCGATCATGCCACAGACGAGGGAACATTTCGATATCTGCCGGCTGCTTGGGATCCGGAACGGCATCGCCGTTATCACCAAGGTGGACCTGGTCGAAACCGAACTCATCGAGCTGGTCTGCGAGGATATACGCGAAACGGTGCGGGGTACGTTCATGGAGGGCGCGCCGATACTCTCCGTCAGTTCGTCGACGGGCGAGGGCATCGAAGAGCTCAAGTGCGCGATCCGCGAGATGGCCATGAAGGTCCCCTCCCGCCCGGCAGACCGCCTCCTGCGTCTGCCTGTCGACCGGGCCTTTTCCATGCGCGGATTCGGAACGGTCGTAACCGGAACCCTGACCTCCGGCGAATTGCGCAAGGATCAGGACATAGAGCTCATCCCCGGCGAGACCGTGGCGCGCGTCCGTGGAATTCAGGTGCACGGCCAACCCGCGCAGGTCGCGGTGGCCGGACAGCGCACGGCGGTGAATCTGCAGGGCCTCGACCTGGCCCAGGTCGCGCGCGGACACGTAATCACGGCACCGGGGCTGTTCCGTGCAACTCAGCTCCTCGATGTGCGCCTGAACCTGCTCCCAGGCGCGCAGCCGCTGAGGCACCTGGTGAAGGTCCGATTCCATGAGGGCACATCCGAGGTCCTGGCACGGGTCGCGCTTTTGGGCAAGGAAATCCTGGAGCCCGGCGAAACCGCTTTCGCGCAGATGCGGCTCGATTCTCCGGTATTCTCGCTGCACGGCGACGCGTTTATCATTCGCCGGTTCTCGCCCCCCGTCACCATCGGCGGCGGCAAGGTCCTCCATCCGTCCCCGACCAAACATCGGAGCACAGACAGCCGCATCCAGGAGGCGCTGGCAGTATTGGACGGCGGGTCCTTCCCGGAAAAGATAGCCGTCTTCCTTGAATCCCATCCTCGCCGCGCCCTGGACCTCCGGGAACTGAATTCCTATCTGGGCCTTACGCCGGCCACGATCCGGGAGCACGTGGAACGGGTGACCAGATCCTCTGCCGCTGTGCTTGTCCCGGCGCCCGTGCCGATCCTTGTCGAGCCCCGGCTCTTCTCCCGTCTCGAGGAAGCAACACTCGAGCTGGTGTCGCGATTCCACGCCGACAATCCCCTGCTAAAGGGCATCTCGCGGGAGGAGCTCAGAACACGCGTCTTTCGCGACCTTCCGGTCGAGGTCTTCCGGTACTGCCTGGAGCGCCTCGCCGAGACACGCCGGATCAGCCTGCAAGACCAGATGGTCGCGCTCCATGGCCGGGGGGTAGAGCTTTCGGAAGAGAGCCTCCGCCTCAGGGACAGGCTCGAAGCGGTCTTCCGCAAATCAGGGTATCAGCCGCCGCTGTTGGGAGAGGTCATCGGCTCGTCGGACGCGAACCCGGAGGAAACGCGCAGGGTGCTATTCTGGATGATCCGCGAGAAGATACTTGTCAAGGTCTCTGAGGATCTTGTCTATCACCGGGAAGTGCTCGAGGAGATCAAGTCCAGGATCCGTTCGGGCCTCGCACCAGGGTCCAAGTTTGGCGTCGCGGAGTTCAAACAATTGTTCGACCTCACGCGCAAGTATGCCATCCCGTTGCTCGAGTACCTTGACAGGGAAAGGT
>JACADW010000164.1 GCA_013388445.1 Acidobacteriota bacterium | reverse complement strand
GACGATAAGAGGCAGGACTAGAGACGAAGCCTCAAGGGTATCCGCCTGGGAAGTGTCGTGCTGGACATCGGAGGGCAATTCCGGACGCGGTGGGAAGCCCAGGACCAGTTCGACATCAGAGGATACGCTCCGGGAGCCGGCGTCCAGTTTGTGCTCACGCGAATCTCGGTCGATTTCAATTTTCACATCGGCCCCAATACGAGAGCATTCCTTGAACTGCGCGATGCCCGAGCGATCGGGTCCAAGCTGGGAAGAGAGGACTTCCGCCGCAGCAATCCGTTTGAAGACGTCGTCGACATCCGGCAGGGGTTTGTGGAAGCGACCAAAATCGCAGGATCGCCCATCGGAATCAAGATCGGCCGCCAGCAGATATCGTACGGAGACCAGAGAGTGTTCGGCCCGGGACAATGGGGTAATACCGGCAGATACGCATGGGACGCGGCCATGCTCAAGGTAGAGACGAGCCGCCTCGACTCGGAGATCTGGGTGGGCCGTTTCGTCCGGAACCTCCCAGAGATCTGGCCCAACCGCCCCTTCGCGGCCCCGACGGCCTTTGTCTCATATAACCGGCTCAAGGGACTGCCGCTGAGCCTTGACCTGTTTTACACGCTCAAGCACGAGAGCCAGGCAACGATCCACACGGAAACCGGCAGCGCCGGGTTGCACTCGCACTCTATCGGAGTTCAAGCGCAGGGCACGGCCGTCCGGGTGATGGATTATGCCGGGACCTATGTGAGGCAATTCGGGCGTTTCGGCCCATACGACATCTGCGCTTCCGGGCTCAACGCAAGTACCGGCATCACATTCCCACTACCCTGGTCGCCACGTCTCGCGGGCCAGTTTACCCGGGGGTCGGGTGACCCGTACCCGGCCAGCGGCACCTACGGGACATTTGACGGAGTCTTCGGCGGCGCGGACATCATGTTCTACGGATACCTCAATCTGTTCTTCTGGCCCAACCTGCGGGATCTGCAGGCTGACATTCAGGCCAGGCCTTTCAAGAGCCTGACGCTCCGGTCCGAATTCCATCATTTCGCCCTCGACCAGGCAAGGGACGCGTGGTATTCGACCGCGGGAAGGGTCCAGCGGCGTGATCCTACAGGCAGCTCCGGCCGATATCTTGGAAAGGAGCTCGACGTGCGGGCCATCTGGAAGGCGAATGATCACCTCGAGCTGATGGGCGGTTTCGGCTATTTCCGGCCGGGCCGGTTTGTCGGGAGCACAGGCCCTTCCGCCAACGCCCATTGGCACTTCCTTCAGGCCATCGTCTCCTTTTGACGGATCCAGCCGACGCAGACTGTCCCGCTTGCCGACACACCGGTTCAAGATCGCACGGGGCAATCGCGCCGCGCGATGATGACATCCGTGCCAGGCGCCGGATTGAGGTCAGAGAAACGGATCGCTTTCCTGATTCGGGCCGCGTCCGGCGCAATCCTTGGCAGGGTCCGACAAACAGGGCTATCATATGGGAAGAGAGGAGTGCATATGCGAACTCCCAGAAAACACCGTGTTTCGGTGGCCTTCGAAATCGCAACCCTCCTGATTCTTCTGCCCTATCGACACCTTCACGCAGGCGAATCCTGGGAGACGAAGCCCTATTCCGACTGGACGGCATCCGAAGCCCTGAAGGTGCTGACCGACTCGGCGTGGTCGAAGACCGCCATGGTCCAGAGTCTGGGCAGTTTCGATACCGAATCGAAACCGATAGCGCTCTCCAAGACCCAGCCTCTGCCTAAGGAGAAATGTCGGTGCTGCGGGCCGCTGGGTGGCGTCGGCCCCAGCGTCGACAGTTCGTCCCTCGACAACGCATCAGGATGGGGATCTGGGCCTGCCGGACCTTCCACCTATTTCCGGGTCATTTTCTTCTCGTCGACTCGGGTGCGCCAGGCGCTCGTCCGCTTCACTCAGCTCGACGGGGCAGCCGTGCATCCTCAGATCCTCGACCGGCTCCAGAGCCCTCTGGAGGACTATGTCATCGCTCTTGCCGGGGCGTTCATAAACGCATTCGCAGACGCTTCACTTGAGATGCTGAAGTCCTCAACCTACCTGCGCTCCAAGAAGAAAGGCGGGGTAAGCTTGCGGCTCAAGCAGTTCATTTCGCCGAGGGAGCGCACGGACGGGATGGCGCTCTTTTTCTTTCCCCGGGGAGCGGAGGGCAGACCCCCGTTCGATGCCACGGACGGCCAAGTCGAGTTCTCGACAGGCGAAGGCGGCTTCAAGATAAAGGTCTCCTTCAAGATCGATAAGATGATGACGAACGGCGTCCTGGATTTTTGAGATCCCGGACCGCAGGGTGCGCCATAAGGGGCATATCAACCCTGAGGGCGTGCCTCGCCCCAGCTGGCCGCTGATGTGGGCCCACCTCTCCTCGCACACCCGGCGAGCAGTAGTCTTCTGTTTGTTCAAGGCGCTATTCCCCGGCCTGTCCTGGCAACATCGCTTCAAGGCCCTTGACAACGCTCCCAGTCGATCCTATTATTCGTATATACGTATGATGGTATGGAATCATGAAAGATCTAGAGAAAACGCTCCGGGCATTAGCGGATGCAACGCGGTTGCGAATCATCGGCATCCTCCTCTTCCAGGAGGCCTGTGTGTGCGACATGCAGCGTGTCCTGGGACTCGCGCAGCCGCTGCTGTCCCGGCACCTTGCCTATCTGAGATCGGCTGGGCTGATTCGTGATCGTCGGGTGGGCACGAGGATCTACTGCTCGTTGGCTCTGGAAGGCGAGGTCGGCAGGGCGCTGCGCGAGTTCTTGCAGACGATCATGCCGCACTTCGGGCCGTTCCACGAGGATGCTTTACGGATGAAGGCTCACGTGGAACGGAGCGGTTGGATGAGGCGCGGTGTTTCCGACTCTGCGCAATCCGAAAACAGAAGATCGGGCAAGGAGGGCGACAATGAAGATCAAAGTTCTTCTGTGCAACTGTAAAGGGCTGTGCCCTTCATTCAAGGATACCAACATGAACACGCTTCCGTTTCAGCTCGAATCGGAGCTGGAAGTCCAATACGTCATGTTGCATCCGATGACTTGCGGCCAGGGGGGCAACCAGGCGCTGATCGACATGCTCCGCTCCGCAGGCGACGGCACCTATGTCATAAGCGCCGCCTGCGCGCCCAAGGCGCAGGAGAAGCTGTTCGCCAAGATCCTGAGAACGACCGGCTTCCCGGCCGAGCGCTTCATAATGCTGGACATTCGAGGCACCGACAATGAGGGCATCCTGAACCGCCTGAGGCAGACAATCGAAGGCCTGCTGAGCCGGCAGCAGGCTCCAGTGACGGCGCCTGTGTCGTAGGGCGAATTCAAGAAGCCCGAAAAGCAGATTTCCCAGTACAGCACTCAAGGAGGAATAGCATTATGGCGCGCATCCCCAGGGAAGACATCCCGTGGTATCCCACCGTAGACACCGATCTGTGCACCGGCGATCGAGCATGTTTCGATTTCTGCAGAAACGGCGTTTTCGAATGGGACGAAGCGAACGGGCATCCCATCGTCAAGGACCCCTATAGTTGCGTCCTAGGCTGCGACGCCTGTGCTCAAGTCTGTCCCTCGGGTGCCATAACGTTTCCCAGCCAGGAGGAGCTCAGGGCCACGCTCAGCCGCTTGCGGCGCGAAGTGGAGGTCCAGCGTCAGAGACGCGAGGCGGCCGTCAATGAGGCAGACCATGCCGACGGAGGAATTTGAAGGCGCGGCATCCCTGCCGGTGGATTGCGATACGGATGGGCTCAAAGCGCGCTACGGCTTCGACACACGCGCTGCCCGAGCGGAATGCCTCCGCCCGGCCGGGCCCCTCGAGAATTCATCGGTATTGGATGTTGGCACCGGTTGCGGATTGATGGCGGCGGCCCTCGTCGACCTTCGGGCTTTCGTGACGAGGCCGTCCTTCGCCAGGGTGATGCTGCCTTCGGGACGGTGGTTCTCGGCGCGGAAGCTCCCCGGCGACGTCACGGTTCATCTCACCGGCCGCTGGAGGAGGTTCCAGGCACCCGAACGAAACTCGTCCAGCCAGGACAAGACGGAGGGGAAGAATGTTACAGATAACCGGCCTGAACTTAGTCCTCGGTGGCCGCCCGATTCTTCATGACGTCGATCTTCAGGTCCGTGAGGCGGAGATCCACAGCATCCTCGGGGCCAACGGAACCGGCAAGTCCACTCTGGCCGCAGTTGTGATGGGTTTGACCGGATATCAGCCCACAAGTGGCCGGATCCTCTTCCGGGGCGAAGAAATCTCTGCTCTTCCGATCTCCGAGCGTGCGCGGCGGGGCATAACGCTTGCGTGGCAGGAACCCGCGCGTTTTGAGGGCTTGACCATCGCGGAGTATCTTGAGATTTCGCGGCAGCAGGCGGGAAACGAGTCTCCCGGTGCCAAGGAGTGCCTCGCAAAGGTCGGCCTGAGCCCGGAGAGATACCTCAGGCGGGCGGCGGATGCGACGCTCAGCGGCGGTGAACGCCGGCGTGTGGAGCTGTCTTCCGTGCTGGCGATGAGGCCGAAACTGGTCATCCTGGACGAGCCGGATTCCGGCATCGACGCCCTGTCGATCGACCACATCGTCGACGTCATACGGACATTCGCCCGGAACGGGACGGCAGTTCTGCTGATCACCCATCACGAAGAGGTCGCGGCCATCGCGGATCGTTCGTCCTCCCTCTGCGGGGGCACGATTCTGAAGACAGGCGACCCCGCCGCTATCGCGCGCTTCTTCCGGAACCACTGCCAGGAGTGTCCGCACGTCAACGAACCGATTCGCGAGGAGGTGGATCGTGCCTGATTACGCGGCGGAATTCGAGCTTATCGCCAGGGCTTACGAGCAAAGCGGCGGGGACCCCGCCGGGCTCATCGACAAGAGGTTCGCCAGTCTGGTCGTGAGCCACAACCGGATTCTCCACTCCAACAGCATCCCGGGTGTCCGTATCGAGGGAGAGGAGACTCCCACCGGGGCCAGAGCAAGGATCACGGTGGAACCCGGGACCTTGGTCGTCCACCCGGTTCATCTCTGCTTCGGTGTGCTCCCCAAGGAGGGGTTGCAGGAAATCATCTCCGACTTTCAAGTCGGCGAAGGGGCGAAAGTCGGTTTCGTTGCGCACTGTTCGTTTCCCAACGCGGTTCACGTAAAACACGTCATGCAGGCCACGATCCGTGTCGACAGGGGCGGGCAGATGGAGTATTCGGAGACGCACTACCACGGGCCGGATGGGGGCGTCGAGGTGTTGCCAGTTGCTCATATCGAAGTTAACGAAGGCGGGCTCTACAGGAGCTGGTTCAAACTCATTCAGGGTACCGTGGGGACTCTCCGGCTCGACTACCAAGCCCACCTCAAGAAGGACGCCGTCTGCGAGCTCGACGCCCGGGTCTACGGCAAGAAGAGGGACCGCATTTCCATCAACGAGTCCTTGTTTCTCGACGGCGAGAACTCGCGGGGGCTGGCCAAGAGCCGGGTGGTCGCCGCCGATGACTGCGTGAGCGAGGTCGTCGGTGAGGCCGTGGGAAACGCGCCGAATGCGCGGGGCCACGTGGACTGCGTCGAGATCCTGAAGGGGCCCAACGCTCGCGCCAGCGCGGTTCCGAAGCTGACCGTGGTCAACGATCGCGCCAAACTCACCCACGAGGCCGCGATAGGCAGTGTGGACAAGAAGCAGGTGGAGACGCTCATGGCCCGAGGCCTGTCCGAGGAACAGGCGGTGGATGTGGTGGTCAGGGGCATGCTGCGGTGACCTCTCCACGGACACGGACGATGTGACCCGGGGACGCGGCAGAGGGAGGAGGTTGCGCCCCGACGTTGGACGAGCCGGTTTCGCCGTCGACAGTCGGGCCGGGCATGTCCGGGGATGCGGTAGCCTCACACGGCTGGCACCGGGCTGTCGGAGTCTCAGTTACCTTTGCCAGTCTCCTGTTCCTGCAAGGAGCGCTGAAGTTCGACGGCCGCCTCCGTGGCCATGGTCAGCACCGGGCACCAGACCGGTGGAATCTGAGGATCCTGTTCGCCTCTCGCCAGGCGCTCGAAGCCTCTCCGCATCTTGCGGAGATTCAAGGCACTCGCGAAGAACATGATAGCCATCCCGGCCATCACCGTTACCAGAGCCCAGCTCAAGGCCGCCGGCCAGGCAAGCGCGGGCGCCAGGATCTCCTTCAGCAGCGCGGCGGAAGCTGCGGAGATACAGGCCCATGTGGCCATGACCGTCAAGTAGGCCGGCGCGTTCTCACGGCGCAGGAGCTTGGCGCGCTTTCCGTTCATCATCTACCTCCTGGTTGCAGCCGAGTGAGACGAGAACCGCCGGGAAACAGACACCGGCGAAGGCAGCTGCTGCATCTGCCGCCGGTCTCGAACGACCGGCGCGAAAGCCGGATGCCTCTCGCCGTCCGTCTCCTCCCCGCCGAGCCTGTGTGACTATCCCTTCGGTACGACGGTCGGGGGCGGAGGAAGTACACGCCCCAGATAAAGACCTGCTCGGTGCGTTGCGCCACCACCGCGCCGATCGGCGCTATCACGGTCGTAATGCAGGCGAGAAGCCCTCCCCGTCTCCAGTCCACGAACCCACTGCGGGCAAACCCGATAGTGGAAAACAACCCGGTCAGTCCGTTCAGCAAGAGGCTCAGGGGCTGAACCTGATGCACCAGATCGGCCATGAACAGCCCGAGAAACGGTACCGCCGCAAAGGCGACCCCGAGTCCCAGCATGCCTGAAATCACGGACAGCACCAGCAGTCCGATGGTGAAGAGCAAGTAGTGGTTCACAGTCTTACTCCCGAAGGGTGAACAAGGACTTGGCCACCTCGGCCGAGGGGATCCTTCTCTGGCGGGTGATACGACCATCGATGGCCAACCCCTGCCTCAAGAGCTGCCGCAGGGCGATGGCGCGAATGTTTCCGACCGCCTGAACGAGAGAGCCTTTGCCTGACCTCTCCTCCGGGTTTCTTTCGCCGCTCGACATCGGCTTGAACACCGGGATCAAATCCATCCGCCCGTTTGTGGCCGGTGCAATCAGAAGCAGGGCCGTCACGGCGACTGTCGTCGTGGAAATCATATCGCCGGCGATCCCGTCTCCGACCTGGACGACAGGCAGTAGCGCACCCCGTTAGATCGCTTCGAGTACCCTCGGGCTGAGGATTTCGACGTTCTCAACCTATGCCCATTGGCAAATGGCTGTCGCAACCGCGCGGCTTACGCGGGCTGTGACCGAACTCCAGGCCACGGGGGTCCCTGGGCGGCATCCGGTGCCATGAAAGTCGGCACATTCGCCGGGTGGGCTGACGTCGGCATCAACAGCATCCGGCCTCCGTGCCAGCCCCCAGCCCACAGGAGAGCGCCTGGCCGACTCGACCGGATCGGGTGAGGATCTTCACAGTATGGAACTCCTGATCTACGTTCTGCCCACGGCACGCCGGACATTTCGGGCACAGACCCCCCTCCTTCTCCGATATGCTTGCCCGAACCTCAAAATGCCCCTCGCAGTCCACGCGCCTGTATTCATAGGTCGTGTCGTGCAGCGCCCTTGATCATACATAGCCCCCATCACGCCTTGACTGCCTCGCCGGACCGTGTGCCGGCGCCCGCCAGCCTTTCCTGCAGCAAGTGGGCCAGCTCCGGTATCGACGGCGGCCCCATGGAAACCACGTCCCCGCCAAGGACGAAGATCGGGCAGGCGGCCGCGCCGAACGTGTTGAGGAGCTTGATTGCGGGGAGGTCGCGCCCCAGGTTGAGTTTCTGTGACATATCGATAGGCTGAATCTTGACTCCCGGCAGACTCGATTCCAGCTGGACCACGTATTCCCGCAACTCTTCTTCGCTCTGGCCCACGGGGCCGCAGCAGGAAGACCCAGGGCCGCAGGGAAACGACTGCGGCATGTAGTAGAGTCGAATCATCGAGTTTGTTTCGCTCATCCTCGGAAATCCTCCTCACATAAACAAGTTGTAGATGTAGCCCGCCGCGACACATCCCAGGAAAGACACTCCGACGTAAAGCGCCAGCACTCTCGGGCGGAAGATGCCGGACAACATCGCGATGGAGGGAAGCGACAGGCCCGGCCCCCCGAGCAGGTAGGCCAGTGTGGAGCCCGGCCCCATCCCTTTGCTCATGAGAGCGAGCGCCGTCGGAACCTCCACGTAGGTGCACACGTAGGCCAGGACGGCGATGGCGGAGGTCACAAGGACGCTGTTCAGCGCCTTGCCGCCGACCCATTCGGTGATCAGGCTGGTCGGCAATACGACCTTGATGGCCCCGGCGATAAGCACGGCAAGCAGCAGATAGCCGTTGAGCTGGATGAACAAACGCGCACCCATGCGAAACATCTCGACGAACTTCCGGCCCAGGCTCGCGTACGCCGTGTCTCCCACGGGCAGGACCGCGCATCCGCCGACACTCTTGGTCCGGGCCGTCTCATTCTCGGCCAGCTTCCAGAGTCCGTCGGGAGTCCTCTCGACCAGCCCACCCTCCTCGAGCAACTCCAGTCTTGCTCCGCTTCCTGGGCCCAGTTCCTCCGCGCTCACGCCGCCGGGGCGCTTGAGCGCGAGCATCCCGAACCGAAACGCGAATTGCTGAACTTCCGGCGACAGCTTGGGGGGAATATGGATCTTGAGGAACCGGCGTGGGTTCCTATGCCTGCGCTGCCAGCGCGAGAGCACGTGACCCACCGCCAAGGCGATCACGAAGGTCGCCAGGATACGGCCTACGGCCATGGGCCATCCCAGAACGCCGGCGGTCAAGAAGACCGTGGGAACGTTCAACATCGGAGCGGCGATGAGGAAGGCCATCGTGGGGCCCAGCGGGATTCCGGCTTCCACCATGCCCGCCAGCACCGGGACGATCCCGCACGAACAGATGGGAATCACCGCTCCCGCCGAGGCGGCGAGGAAGCTCGCCTTGAAGCCGCCGTATCCCATCCTGGCCTTCACCTTCTCCCAGGAAACGAACACGACCAGCGCGGCCGCAATCAGCATGCCGACGACCCAGTACTGGAAAAGTTCCACCAGCACGGCCGCGCCCTTGATGTAGATGAACCACAGCACCCGGGGAATGTTCCAGGAGGCCGGCGTCGCGATTTCTGCCAGCCGTGCTTCCTCACCCGAAATCCCTGCAGGCTGCAACAGCCCATAGAGGTAGAGCGAGCGAATCGACAAGCCGTGGGTCTGGGCATATAGCAACCCGCTGGCATACATGACGGCCACGCACCCCAGATAGAACCACATGGTCCTGGTCGGCCGGAACCCGGCTCGATGCCCGACCGCCGCGGGGGTTTCCGCAGCCGGCGCAGCGGTTGTTTCCCGATCGATCAAGTTCGCCTCCTTATGCACGGCTCTCTCCCTTCACCGCCTCCGCCATCCGGCGGGTTACAAATTCGTCCATATGCCGGTCGCCTGCGCCGCGGACTGCACGGGCCAACTCGACGGCACCTTGAATCTCCTCCACTGTGGCACCGAAATTCAGCGCCTCCTTGTAGTGGTAGATGAAGCAAGGCTGGCAGTGGCCTGCCACCGCAGCCGCAATGCCGACCAGTTCCTTGACCTTAGGATCCAGAGCATCAGCCATTCTGCTTTCCTCCACCCATCATCCGCTCCATCATCCGCTGAAACATGGGACGCATGAGTTTCTGGAGTTCCGGATCCCGCATCATCTCCTCGCATTGCGGCATCATCCGCTCCATGAAACCCGGCGCCTGCACGGCGGCGCGGCAAAGCTCAGGCCCTAACTCCGCTATGAGGCGAGCCCGATCTTCCGCGCTCAGGTTCCGGATTGCGTTCCGAATCGCATCAAAGTCCATCACCGTTCTCCTCCCGTTCATTCGGCTGTCTGTTGGAGCTCCTTTGCCCGCGACACCCGGCGTGTAATACAGGCACCACATCCCGCATCCTCAGAAGAGGCCGCGCCCATCCCGGCGCTAAACCCGACCGGCGCGCGGCCCCGACCGGGACTTGACGCCTGTCGGCTGCGGGACGCTCCATACAGGCTGCACCCGGCAGGCTCCCTCCCTGATCGCCCGTTCCAAACGGACCAGGTCGTTCTGAAAAACCTGGTTGCCGGTGAAGACACCCCGGAGAAACCCAAACAGGGGCTTGAGCTCGCTGTTTGCCGAATCGGCCAGCCTGTAGAAAACGCGAAAGCCCTCCCGGCGATCCGCCGCCAGACCCATGTGCTTGAGATAGGTGAGGTGCCGGGAGACGTTGGACTGCGTCATTTCCAGCGCAATCTGGATGTCGCAACCGCACAGCTCGCCATACAGCAGCAGGTTCAGGATGCGCAGGCGGCTGACGTCCGCCAGACCCTTGAAGTACGCCTCTAGTTGTGCCGCTCTGTCTATCACCCTATGAGCCTAATCGCATACACTATTTATGTCAATCCCTATTTTGACCTGTTCAGCGCCGGCCGTTTCTCCCACAGCGTCGATGTCCCTCCCGCCCTCCGCACACCGATTCCTGGCTCAAGCGCGGCCCGTTCCCCGGGGTCGCCGCCCTGCTTTAAACTCACTGCGGACACCCCGCCGTCGCGGAAATCCCATACGCCGGCGTCCCTCAAGATATCCTGCCGGGGGCTCTACTTGAGCCGCGAGAACAAGGCCTTGAGCTCGGCGACCGCAGGTATCTTGCCCGAAACCACGATCTTGCCGTCGACAATGACTGCCGGAGTCATCCTCACCCCGAGCGCGGCAAACTGTTTTATGTCATAGAGGTGCGAGATGTCGGCGGCAAGGTTGAGTTCCGCACAGGCGTTGAATACGTTCCTTTCCGTGGCCTCACATCTCGGACAGCCTGGACCCACAATCTGTATTCTCATGATCTCACCCCACGAGGACGAAGTTACCGAAAAACCCACCGACCACCATCCACAGAATAGCGATGGTTATTACGCAGACCACCTGTTCATCACGGACCGAAAAGGCAGTGACAACCTAGCCGCAACAGCCTGGGCCCGCCGTGGGAGCGCACCCCCCAGGCCGCCCGCCGCCAGCGCGCCGCGCGGTCATGACGTTGATCGAGGTGAACGTGCGTATCGACCTCTCCGAGCCGCAGCGGGGGCACTTCGGCATGATCCCCTTCGAATACTCCGTTATCGACGCGCGCACTTCGAAGGGCTTGCTGCAATCCTGACAGAGGTAATCGTACGTTGGCATATCCTGACTCCTATCGCACCGCCGGGACAAACAGCACGGGAAGTGGAGCAAGCCGGGCGATGTTGTTCGCAACGCTGCCCAGGAAGACCTCGCGTATGAAGCCGCGTCCCTGGCTGCCCATGAGGATCAATGAGAACCTGGTGCCCCGGGCACGCTCCAGAATGATCTCGGTCGGCGAACCATAGGGAACTTCAACCTCGACCGAGGCGGCACCGCAGCGCTCGAGCCGAAGCTTCATCCCCTCGAGGCGCTCGGTATCGATCTTGTTAAACTCCTCCAGACGGTGCTTCAGGTGCCGTTCGATCTTGGCCTGATCCTGCACGTGCAGGAGCGTGACCTCGCCCTTGGTCTCCCGGACCACGTGTTCGAGGTACAGGAAGGCGTGCTCCGCGTTGTCCGAAAAATCGGTGGGAAAGAGGATGTTCTGGAAGAAATCCTGGCACGCCGCCTGACACCGCTGCCCGCCATTTTCTTGGATTATCTGGAGCCGGATCAGAAGGGTTGGCAATTGAGCATTCTGCAGCACGGAATGAGCCGTTGAACCGAGCAGCACATCCCCTACCAGCGAGGCTCCGAGGGAACCCACCACCACCAAAGCGGCGGAACGCTCACGGGCAACTCTATTGATCTCGTAAAACGGGATGCCGAGAGGTGTCTGAACGTCCACTTTGAAGCCGGCTTCCCGGAGGACGCTGGCCTGTTTTTCCAACTTCGGAAGCATGAATTCCCGCAGTGAACCGTAAAGGCCGCCAACATCGCGCACATTGAATACGTGAATCAAGGTGGCTTGCTGGCTCCCGACGCGAGCGAGGCCATGGACGCACTCGATCATCCGCTCGGAAGCTTCGGAACCATCAGTAGCAACAATGATGTTTGAGAGCATGGCGATTCCCCTCCTTATCGTACCGGCTGAGGCGCCGGAAACCAGTGCCGCGTCCGGTTGCACACCGAACAAATCGAGAGCATGACGGGCACCTCGATGAGAACTCCGACGACCGTAGCCAAGGCGGCTCCGGAACCCGGACCGAACAAGGCGATCGCAGTCGCGACTGCGAGTTCAAAGAAATTGCTGGCTCCAATCAATGCTCCAGGAGCCGCTACCGCGTACTCGACCTTGAACAATCGCATAAGGCCATAGGTGAGCGATGAGTTGAAGTAAACCTGGATGAGAATCGGGATGGCAATCAGGACGACGTGCAGAAACTTGCCGGTGATGTTGTCGGCCTGAAAGCCGAAAATCAACACGAGGGTCGCGAGCAAGGCGGTCATGCTGACGGGGCCCAAGCGCGGCAACAGTTCCTCTTCAAACCAGACCCTTCCGTGCCGGCCTACGAACCAGCGCCTCAAGAGCACGCCGGCTATGAGCGGAATGACAATAAAGATGGCAACCGAATAGAGGAGCGCGCGGAAAGGCACATCAAGATTCGAGGCGCCGCTCACGAGGAATCTCACGATGGGAGCGAACAGAAACAGCATCAGCAGGTCGTTTACTGAAACCTGCACCAGCGTATATGCAGGGTCGCCGTCCGACAGATAACTCCACACGAACACCATGGCGGTACAGGGCGCCGCCGCCAGAATGATCGTGCCTGCAATGTACTGATCGGCATCCGTAGGCGTGATCCAGGCAGAGAATACCAGCCGGAAAAACAGCCAGGCGAACAGCGCCATCGAGAACGGCTTGACCAGCCAGTTGATAAACAGTGTGACGAAAAGGCCACGGGGCCGCTTGCCGACGCCGCGAATCGCCGCGAAGTCGACCTTCATCATCATGGGAATGATCATCAGCCAGATCAGCACCGCGATCGGCACGTTGATCTGGCTGCTCTCGCCGAACTCCAGGCCGCGCAAAGCATCGATGGATCCCGGCATCAGCTTCCCGATCAGCACACCTACAAGCATGCAGCTGATCACCCAGAGGCTCATGTACCGTTCGAAAGGATTCAGCCTCTTCTTCTGGGCGCTGGCAGCCACTTCTGTGTCAGATCCCGCCGCTGACCAGGAAGCATCATCCTGGGCATGCGCGGGATTGAGGGCGGCCGCGTGCTCCTGTCCGGCCTTATCGGCGTGGATAAAGCCACTGAAGAGCTGCCCGCCCGGCCGGGAAGCCTGCTCGCTGTGTTGCGCCCTGACAATTGCCGCCAGTCTGTCTTCGTCCATATATCCTCAAGGTTCATGTACATGCGCGAGTATGTTCTTCAGCGCCACAGCACGGCTTTGCGTGCAGCATTCCCAGCACAGGAACGCCAGCAATTCGCAGAGGGTTTGCGCGTTTGCCGAATACCGCAGAAACGTGCCTTCCCTCTGGACTCTCACCAGCTCTTCGTTCTTAAGCCTCTCCAGGTGATGAGAGAGGGTCGATCCGGCAAGGCCAAGGGCATCGTGAATTTCGCCGACGACGAGGCCGGCAGGATGCTCGGAAAGCAGCAGATGCATGATGCGCAGCCTGGGTTCCGTTCCCATGGCCGCCAGCATGTCGGCGTAACGGGCAACATCCCCTTCCTCCCTGTATGACATTCTTTCATATTAGTAGAACTATCGAATAATGTAAAGGGCATCATCGCGACAAACACAATTCCACGTCGCTTGGCCTGCGGACATTTCTCTGATATCTTGAAACAAGATGAAGGCAGAGGAATCGATGGAGCGGGTCGCCCGGTATGCCGACATGTTCTCCGCGATGGGGACGGAACCGCGACTGCGGATCATCCGGCTGCTGCTGAAGGCCCACCCGAATGGCATGGTGGCAGGAGCCTTGCAGTCGGAGCTGGGCATACCCGCCTCGACGCTTTCCCATCACCTGCAAAAGCTCAAGAATGAAGGCCTGATAAACATTCGCCGCAAAGGAACATACCTCTGGTACTCCTCAAACACCCAAGCTTTGCAGGAACTCCTCACCTTCCTTTACTCGGAATGCTGCACCAGGAGCAGAGCGATCAAGCCGGGTGCCATCATCAGACTTTGCCGGTAAGGAACGTACTCCGTTGACCGCATCCGAAGAGAGTGCTGATCGTCCGAACCAGATCTCGGCTCACAGCGGTTTGGCCGGGGCCCTCTCCCAGGCGGCCGGGAGTAAGTTCGATGGATTCATTAGCAACTCCATGTGGATGCCGGTCTTATCCAAACGCTTCGCGGTATCAGGTGGATGGCCATCGGGACTGCGGAACGGTGTTTCGCTCGATGTGCGAATAGACACACCTTGGATTGGGCCGTTCGTGCCGGCCAGTTCTTGGCTCGGCCGCGACTGTCCGCTTCGGGTGACTTGCAGAACCTGCCATGTTTCATCTCGGGGATCGCAGTGTGTTAGCGATCAAGAAGAACTGAAGGATTTTGGACCTGCGCCCCGGGTGATTCATTGCGGGCGCTGTCAGCACTCGGGGAATTCAGCGGGCATCAAGGCATGACCTTGCGTATTGCTAGAGGGGGAGGGGCAATAGAGCCCCTGGAATAAATCGTAGTAGTCATGCTTATAATCGGCCCTCCGGAGAAGATGCTCCGGAGGGCCTTTGTTTTGTTGGGAACCTGCAAAGCTTCACGGCTGCCCAGATTCCCAAGGCGCCTTCTTGCAAAGGCCACGACCCGATGAGGATCGCATGCAAAAGATTACCGAACTCTCCGGCACGATCAACAAAATACTGTGCGACGCAACGGCGGGCATAACCGAGGTGCCACAGGGTGCCGATCTCTGCCCCTTTTGCGAGCCTTCGCACCGTCTGCGGCGGCATGGGATCTACCGACGTACCTCTGTGACCGCCGACGCGGTATTCCGCATCTGCATCCAGCGTTTGCTGTGTGCCGCCACTGGCAAGACTGTCAGCATCCTGCCCGACTTCCTTCTTCCCCGCAAACAGCATGTCATCCCGGTCGTCGCCGCCTTTTTCTTGGCCTTCGCGCTTCAGGACCTTTCCCTGGCCGCCTCCATGGTTTATGCGACGACCATCTACCCTTCGCGCCGGAAGGGAACCCACTGGATCCGCTGTCTACTTCGAAACGAGCCGGCCGTCCGGGCCTACCTGGCCTCGGTTCTTCCTCGCCGGCGTATTCCCCAATCCGAAGCAGCGCCTCCTCCTTCCGCACGCAGCGGTTTCATCACGCGAGCCCGCGCGCGTCTCAAGCCCCTGCTGGATCTCCTGCGCAACGGATTCCGATCCCTCCAGGATGCCTTCCGCTTCCACTCCCGCAACCTGCATATCCGCTTTGCCAGAGCTCTCTTGTAGCCGGCTTCGCATTCGATGCCGGACCCTTCCTGCCCCTGGCCAGGCCGCAGCTTCTTCCCGACGGCCAGTCGTGCCCGCAGCGGCCTCATGACACGCCCCGCGGGCCCGCTTTCCCCGTGCGGAGGCCACCTCCCACGACGCAATCCTCCACGGACTCCATGCCAGAG
>JACADW010000163.1 GCA_013388445.1 Acidobacteriota bacterium | reverse complement strand
GATCCTCTGTTGGAGCGTAACGGGGAGCCGGTGCGCGGCAAAGGCTACATCACCGACGACCTCACCGACCATGCCCTGGCTTTCATCGAACAGAACCGGAACCGACCGTTCTTTTGCTACGTACCCTACAACACGCCGCACTCGCCCTTCCAGGTCCCGGACAGGTTCTATGATGGGTTCAGGGACAAGCCGCTCGTGATGCTTGGGAGCGAGCCGGAGCGCGAAGAGCCGGGCAAAACCCGATGTGCGCTGGCGATGTGCGAAAACATCGACGAGAATGTCGGACGCATTCTGCGCAAGCTGGAGGAGCTCGCACTCGCCGACAGAACCATCGTTCTCTATTTTTCCGACAACGGGCCGAACAGCTGGCGCTGGAACGGCGGTATGAAGGGCCGCAAGGGCTCCCTGGATGAGGGTGGAGTGCGCGTACCGCTGCTGATCCGATGGCCGGGACACATCAAACCGGGCACGCGGATTCCACAGATCGCGGGGGCGATCGACCTCTTGCCAACCCTCACGGACATGGCCGGCGTTGCCCGCGTCGGGAACAAGCCCCTGGACGGGATGAGTCTGCGTCCGCTCCTCCTTGGCAAGAAGACAGCGTGGCCCGATCGCATGATCTTCTCTCACCAGAATGGAATGGTCAGCGTTCGCACACAGCGGTACCGCCTCGATGCGGCAGGCAGACTCTTCGACATGGAGAAGGATTCCGGCCAGAACCGGGACGTCTCCCGAGAAAACCCGGAGCTCCAGGACAGGCTGGCGAGGGCGGTCAGTCGATGGAAGGAGGAGGTGCTGCCGAATCCGCCCGACGATGACCGGCCGTTTCCGGTCGGCGATTCCTCGTTCCCGGTCACGACCCTGCCCGCCCGCGACGCTGTGCCGCACGGCCTGATCCGGCGCAGCGCCAGCGCCCCGAACTGCTCCTTCTTCACGGATTGGAGAAGCGTCGACGACCGGATCACGTGGGATGTCGAGGTCGCGACTGCGGGAAGCTACGAGGCGGTGATCAACTACACCTGCGCGAAGCAGGACGTGGGATCGACCATAGAGCTGGGCTTTGAAGGGAGCACGATCAGGGCAACGGTGACCGAAGACCATGACCCGCCGCTCGTCGGCGCCGAGTTCGACCGTGTTCCAAGAGAAGGGGAGTCCTATGTCAAGGATTTCAAGCCCCTTCGTCTCAGAGTCCTGCGCCTGGAGAAAGGACGCGGAGCGCTGACCCTGCGGGCGTTGTCGGTGGCCGGTGTGCGCGTGATGGATGTACGCTCGGTCACACTCACTCTGAAAGAGCACTGACCGAGAAAGCGGAAACAGCCTCTCATGCGCGCAGCAAGCACCCAAACGCGCGAAAAGAGAGAATCCGCCCGGCCGAGGCAGGTTGCGCCCGCCGGACGCCGCAGTGTGTCCGGGCGGCCCGACCGCTCGGCTGCTTTGCCCTTCCAAGGCTAGCGTTCTGCAAAGCCTGGATGTGCGCCCGGCGCATGAGTGATTGTTCTGAAGGAGCGTTGAACTGCGAGGGTGGCCTCTCCAATCCTGGATTCTCAGATCCCCGCGCGGGGGCTTCGCGTTCTTGACGGGATTAGGAGGCGCGCGGTGTTTTCAAGATGCGAAGCCCTCGGCCGGCCGAATACTGCGAGACTCCGGAATCCTTCTTCCTGGACCTGGACCTCGACCTCGATGCGGACTCGGTTGCGGTGCCGGAAAGAACGAATGGTGATTCTCTGAGCGTCGTACCTGCAAGGGTCTGTGTCGACCCTGGGGGTTCAGGTTCACGTCCAGGTCGATGTCGATTCCCAAGAACCGCAACGTCGAATGAAACGCCGGTTGGGCCATGCAAGCCAGCGGAAAAATGGGGAGGCGTCTCCCGCCCATGTAGCCTATAATGAACGCGGCGCGCCTCATCGGAGGGGATGATGACAGGATCAGGTGGCGGTGAAACGGGGCGGTCCGCGGGTATCGTCCGGCACTCGGCGGAGGTCGAGAGCAGGGAAGTGGCGGCCGGAGCAGCGACCAGGGTTCAGATCCTGCTGGGACCGGCGGACGGCACCCCGAATTTTGCCATGCGCCGCTTCACCATGGGTGCGGGCGGCGGCATGCCGGTCCATACCAATTCTGTGGAGCACGAGCAGTACGTTCTGCAAGGCCGGGCCGAAGTGGGTATCGGCGGAAAGAAATTCGAAGTTGGGGCGGGAGATGTGCTCTACATCCCGGCAGGCTTGCCGCATCACTATCGCGTCATTGAGGCGCCCTTCGAATTCCTGTGCATGGTGCCGAACGCGGAGGACAGGATCGATATCATCGAGGATCGCGGTTGTTAGCGCCTCAAGGGGCGCACGTAATCACAGGTTTGTCGTTCACTGCGCTGAGGCTCACTGAGCCGAGGAGGTCCAATGCAAACCCTTCCCACGCGTCGGAGTATTCTGAAGTCGGCCGCAGGTCTGGCAGGAGGCTGGGCGCTCACGGGCCGGGATCTGGACTCCATGCCTGTACCCTCGGGCCCTTTGCTACCGACGGTGAAGCTCGGCAGCCACGAAATCACCCGTCTCATCGTTGGGTCGAACCCCTTCAACGGTTACTGCTACGCCTTGCCCTCCCTGAGCGAGCACATGCGGGAGTGGTCCACGCCGGAAAACGTGTGCGGTGTGTTTCGGCGCAGCCAGGAGAACGGCATCAACACATGGCAGTTCAGTTATCACGACCGCGCGATGGCGGACCTCAGGAAGTATCAGGCCGAAGGGGGCACGATCCAATGGATCCTGCTCGGCGGCGGTCCGATGAAGACTGATCTGGAGTTGATTCCCCAGGCGGCGAAACTGAAGCCCGTCGGCATCGTGCATCACGGCGGCGTGACAGACGAACGCTTCCGCAGCGGCCAGATGGCCAAGGTGGAGGAGTTCCTGAAGCGCGTTCGCGACAGCGGGGTGCTGGTAGGACTTTCGACCCATCTGCCGCAGGTCGTTGAATTCGCGGAGGAGCGGGACTGGGACATCGATTTCTACATGACCTGTTTCTATCAGTTCAGCCGCACGGAAGAGGAATTGAGGAAGATGCTTGGTGAACTCCCGCTCGGCTATGTCTTCCTGGAAAAGGATCCGGAACGGATGTGCCGTGTCATCAGACAGACGAATAAGACATGCCTGGCATTCAAGGTGCTCGCTGCCGGCCGGCTGGCCGATACGAAGGAGAAGCTCGAGAGGGCCTTCCGCTACGCTTTCTCGAACATCAAGCCCCAGGACGCCGTGATTGTGGGCATGTACCCGCGTTTCAAGGATGAGATTCGGGAGAACGCAGAAACAGTCCGGCGGATCCTCTCTCGGGTGAGCTGATCATCGCGTGACCTTTCGCAACCGCCGTCGGAGCTCCAGCAGGATGCAATACCCCGGAGACGGGTTGCCGGCAGTGTGATCCGCACTCAAGCCGACGCGGCCGTCCACTCAAAGAATCCGCATTTCCCCAGCTCATCCGACAGCCGCCTCAGCTGGTCGGCGCTCAGATTGCCTTGGGGCGGCCGCGCGGGACCGACGTTTACCCCGAGCATCTTCATCAGTGCCTTGGAGGAGCCCATGAAACCGTAGCTTTCCAGCAGTGTGATCAGCTCGACGGACCGGTACTGTTCCGCGCGCGCCGTTTGCATATCTCCGCGGTGGAACGCCTCGATCATCCGGTGATAGAGCGGCGCCGCAAAGTTGTAAGTGCTCCCGACCGCACCCTGTCCGCCGAGCGCCAGCGCCGCGAGGAGGTATTCGTCCACACCCCAGAGCACGTCGAAGGTGCCTCCCGAGAGGTGTAGACAGCGCTGGAACATGGCAAGGTCCGGATTTGAAAACTTGATCCCGGCCAGCACAGGGATCCTGCCGGCGGCGTGATCGAGGAAGTCTGTCATCGGGAAATGAACGCCCGTCATCGAGGGAATGTCGTAGTAGTAGAAGGGTGTGCCGGGAGCCGCTTCCGCTATGCGGGCACACCATGCCACGAGATCTTCCAGCGTCTGGGGTCTGAAATATGAGGGTGCGAGCGCAGCGATTGCCGAAGCGCCGCATCGTTCGGCACTGGCGGCGAGTGCCCTCGCGTCTTCGAGGCAGTTCGATCCGACATGGACGACGACGCGCAGCGGCGTGCCACGTGCTACTGCCGTCCACTTGTCGGTCAGGCTCAGGCGCTCTGCCAGCGTCAGCGAATGGCACTCGCCCGTGGTCCCGGATATGAAGGCTGCCGTGATGCGGGTCCGAAGCAGATGTGCTGCCTGCAGTTCCACAGCGGCCAGATTGAGCGAACCGTCCTCATGGAAGGGAGTGTGCGTGGCCGCTACCAGCCCGCGGATTCTGTCTTGCTGCATAATCGGCTATCCTTATCTTAGGGAACAGATCGGAACCGGACCGCTCTTGCGGGGTAGTGCGCGGCCAGCCCGTTTCTTGGGCTCCCTACGGGGCATACTGGGTTTCCGAACCGGCCGAATGTTACAAGGCCGACGATTTCGGCAATCGTCTGCGACAGTTGGCTGTCTAAAGCGTCTCTCCTGGCGCCACATCGGCAGTCTGACGGCAGGAGGGTGCTGTGAGCATCATCTGCTTGGGCGATCCATTTTGGAATTGATTCCACTCGTAGCCCAGACCCTTATCGAGTAGGGCATCCTGAACTCGATCTCTGCGAAGCTTGCCGCGGTCCGCTACGAGATCGGGACTTAGATCGGACGTGGCAATACGAAATACGTGCTCCTCGGATTGCTTTCGGTTCTCCCTCGCGCGGCAACGCCGTTGACAGGCTGCGATGCCGATTGCGATCGGGTCGTGCGAGCACCCACTGGTTCAGGAAAAACCCGATCCATCCGAAGACTTGGACATGCCATCGAGCCTGGTCGAGGGCGCCTCCCGGCCGACTATTTCTTCTTTAACAGACGGTAAATGAGCAGGATGATCACCGCGCCAACCACAGCGGCAATCAGGCCGGCCGACTCCCCCTCGCGGTACCAGCCGATCAACCGCCCTAGGTACGTCGCGACCAGAGCGCCGCCAATGCCGAGCAGAATCGTGATGATCAGACCCCCGGGGTCCTTGCCGGGCATGATCAGCTTGGCGGCTGCACCTGCAACGAGACCGATCAGTATTGTCCAGATTATCGACATGGTCGTCTCCTTTGAATACGTACGACAGATCTTCTATCCCCGGATCGTAATTCCTGCAAGCGCAAAGCGTGCTCAGAAGAAGGCCACCCGTCGGACGGAATCTTCCGTTCACCCCGGGTATCGTGCGGGGGAACGGCTCGTCCGGCTATCTGGCGTCGCGACTCGTCGCCAGGCGGTTGGCCCGATTCAGTCCTTCTGGACTGCCGGATTCGCCTTGCCGGTTGGGCAGGGGATTGAGGTTCAATATGCGGAATCCGCTGATCTGCGCGTTTGCCAGGATGTCCAGCGTGGATGGAAGCCTGCGCTCATCGCTGCAGATCCCGGACATCACGGATCCATAAACAACTCGTGTTGGATCGATGTGGGAAGTCACACCGCGATGGTTCGAAGCCAAAGGGACGACAGTGCCGGCATAAGGAAGCTCGCCTCGGATCCATATGGCTCCGGCCGCCTTTTCCTCCAGGAACCGCAGGTTTGCGCTGCACATACCCAGGGCGTGTCCGATCTCGTGGATCGCCACGGAAAGAAGGTCGCAGTGACCGGCGGCGCTGCCGTTCGGGGCGCTATAAACCCGCGCCACATTCAGGAGACCGCTTCCCAGCTCCTGATATTCCTCCGTATATCGCTGGTATTCCTCGCCGAGGTCCGGGGTGGGATCCAGAAAGAAAGAGACAGCCCCGCTGTTGTCAAACAGGATGAGGCCTGCGACCTCCCGGTTGGGTTCCCCGCCCTGATCGATGAGGATATGCGTGCCCGCCTCTTCCAGAGTCGCCCATCCGTAGTAGAGGTGTATGGTGAAGGAGTCCAGATACACGGATACCCAGCGGCGCGCCGCCGCCTCGAAGATATCCGGGAGATTGCCCCCGCCCGCCCATCTTGCCGGCGGCGTGCCTCCGATGAAATGTGTAACGATCGTTAAAGCCGAGGCGTCTTGAGGCCAGGCCGTCAGCAGCGCAAACGCCAGCAGATACGTCCTCATTGCGATCTTCATAGTCGCCATGCGCAGCCTCGAGCCATGCCTCAGTGAAGTCGAAGCGCGGACAACGGACTCCGCCGGCTTACGGACGCGGAGCCTTCGATACGCATCTCAAGGGGGGATGGGTCGGTATCAGGGGGACGAGCTAGATCCTCGAAGTAGCATAAACGTGCACGAACCGGGCCAATGAGATCGCCACCCTGCAGGTCAGCTGGGAGGGAATGTCGATCCCACTGAGATTCAATGAGTTATGCCTCTGTCGGCAGTGCGTGTTATCACAGGGAGAGTCGTTGCGGAAAATCAGGTTCTGTAAGACGCACCGACATTCAGCTGTTGAACGGCAGGCCACAGTTCGCGCATGTGACGCTGGCGCATCAGATTAGGAGGAACTTCACGGAATCCGCGCACCGTAAGCCTTTCCGACACGTGGTTGAAAGGGCTTTGCCGCTTTGGATCCCTGCGCCCCTACCCTGTCCTCGCAACGGCTGTTGTGTGCTGCAGGCCAAAGGGGGTAGGATGAAACAAGGTGTTCTTTTCGAACACCGTCGGAATGAAGGCGCTGATGGGTCGGTCTTTTTTGCGGTTTCCGCTTGCCGTGTCGATCCTCCTTTCTGGAGGGAACTCGCCATTCTCCGAAGCCGGTGGATCGCCGGGCGAGGCGGTTTCGCAGAGCTGGCAGCTTCGCAGGTTGGACCCGCAGACTCAGCTGCTGGAATACTACCGCCAGTACCCGGACCGCTACATCCGTGTCTCCAAGGAATCCTGGAAGTACGAGGAGAGGTCGCGGACAGCCCTGCATTCCTTCACTCTGCGCAATACCGCCAGTGTCCGCTACTGCGATGTCGAGCTTTCCTTCAACTATCTCACGCCCGGCGGGAAGGTGCTCCACATCGAACAGGTCAAGCTTCCGAACCCGCTGGAGGCGCTGCGCTCCGTGGACATCTTTCAGCTCAAGGTGAAGAAGGTGCCGGGCGGCGCCGAGACCGCAGTCGTGCGGGTTGCAAAAGCCCTGATCTGCAGATGACATGCTACTGGTGTACTTGCCGCCTGGGGGTTCCGGGCGCGGGGAGTCCTTCGGGAGTAGGGAAAAAGGAATTCAGCAGCTTGCCTTTGTGGGCGTGCGATCCACCGCGGGTGCTCTTCGGGCGCGAGTTGTGTAAGAGTCGCTCATGCACCGGACGAGCGCATGGATGCAGGTAGGCAGTGCCGGGCAAAGCAGAGCGGGCAAGAAGCAGACTGGGCTTGACCCCCGCCTGGATCTGTCTGGCAGTTCCGCCTTGCGCGATGACTGAAAGACGCTGCGGGAGCTTATTTGGCTGTCAGCGCCCAACTTGATTTCTATTTTCAAAACAGGAGTAAGGTGTGCGCGCTTCCGGCCGTGTGAGACTGGAGACGCCTGGAGCCCTTGAGGGGCGAAAATGTGAAAAACCTGACGCTTCAGGGCGGGATTGGCGCTAACATCGAAATGAAGGGAGGGACTGTATGAGAGGCCGAAAATCGACGAGGTGCTTTCCGCTTGTGCTCTGTGGACTATCACTGTGCGCGATGGCGGTTCCCCAACAGGACCGAAGGATTGGGATCGGTCGGACATTGTCGACGGCGCCGGACACGGTGAGTATCGCGAGGAACCTGAGCGACAAGGCCCAGGATGCCTGGAACATCGCCCAGAATCTGCCGGACAAGCCTGCATTCGAGCTGCACATGGGGCTCGGCAGCTTTGCCGGCGCCTCGCTGGCCTTTTCACAGCTGGCCGCGGCGGGATCTGAAACCGCGTCCCTCGAGAAAGGTGCGCGCAGGCTGGTCGATCAAGCCAAGGAGATCGATGCACTTCTCGGGTGGCAGACCTCTCGGCGGATCATCGAGAGGTGGCGCCTCGTGCAGGACCACATTCGCCAGCTCAGCGAGGCCTACCGGCTGGATTACCGCACCCAGGCTGGAACTACCTCCGAGGGAAGCGGCTACTTCCGGTGGAAGGGCAGGGTCGATGGGTCAGACTGGATCATGCTGCGCGGTGATGCGGTCACAATCCGCCACCTCGCAAACAAGCCGATCAAGGACTCTTCTTACGATCTGCGCTCGTCGATGCCGTGCCGGCAGCTCATGGTTCAGCTGAAGAAGCTGCGCGGCAGAGGCAAGGTCGAGATCATCCAGCAGCCCGGCCTCTTCAACGATTGCACGGCGATCGTGCTTCTGGAAGACCCGCAAGGCGGCGACGACACGTACGAATTCGAGTTGACATGGTGAGCCCCGGCGCGACCGGATCCCCGGTCGGGCGGAACCTGCTGTTCGGTCGAAATGACCTCTTCTGTTCCGGCGCCGTTGCGGGGATACGGACGGATTTTCATTTCGGCTGATGGAGCACTGTGAATGCGGTGTTGCCTGCGCGCCGTGTGGCAGCCATCGCCCACGTGGCCGCCCATGGCTGCCTGGGATGGCGTTTTCGGAGCAGACATGAGAATTCGACAAGTGAGATTCAGGTTGCCTTCGGCTTGGCCTGCCGGTGCGTCGATGCTGCTCTTTCTCCAGTTCATGTATTTAGCGGCGGGTGTTCCGGGCGCGCAAGCCAACGCTGGGGATCTGAATACAAAGGTTGCCTCAGCAGATCGGCCGCGGCTCTTTTTCGGCCGGAAAGGGGTCGACCGGCTCAGGGATCGCATCCAGAACTCTCACGCCTCGAAGTGGCAGAAACTAAAGGCGGCCGTCGACGCAGCCCTGAAGGATGAACCGCCCGAGTACAGGCCGCCTCGGGTGGGGGGCGATTCAACCAGGCCGGGAACGCTGAATGACGAGATGCTCTGGCAGCGGGCTTACGGCTACCGGCTTCCCGGAATGGCCCTGGTTGCCCTCCTTGACGAAGACCCCAAATACTTCGACCTCGTGCGGAGATGGGCACTCAAGCCCGGGACTTACCCGCTGTGGGGAGCCGGCATATACGAAAACACCGGCCTGGCTGCCAAGCACCAGCTATTCGGGATCTCGCTTGCCTACGACTGGTTGTACACGCGCTGGTCCGAGGTGGAACGCGCATCCCTGCGTGAGACACTGCGGGATCATGGCCGGATTCTCTTCGAGGCGGCGGAGGGGATCAACGACCGCGGTTGGTGGAAAGAAGCCTGGCGCCAAAACCATGCCTGGAACGGCTACCAGGCGATGGCCGTGACTGCGGTTGCCTTGGCCGGCGAGGAGCCCGCGGCCGGGCGCTGGCTTGCCAAGGCTTTATGGGGCGGCCGCCACATTGTCGCGGAACTCCCGGACGAGGGGGCCTACGAGGAAGGGATTCCATATTGGGGATACGGAATGGAAGCCCTGATGCGGTTTATCGAGGCCGTCCGCCCTTATAGCAGCGAGGATCTCTACAGTCACGCGTATTTCCTCAACACCCATCTCTTCCGGCTGTACATGGCCGGCTCCGGGATGTCCGAGTTTGCCAACTTCGGCGACGGCAGAACCACGGATTGGCATGCCATCCGCACAATCATGTACCGCCTGGCTTCAGAGTACCGGAACGGGTTGACCCAATGGCTGGCCGAGGCGCTCCCCGACCGCACGGACATCGATGCCGCGTGCTGGGAACTGCTCTGGTACGATCCGGAAGTGGCGGCCCGGATTCCCGAGGATCAGCCTCTCTCGCACGTCTTCAAGAGGACAGGCTTCGCAGGCGCGCGAACAAGCTGGAATCCCGATGCTCTGACGCTTCACCTGCGCAGCGGCAAAGCGGATGTCTCCCACTCGCACCTCGACGTCAACAATTTTCTACTCAACGCTGGCGGTCAGTGGCTATTGCGTGATTATGGTTACGGCAAAGTCGGGCCAGGCTACTTCAATAAGAACACCCTATATTTCAGCACCGGCACATGGGGACACAACTGTTTGGTCATAAACGGCAGGCACCAGCGACGCTCGGAAGACAGCGCGGGCACGATCACCGATGCGGTGGACACCGGCGGACTGCTCTGGTGGCGTTCGGATGCCACGAAGTGCTACGAAGGTGCAGAATCGGTGGTCAGGGAGCTGGTTCTTCTGCGACCTGCTGCGGGAACAGGGAAGTGGGGATCGGTCGTGGTCCGGGACCAAGCGCGGACTAACGCACCGGCCACGTATGATTTCATGCTTCAACCGGGTGGGAGAGTCAAGCTGAACAAGGGCGGGTTTATGGTGGAAGCTTCCGGTGTGCGCCTGACCGGCCGCGTCCTCTCGCCTGCCCAAACCAGGATGAGCGTCGTTGAGGGCATCGGCGGCAACATCAACGTCGAGGACCCGCTCAGCCTGCGTATCTCCGCCCCGGAGGCCGCGCGCGAGATGGAATTCCTCGTCGTTTTGATTCCGCTCGCCCCGGGTGAGAGAGAGCCGGATATCAACCAGCTCATTGAAGGGGTAAGGATCGGCCAACACGATGTGATCCTCTCTCCGGACGGTCGTACTGCGCCTCGACTGCGCGATCGCCGACACCTGGATTGACGCTTGACGATTGACTAATGATGCGGAAGTTGGGAGCGTTTTTCAATCTTTCGCAACCCGCGTGGTTCCGACAGCTGTCCCATGTCGCAAAGACCACGGCCATGTCGTCCATTCGTCAATCGTCAACCGGTTGTTTCTACGGGCGTGCTTTTGCGGGAAAATGACCCGCCCGCCGCGATGCGGAATGCGGACGGTTTTCCCGAGGAGGCAAGCGCATCATGAAAACCTCGGTCATCAAGGCTATCTTCAGCGACTCGCATTTCTGGGTCCCCATGGTCGTGCTGATTGTGGGACTGCTGTTGCTGCTCTGGTTGCATTGACCGCCGGCATCGAGACACTTGGAGGTTCCGCGACCATGAATTCCGGAAAAGCTCCTGTTCGGTCTCTTCATTCCCTGGGTGTCATGTCCGGCCTGGCGGCCGGGGCCTGGCTGGGCATGGCGGAGGCGCCCACCAAGCTCGTCACGGTAGGTTTTTCCCCGTTTGTGATCTCGTTGGGCATGGTCGTGGGCGTCTTCGTCGCGCGCTGGACCTTGCCTGCTGCTCTCAAAGGGACCGGCTATGTCTTCAGGGACCTCCGCGAGAAATCCCACCTCGTTGTCTGGGCAGTTATTGCCGGAGCCTTGTGGGCAGTCGCCAACACGCTGACCATTTTCGCGATCCGCGATGTCGGGCTGTCGATCGCCTTCCCTCTGTGGAATGTCAACAGTCTTGTCGGGTTGTTCTGGGGCTGGCTCTTTTTTCGGGAGCTTCACGAGGCGGGACCAGGGCAGTGGGCCAAGGTTCTCGGTGGGGCCATCGCGATTGTCACCGGCGCCTGTCTGCTGGCCTACGCTACCTCCCAGCACGGCGGCGGATCGTCCGTCCGGGCAGCGGCAGGCATCGGGGCTGCGTTGGGCGCGGGCCTCCTCTGGGGGACGATGTACATACCCTACCGCAAGGCTTATATCAGCGGGATGAACCCGCTCTCCTTCGTGACAGTCTTCACCTTCGGCGAACTGGCGACCATCGTCGCGCTCTCTCTGGCATATGAAGGAGGAGCCGCGCCCGTTCTGCAGGGCATACGCAACGCGCGGTCCGCGCTTTTCTGGCTTTTCCTGGGGGGCTTCTGCTGGGTCATCGGAGACATATTCCAGCAGTACGCCGCGAAGTATATCGGCATCGGACGGGGCATTCCGCTTTCGAACACCAATCAGCTATGGGGACTGGCGTGGGGCGCGCTCGTCTTTGCTGAGTTGAGCGGCAGGGGAATGGCGAGCCGGGCGCTGATCATCACCGGGTCCGCAATCATGATCGCCGGCGCCGTCGCCATCAGCCTGGCCGAGGCGCCCGCCTCCGAGCGGAGTTCCTGGCGAAAGGCGATGATGCGGGAGTGCGACCGGTATGTGTTGAATGTTTCCAGGGTCGAAGCGGCCCTCAGGGGTGAGGACCCGGTCGCCGAGAGCGGCGGGCGCAGGTGGTGGGAAGCTGTGATTGTGGCCGCGGCGGTCGGGGTCTTTGTGTGGCTCGCCTTGCTCGCCGAGGTGCCGCCGCTCGAGATGAACGCCCCCTGGGCCTGGTTGCTGGGACTGGCCACCCTGGTCCTCCTGGGAGTTGTCGCCTCCATGCTCTGGCGGCGCACCCGCTTCTCCTGATCGGGTGGGGGATTCTCTGCCTGTGAAGTCCGATGAAGTCTGCCCCGAGAGCTTTGTCCTCGTGCGTAACCGGGAGACTTCAGGATTCGGAATCCAAAATTCAGAATCCGTCGCTCGTTTGTGGGCAAGATAGCCTCGAGTCTGCTGCCCGTGGCGAGCACGATATCGTTGCAGTCGTGCCGGTGCCAGACGGCCGGCCAAGCTGGGTGCGGTCCTGATGGAAGTCAACCCGCGAGGAAGGGAGCGAGCAGGGTTACGAGAGTGACGATGGCCACGAATGCGAAGGCGTCGAGTGCCAGGCCGTGCCGGATCATGGAGGTGATGGGCACATATCCTGAACTGTAGGCGATCGCATTGGGCGGTGTGGAGATCGGCATCATGAAGGCCATGCTCGCCCCGAGTGTCGCGCCGACGGCGGGCTCGAGCGGCCGGACCCCGGCGGCCTCCGCCACGGCGATCGCGATCGGGACGATCATGATGGCGGAGGCCGTATTCGAGGCCACTTCGGTTGTCAGGATCGCCAGGGCCGTGAATATCATCGTGAAGGCCAGAGGGCTTCGGGCCGGCACCAGAGCCAGAATCCCGTGCCCGACGGCTTCCGCCAGGCCGGTTGAGAACGCCAGACCGCCAAGAGACAGGCCGCCGCCGAAAAGCAGGATGATGCCCCAGTCGATGCGCACCGCCTCTTCCCACCGAAGCGTGAACCGCCTCTCCTGCCAGTCCACGGGCAGGACGAAAAGCAGGAGAGCCCCCAAAATGGCTGCGACTGACTCGGGGACCGAGGCGTTGAATGCCTGGGCGAACGCGGAATCGCCCGCCCCTGCAACTGCCAGGATCCCGGGTGTGAGCCACAACGAGATCGTGATCCCGAACGCGAAGAGGACGTTTAGCTGGGCGCGCGAGAGCCGCCCGAGCTCCCGCAGTTCACCAGCGGCGATTGTGGGGCCCCCGATCTTGAGCCTGCCCCCCCGCAGCGAGACGGTCCGGAAATAGAGCACCAGATAGGCGAAGAGCAACGCTGCCAGCGGCACGCCGAGCAACATCCAGCCAAAAAAGGAGATGTGAATGCCCGCCGTCCGGCCGAGTATGCCGATGCCGATCAGGTTTGGCGGCGTTCCCACCGGCGTCGCGATGCCGCCAATGGATGAACCGAAGGCAGCGACGAGCATCAGGGCCATCGCGAGACGTTCCACTTCGCGGGAAGCATGCGGCTGGCGCTAGCGCAAATGGGCCACGATCGACATCCCGATCGGAAACATCATGGCTGCCGTGGCCGTGTTGCTGATCCACATCGAGAGAGTGGCCGCGACCCCGCCGAAAACCGCCAGCATCCTGGTCGGGCTCCTGCCAACCCACCTTAGGGAGAGCGCCGTATAGGCGATGCGACGGTCGAGGCCGTGCACGAACATCGCCTCGGCCAGCATGAAGCTGCCGATGAAAAGAAAGATGATTGGGTCCGAGAAGGGCCCGAGAGCGTCACGGGCGGGAGCGATGCGGAAGACGATGGCGAGAATGGGACCCAGCAGGGCCGTCGCGGCTATCGGCAGCGCCTCGGTTACCCAGAGCCCGACGACCAGGACGATCACGGCCGCCAGGGAATGCGCCTGCGGCGTCAGCGAGGGCAGCGGCCAGAGGAGCACCAGAAGAAAGAGCGCGGGACCCAAGATGAGTCCGGCGGTACGGCGCCTGCGATTGAACCGCGCTTCGGCCCTTGAGTAGGCTTCAATCTCAGCATCCGCCTTCCGGGCCTGCCCTGCCAATTCTGCACCTCCTCGATTTCCGCGGCGCCGAGCATGGTAACACAGCGCGGTTCCGCCGCGCTCCACACAGATGCAGCCGTATGAAAATGAGAGGCTCTGGCCGACACGGGGCGTGGGTGCGGCCGGTTTGCGGCCGTCGGGTGGTTTCCCGTATCGTCGAAGTGCCTCGGTGCGCCGGTGCGACTGCGTTCTCCAGCTCGATGCCGCCACGGCGCGTGGCGGATCGCCGGCATAGGATCGGGTCGAGTACGGGCCGGAGTGCCTCATGTCCCAACCCGGACGAGCCGGATCCGAAGCAGATTCTGCTGTCCGGTGATGTTGTTGAAGTATGTGAGTGCTGTCAGCAATCAGCATACAGCTTATGGATCAGCGACGTCAGCATGCGCCTGACCTCCGTTACGTCCCCGTCCAGTCGTTCGTAATCCGCCTTGGCCGGCACCTCCAGGTCCCGAGGCAAGAGCAAGTGGCACTCCGGCTCGCCGGCTGACCCCATCGCAATGCTCAGGAACCGCGCAGACTCGGCCGCCTCGTGCTCCCGGGCGGACTCAGACTCAAGGAGCTGATTTTGGTTCGCCGATTTGGTCGGCGACAGCCTGACCACAGCGACCGTAGGCTCGAAGCTCGGCAAGCTGCCGGCTCGCTTTGGAACTCAGGACCGGCAGCCCGCGGCACTGGCTCAAATTGGCTACGTCTCATAATGCACTTCTTGCCCGAAACGGCAACAACCTGACCTCTGAGCGCCTGACCACCACGCCACCGACCCGAAGCATCGACTTTTGGATTTTGACCTCATATACTCTCGCGCGGCGTGAGCAGATCTGCACTGGAAGGGAGGCCCCGGAACGGACCGACTGATCGTTTGACGCGATCTCGTCGCAAGCCATTCGGAGGCTCTCCTGTTTCATCGTCGCCGTGACGGTTGAATAGCTCTTGAGGTCAATACATGGACAAGACGACGGACTACAGGCTGACTCCCGAGGGTCGGTTGATGTCGCTCGATTTCTTTCGCGGCATCACGATGTTTCTGCTCATCGGGGAGGCGACTGAACTCTATTCCCAGCTGGCCGGTCCCGCGTTTCAGGGGACCTTCCTGGGCGCCATCGGGACCCAGATGGAGCACCACCCGTGGAACGGCCTTCGGTTCTGGGATCTCATCCAGCCCTTTTTCATGTTCATCGTAGGCGTCGCCATGCCGTTTTCATTCGGTCGCCGATGGGAGCACGGCGATACCTGGTCTGTGACGTTTCGGCATGCGACTTTCCGGTCAGCCATGCTGCTCCTTTTTGGATGGGGCCTTTACTGCATCGGTCCGGGGAGAATCACGTTCGAACTCTGGAACGTGCTCGCGCAGCTTTCGTTTACCTACTTCGTTGCCTTTCTGATGATGCGCAAGAGCGCGCGGGCCCAGATTATCTTCACGTTCATGCTGCTGGCGCTTTCGGAGGGCCTGTACCGGCTTTGGCCCATGCCGGGATTCAACGAACCGTTCGTTCCGGACAGGAACTTCGGCTCCTGGATGGACCTGCTCCTTATGGGCAAGCTGTCGAGAGGTCACTGGGTCGCGTTCAATGCCGTTCCCACGACGGCACACACCATGTGGGGCGTGCTCGCCGGCCAGCTTCTCAGGAACACGAAGTCGCCCGGCCGGAAGATCAAGGCTCTCGTGCTCGCCGGAGTCGTCGGCCTTGCGGTCGGGTACGCCCTTGATCCCGTCACGCCGATCATCAAACGAATCTGCACCAGTTCCTTTGTGATCGTGACCGGAGGTTGGTGCCTCCTGGCTCTCGTTTTCTCCTACTGGCTGATCGATGTCAAGAAAGTCCAGAGATGGACTTTCTTCTTCAATATCGTCGGCATGAACTCTCTCTTCATATACATGTTCACCAACACGGGCGGCTCCGAATGGTTTCACAGGATCGCGAAACCATTTACGATGGGACTTTTCGTCTGGGCCGGTGAGCTCAATGCGTCGGCTGTAACCAGTCTGGTGGTATGGGGGATGCTCTGGTATTTGTGCTTCTGGCTTTATAAGCGCAGGATATTTATCAAGATCTAGCCGGGCATTCATGCCCTGTGCATCCGGGTAGGTACGCGCGGCAGGGAGAAGCGTCATCCAGAATCCAGAATGCGGGAGCCGGGAGGTCGCAGGGAATAGACGACCTGGAGAGCTTTTGGATCTGAGTCTTCTTCTTTCAGAAGCCGACCATGATGAATGGGCGGAAGGAGGTCCGCATGGGGTCATACAGATCGAGGCTGGCATGGCTACTAGCTGCAGTCCTGGTGATCGCCGTGTCGACCTGCATGAAGGCGGGAGACCTGTTCATGGACGATTTCTCGCGGTTTCCGCCCCGCATCTTCTCCGAACCCGTCAAGCAGCTCACTAACGCCATCCATGAGTATCACTACCTGCCCCACCGCGGCGTGCCGCTTCGGCCATGGGCAAACGCGCTGATCCACGACGACGCCTGGGTCGGCGGTGACGAGGAGGGGAAGCCCTACCTCGAACAGCACCTGCTGAACCCGCGACCGCAGCACTACAACTCGATTCTCGTGGTCGGCGATCCGGAGTGGGCGGACTACACGGTCACGGCCAGGGTCAAACCTCTGTCCAGCGCCGGCATGGCCGGGATCGTCTTCCGTTACCACACCAACCGGCACTACTACCTGTTCGCGTTCGCCGGCGGAAACAAGGCGAGACTGGCACTGCGGCTGCCACTGGAAAAGGAGTTCCGCGTTGCTGAATGGAAAGAGCTGGCCGCGGCTGATTTCGACTACGAACCCACGCGTTATTACAT
>JACADW010000133.1 GCA_013388445.1 Acidobacteriota bacterium | reverse complement strand
GGCAACGCCCTGCGGCGCGTCCTGCTGTCGTCGATCGAGGGTGCGGCCATAACGGCCGTGAAGATCGAGGGGGTCCTGCACGAGTTCACCCCCATTCCGAACGTCACGGAAGATGCCACCAGCATCATCATGAACCTGAAGCAGATCCCGCTCAGGTTGCATGTGGACCACGCCAAGACGATTTACCTCGAGGCGAGCGAACCGGGCGAGGTTACATCCGCCCAGATCACGCCCGATGCCGACCTCGAAGTCCTGGACCCCAACATCCATATCGCAACGCTCGGTCCGGGCGCGAGCTTGAAGATCGAAATGCGCGTGAAGAACGGCCGCGGTTACGTTCAGGCGGACGAGAATTTCGAGCCGGACCTGCCGATCGGCTATATTCCCCTCGACAGCGTTCACTCCCCGATCAAGCGGGTGAACTATACTGTGGAGGCGGCGAGGCTCGGGCAGACGACCGACTATGACAGGCTGGTCCTGGACGTCTGGACGAATGGTTGTATCGCACCGCAGGACGCCATTGCCCGGGCGGCCAAGATCGTCAAGGACCACATGTTCATTTTCATTAACTTTGAGGAGAGGCCGCCGGAAGAAGAGCCCGAAGCCGATCGCGAAGCCGAAAAGATGGCGGAGAATCTGCGGCGGTCTGTCGAGGAACTGGAGCTGTCGGTCCGTTCATACAACTGCCTCAAGAACGCGGATATCCGAACCATTGCCGACCTGGTTCAGAAGACCGAGGCGGAGATGCTCAAGACCAAGAACTTCGGCCGCAAGTCGCTCAACGAGATCAAAGAAATCCTCGCGGAGATGGGCCTGTCCTTCGGCATGAAACTCGGTGAGGACGGCAAGCCCATCCCCCCGGTGAGGATGGAATGACCACTGGCGGCACCAGGGAAGATCGGAGGTCCAGCTCATGAGACATCGAGTCGGTGGCAAGAAACTCGGACGCAAGACCGCCCACAGGATCAGCATGCTGCGCAACCTGGTCACCTCTCTGCTCGACCGCGAGCATATCCGCACAACGGTTCCGCGTGCCAAGGCCCTTCGTCCGGTTGCAGAGCGGATGATTACACTGGGCAAGCGCGAGTCGCTCCACGCGCGGCGCCAGGCCCTCGGATTCATTAAGGATCCCGCAGTGGTGTCCAAGCTTTTCAGCGACCTGGCGCCGCGGTATGCGGACCGCAAGGGAGGATATACCCGCATCATCAAGCTCGGCTTCCGGGACGGTGATGGAGCCCAGACCGCGCTCATCGAGCTGATCGGCAGCGAGTACAAGCCTGAAAAGGGCGAGGCAAAGGCCGGCAAGAAGAGCAAGAGGGAGAAGGCAGACCGCTCAGGGAAGGAATCGGACGGGAAACAAAGCGCCAAGGCCGGGAAGTCCGAAGAAAAGGCGCAGGACGAGACCTAGTCAGCTTGCCTCGTTCGCTGACACGAGAGGCATGCAAACAAATGGCTCAAGGGGCAGGGAGGAGCTGCGGCGATTCCGGCCCCCTCCGCCCCTTGAACCCGTTCGCTGACTGAGATGGAGTCACGCGAATGGCGTTCGCTCTCCCTGATTTGTGCGATGTCCGGGATCCCGATCGCTGGAAAGAGGGGCCCCGACGGCCGACTCGAGACCTGAAGGACAAGATGCGCTTTGCAGAAGTCCCGCGGGCTGCTTTGCCGACCCGCTTCGGAGAATTCACCATCTACGGCTTCCGCGACGAAGATACGGGCGAGGAGGCCGTTGCTCTCGTTGCCGGCGAGATCCGTCCGGACTCAGCCATCCTCGTGCGCATACACTCGCAGTGTCTGACCGGGGATGTTTTCGCTTCCCGCCGGTGTGATTGCCAGGATCAGCTTTATGCGGCGCTCGAGCTGATTGCCGGGTCGGGCGTCGGCGTTCTCGTCTATCAGCAGCAGGAGGGGCGTGGCATCGGTCTTATCAACAAGATCCGTGCCTATGAGCTGCAGGACCAGGGCCTGGACACGGTCGCCGCAAACGAAGAGCTCGGATTCCAGCCGGACGAACGCCAGTACGAGTTTTCCGCCGAAATACTCAAGTACCTCGGCGCTTCGCGAGTGCGGCTCCTATCCAACAATCCCGACAAGGTGAAGGGCCTTGAGAGCGCGGGGATCGTTGTAGAGGAACGCCTCCCTCTCGAAATCCCTCCCGACGCCTCGACGCGCTACTACCTTGAGGCCAAGAAACGAAGGCTTGGTCACATCCTCACGGGTGTGTGAGCTCCGGCCTCTCGGCGTCAGCGCGAGTAATCCCTGACCAGGACGATGTCGTCGGCAGAGCCCATCTTCCGGTCGGGCCCGCCGGAAATGAGCCGGACGGTGGTTTCGTCGAGGCGAGATGCAGCGAAGGGCCGGCGCCAGGCGTCGAGCCTGACGGCGGGAGATTGGAATCGCGGAGAGAGCGTGTCCGAGAGTCCCGTGTAGTCGTGAAAAACGGGCAACTGCCCGTGGAGCTCCCGGTAACGCCCCAGTGAATCCGCAATCTCGTGCAGAAGCCTGCGCGTCTGCTCGACCCTGACTCTTGTCAATGCCTCCGCAAGATCGTCGATTTTCGCCCATTCTTCATTGCCGATCCGGACTTCGCTCACGACCCATTCCCCTCTGACCCTCTCGAGCTTGAAGGCCGCCCGTACGTCCGTCTCGACAATCGCGTCCCGTGCGCTGATCTGGCTCACCGAGAGGATCTTCACACTCTCCTTGTCGAGGATGCCGGATGGGAACGAAACGAGGAGCTTTTGCGCAGCGCCCTTGGTGACCGTCCGGCCCCCGCAGCCGCCGGCCAGCAGCGCAAGGAAGATCAGGGAAAGAAAAGAGACGAAACGCATGGCGGCCATATATACCAGAGGCATCATATCAATGCAAATCGGCTGCCCGGAGGCGATCCTGACCTGGACGCCCCCTGTTTTGCATGCCGCACAGCGGCATTTGGTCAAATGCTTTCAGGAGAATAGGAAAGCGCCCCCGATTTCCGAATCCGGTACAATACTTCGTCATGTCCCAACGCTCGCCGACTTTAAATCCGCAGGTCCTGAGACCGGACACGCCGGTCCAATACGTCAAAGGGGTCGGGCCGCGACGCGCGGAACAGTTTGCGCAGGAAGGGATCCACACAGTGGAAGAGCTTCTGTGCTACCTGCCGTTCCGGTACGAAGACAGGACTCAATACAGGCCCCTAGCAAGCCTGCGCGAGGACGAGTGGGCGTTGACGCGAGGCCGTATCTGCAGCGTTAGCGGATTCGAGACCCGCAAACGCAGGATGTCGGTTCTGGAGGTGCTGGTTCGGGACGCGACCGGCAGCATGCGCTTGAAATTCTTCAATCAGCCCTACCTGCGCAGCCTCTACAAGCCCGGGCTCCACCTGATCATCTATGGCCAGGTCAAGCGCGATGCGTACAGCGGCACTTCACTCGTCTTCATGAACCCGGAGTGCGAGGTGCATGAGGAAGAGGTGCAGTCCACGGTGCACTCCGGTCGGATTGTGCCGGTCTATCGCAAGCTCGGTACCATGCGCACCCGCACGCTGCGTCAGATCATGTACGGGATCACGACGCAACTGCCTGCGGACATGACAGACCCTCTCCCCGAATATCTCCGCAGGCAATATCGCTTCCTCCCGCGAAACAGAGCCCTTGCCCAAGTGCATTTTCCGGAGCTGGGAGACTCGAACCGCGAGTTGCGCGAACGGGAAATGCGGCTTCTCAACAGCGGGCTCTCCCCTGCCCACAAGCGTTTGATCTTTGAGGAGCTGTTTCAGCTCCAGGTCGGCTTGCACATGATCCGGAGCACACGCGCCAGGGTTACCAAAGACCGGCAGGTCCAGATTACCGAGCCGGTCCGCCAGTCAATCAAGAAGATCCTGCCCTTCCATCCCACGGCAGCGCAGAAGAGAGTGCTGAGGGAAATTGCGGACGATATCCGGTCGCCCCGACCGATGTCGCGGCTCCTGCAGGGCGATGTCGGCTCGGGCAAGACGATAGTGGCGGCCCAGGCCGCGATCATCGTTGTCGAAAACGGCTATCAGGTCGCGTTCATGGCGCCGACCGAAATCCTGGCCGAGCAGCACCACTACAACCTCCGGAGGCTGCTGTCGCCGGTCGGCTATCCGATCGACCTGCTGAAGGGAGGCCTGCGTGAAAGGGAGAGGCGCGAGGCGCTCGAGCGTATCCGTGCGGGCCAGACGAAGATCGCGGTCGGCACACATTCCCTCATCCAGGAGGGAGTGGAGTTTTCCAGACTGGCGCTCGCAATTGTGGACGAGCAGCATCGCTTCGGGGTAGTACAGCGGCGCATCCTCATGGAGAAGGGACACAACCCGGACGTCCTGGTGATGACCGCAACCCCTATCCCAAGGTCCCTCGCACTCACCCTCTACGGAGACCTGGATGTCTCGGTGATAGACGAACTCCCTCCGGGCCGGAAGCCGATCGAGACACGCTGGTACGAGCAGGAGCAGAGGGAAAAGGCCTACGAGGAGATCCGGCGTACCGTAACGGCGGGCCATCAGGCCTACGTCGTCTATCCGCTGGTTGAGGGGTCCGAGAGAAGCGATCTCCGTGCGGCCACTGAGATGGCAGAGCATCTCCAGGTGAAAGTCTTCCCCCGTTTCCGGATCGGATTGCTGCATGGACGGATGAAGGATCGAGAGAAGGAACTGGTCATGTCCTACTTTGCGGCTGGCGAGCTGCAGGTGCTGGTGTCGACCACCGTGATCGAGGTCGGCATCGATGTGCCCAATGCCACGCTCATGGTCGTGGAACACGCCGAGCGGTTCGGCCTGTCGCAACTTCATCAGCTCAGAGGGCGTGTTGGACGGGGGGCCGCACAGTCGGTCTGCCTGCTGATCGCCGATGTGCGCGACAATCCCGAGGCGCGCCGGCGGCTCGAGGTGATGTGCGAGACCAACGACGGCTTCCGTATCGCCGAGGTGGACCTGGAGCTGCGTGGACCCGGCGAGGTGATCGGAACCCGGCAGTCGGGCATGCCTGCCTTCCGATTTGCCGACCTGGTCCGCGACCGCAGGGCGCTGGAACTGGCCAGCGAGGAGGCGAAGAATTTCCTCGCGCGATTGCGCGCGGGGGGCGACGAGGAATGCAGGCAGATCGCCAGCCTGATTCGCCAGACTCTGGCCGGGCGTTACGGCTGGGCACTGGTCGGCTGATTTCTACCGGACGGAACGATGCGCGTGATTTCGGGCATCTATCGCGGGCGGAGGTTAATAGGACCCCGGGGATCGCAAATGCGCCCGACCGGAGACCGGCTCAAGGAAACGCTCTTTGACATCCTCTCCCCCGCCATCCCCGATTCGACTTTTGTGGACGCCTTTGCCGGAACCGGGGCGATAGGCATCGAAGCGCTCAGCCGCGGAGCACGGACCGTCGTCTTCATCGAGTCCTCCAGGGAGAGCCTGTCGCTCATCCGGCAAAACCTCGACGCCTGCCGCATCGCCGGAGGATTCCGCATCGTGCCGCTGGATGTTTTTACGGCGCTGCGGGTTCTCGGGCGGGAGGGATTTGCGTGTGATGTCTTCTTCTGCGACCCGCCTTACAGGTGGACCGAATACCGCAGTCTGCTCGATACCATCGCTGGAGCCCCCATCCTGGTCCCCGATGGACACATCATCGTGGAACACCACCGCAAGGCCGATGTCCCGGACTGTGATGGGCGTTACCGCCTGGTACGCCGCATCCGCCAGGGTGATCAGTGCCTGAGCATCTACACCGTGCGCGTGGTTGGTCCTGCCGGATCTTGAATGCTTGGTCGCCGAGGCCTCTACACACATACCTCCGCAGCCGCCGGATTCCCTGAATGCTGCGATGCCGAAGGGTCGAGTAGGGGATGCCCCGGCTGGCACCGGCTTCACGGATCGAATTGCCCTCGGGACTTAGATAAGTCAGGCACAGGGCTTCGTACTGCTTGGGCGGCAGCTTGCTCAGACCCGCCCGCATGAGATGCCTCGCCTTCTCATGCCGCACATCCTGCTCGGTCCTCTCCAGCATATCCTCCGGCGAGCCGCGTTCGTCATCTGCATATGTACTGAGGTCCAGCGGCCTCTGGTAGATGCGCTCCTTCCGGCGCAGGTGGTAGAACTCTATCGCAGTATTATTGATGGCCCGGCTGAGGTACATTCTGAGCTGGTCCTCCGAGCTGAACGGCAGGGCGCGCGCCAGCACACGCCCTACCGCCTCCTGGAGTACGTCATCGGCATCTCCGCGATTGTCGAGGAAGCTGGCCAGGTAGCCCAGCCACTTCTTCCGGTTCCGCTTGAACACATTGCCCAACGCCTCGCACAGCTTGGCCCGGTCGGAGTATGGTGCCTTCATTTTCTTTGCTCAAAATGCGGATCGGCCGTTGTTAATCATTGGGAACACCCAGGTGTGCCGCCAGTAATGTTTCCCTGGGCGGTCGAGTATTTCATCGGATTGTCGAAAGGATGTCCTTTGGGCACTGTGATCGGGCTCGAGCGGTATGATGCGAGGCTGCTCGAGGACTTGGTGCACGCACTCGAAATGGCGAGGTCACGTCTGGCCGTCTGCGTGGCAGCCGAAAACAAGAAGATCCTTCCCGCTCGGCGCAAGACCTGTTCCGAAACCGACGCGAGCATACGCTCCGTCTTGCGCGGTCTGAAATCCCATAAGTCCCTGGCTCGCATGGGGCCGGGAGCCTGTGCCCGCGGGTTGGCGGATCTCAGGGACCTCCTGTCCGAAGACCCGACTGCCCGGGGGGGTTCGCTCTATATGTGCACGCGACTCCAGGAGATCCTCGAGCAACTCGGCGATCCTGGCACAAGAGCCGACCTGGGCCATAACCGGGGCTTTTCTTGATCACACGGATGATGGGCACGCCGGAAAGCGGCTGGTCCTGCAATTCGCTTGGAATTCAGCCTTTGCGGGCACTATAATCGGTCCGATTTCCGGCGGGTATTGAGGCAGGATCGCTGTCGTGCAGCCATGAGGATCAGTGCAGTCTATCCCGGGACCTTCGACCCGGTCACCTATGGGCATGTCGACCTCATCAAGCGGGGCGCTGCTATCTTCGACCACTTGTATGTTGCCGTGCTCAAGAATACGGACAAGCTGCCGCTGTTCACTGTCGAAGAGCGTGTCGAAATGCTCGAGGAAGTTGTCAGGGCATTCAGGAACGTATCTGTAACCACCTTCTGCGGTCTGCTGGTGGACTATGCGGAAAAGGTCGGAGCATCCGTCATCGTGCGAGGGATCCGCGCAGTCTCGGATTATGAATATGAGCTTCAGATGGCCATGATGAACCGCAGACTTTCCGCCAGGGTTGAGACGGTCTTCATGATGCCGGCCGAGGCTTATTCGTATTTGAGTTCCCGCCTGGTCAAGGAGATCTCGCTGCTTGGCGGATCTGTGAAGGGGCTGGTCCCCCCCGGTGTCGAAAAACGCTTGAAGAAGAAGCACCTGGGTGCGTAGCCACTGCTCATGAGCCAGGCAGCGGCAGAGCACATGAGAAGAGGGAATTGGCACGGGTGGAGCGGGTGGCGAATCCAGTGGCGGTCGGCGGTTACCGGGCAGGAGGTGCTCGCGTGGTGCAGGCGGCCCCAGCGTGACCGCCCGGCATTCTATTTTATGACGGAGAGACAGAAGGCACCATAGGCCCGATCCCGAGAGGCATACAACTTGTTTCCTCGGCCTAACTTGGACAGCATGATCGCAAGACGGTCTCCCGGCGCCGCCCTCCGCGGCTTGCTGCCTCTGGTGGCCCTGCCCATACTGCTCTTCTCAACAGGTGCTTTCCCCACGCTCGATCCCGAGGAGATCCTCGCGCCGACGGCCAGCTCCGGCCCGGCAGGAGAGGCCGCACGGCTGGCCAGGCCGCTTGTTAATGCAATAGTCGGAGCCTTCCACCGAAACGCCAATATAACGGAGACGCTTCTGGGGCACGGCCTCGATCGGGAACAGGTACTGAGGATGGTACAGGATTCGATGCCTGTCTACAACCTGGCGAAGATTGTGGCCGGCAGGCCTTATTGGGTGGATGTCACCGCCGACGGTGGCGAGCTCCGCATGTTTCGATATCCCCTGGACGAAGAGCGCTACCTCACGGTCTATCGGCAGCAAGATCGCTATGTTCCGGAGATCAAGCGCTTCCCGTTCGAGACGAAAGTCGAGCTCGTCTCGGGCACCATAAAGGACTCTCTGATCGGAGCGGTGACCGCGTCCGGCGAACAGGAAAGGCTGGCGTTGGATCTTGCCGAGGTTTTCATGTGGGATATCGATTTCTATACAGACCCGCAGCCCGGCGATACCTACAGGCTTCTTGTCGAGAAGAAATATCTCGGCGGGAAGTGCGTGAGTTACGGCGCGATCCTGGCAGCAAGGTTCACTAACCAGGGGCGGGACTTCACGGCTTTTCGCTTCGAATGCCGTCCGGGGGTTTCCGAGTACTTCGACTGGAACGGCACGGCGCTCAAGAAATCATTCCTGAAGTCACCGCTGAAGTACGCAAGGGTGACCTCCCGTTTCTCTCCGGCGCGCATGCATCCGATATTGCGCATCGTCCGGCCCCACCCGGGGGTGGACTATGCTGCTCCGGCAGGCACGCCGGTGGTGGCCGTGGGTTCCGGGAGGGTGATTTCGGCCGGCAGCACCTCTCAGGGCGGCAAGATGGTTCGCATCAGGCACGCGGGCGGATATGAGACCTATTACCTGCACCTGATGCGTGTAGCCGTCCACCCCGGTGCAGAGGTGAGCCAGGGCCAGCTGATCGGTTATGTCGGGTCTACGGGCCTTTCCACAGGCCCACATCTGGATTTCAGGATCACACAACACGGCCGGTTCGTAAACCCCGCCAAGGTGATTTTCCCGCCCTCGCCCCCCGTTCCCGCGGACTCGTTTGCGCGTTTCGCCAGCCTGCGTGACCCGCTCCACCTGGCATTGGAGACTGCCGCCTCAGTGAGTGCGGAATAGGACGGAGTGCCGCTTTGATGTGAGGAAATCAGCTGCGCAGCAGAGAGTGGCTGACCGGATTTCCGGAGATTGCCGGCGCAGTCCGGGTCCGAACCGCCGTGTGTTTCAACACCGGCGGCGGGGCTGCCGTCGCCGTATCACAGGAGGATCACGATAATCCGATGAGTATCCCCGGACGGATGCGTTCTCCCTGGCGCAGTATGCTGCGAGGCAGCAACACCACCGTCCCGCGTGACATCATCAGAGGATTTGCCAGCCGGGCGCTGGGTATCCTCGAGCCGGAGGAGCGGAAGAAGTTCATGGAGGAGGAGATACGGCGCATCTTCGATTTCTCGCGCATAGAAATACTGGTGCGGCCGGAGGGGGCAGAACGTTTTGCTTCGGAGAGCACGCGGGTGCGAGGGTTGCTTGGTCGGATTGCCGGCATACTCGAAGGAAGCCAGGCCGCTTTCCTCAATGGCGCCGTGGCCAGCGTGCTCGGAGCCTCCGCCGTTCTTGAAGCTGTCTCTGCAGACTATGTCTTTCCTATCCGCCATGGTAAGTCCACTCTGGGACTGCTCGTCGTCGACAGCACGCCCAGGCGAAAGCTGGCCTCCGAGTTGGAGCACGCGCTCGTCGTGCTCTGCGACCAGGTAGCGCTCGTGCTCGAGAACTCGAGCCTCCTGAAATCCAAGATGGAGCTCCAGCACACGATCGCAGCGCAGGCGCAGATGGTCCAAATCGGCGAAATGACATCCAGGATCGCGTTTTCCTGCCGTTCTTCACCACACGGCAGCGTGGCACGGGACTTGGACTCGCCGTCGTCAGGCGCGAGGTCGAGCATATCGGCGGCCGGATCAGTCTCGAAAGCCCCACCAGGAATGGACGCGGGACGCGCTTCCTGATGCATCTGCCCATTCGGGCAGAAGCGCAGCCAAGCGAACGATGCTTCAAGCCACATCGAACGCCGGCCGACCCAGCGTGTGACAAACATGAGATACAAGATCCTGGTTGTCGATGACGAAGAGGCAGCTCGCTTCGGGATACGCAAGGCGCTTCAGGCCAGAGACGTGCTCATCCTTGAAGCTTGTGACCTGAAATCGGCGCGTTTGAGCGCCGGCAGGGAGGATCCCGACCTTGTCCTGCTCGACGTCAATTTGCCTGATGGTTCCGGCCTTGACCTTCTGAGAGAGATGGCGGCATCGCCGCGCGCGCCGCTGGTGATCGTCATAACGGCTCACGGTTCCGAACGGCTGGCGATCGAGGCGATTCGTGCGGGTGCCTATGAATACCTCTCCAAGCCTTTCGAGATTGACGAACTGCGCCTGCTCGTTCGCAACGCGCGGGAGCGAACCCAATTAGCTGCCGAGAACCGGATACTGAAAGAGGAACTCGAGCAGGCGGGAAAGTTCGGCGACCTTATCGGGACGAGCCCCTCCATGCAGAGGGTGTTCGAGATCGTGGATCGGGTTGCCCCGACTGATGTCACTGTCCTGATCCAGGGCGACAGCGGAACCGGCAAGGAACTGGTGTCCCGTGAAATACACCGGCGAAGTCCGCGCAAGATGATGCCTTTCGTGGCCATCAACTGTGCCGCGCTGCCCGACTCGCTCATCGAGAGCGAACTGTTCGGGCACGAAAAGGGCGCCTTTACCGGGGCTGTGGCCCGCCGGACGGGCAAGTTCGAGCTTGCCGACGGAGGCACGCTTTTCCTCGACGAGATCGGCGACATGGCGCCCGCAACGCAGGCAAAGGTGTTGCGCGTCCTCGAAGACCGGCGTTTCGAACCGCTGGGTTCGCACGAAACCCGGGAGGTGGATGTGCGGCTCGTATGCGCCACACACCGGGATCTCCGGCAAGCGATCGGTGCGAAAGAGTTCCGTGAGGATCTCTTCTACCGCATCGATGTTGTGCGCCTGGAGATCCCGCCATTGCGGGAGAGGCAGGAGGATATCGAACCCCTGCTCGACTATTTCGGAAAGACGTTCGCCGGCAAGTGTCGCATCGAATGGAGCGGGTTCACGGCAGCCGCGCTTGAAAGGCTTGTGAGCTGCCCGTGGCCGGGAAACGTGCGTGAACTGCGTAACCTGGTGGAAAGATGCGTGGTCCTCAGCCTCAAGGGGCCGATCGACGTGTCCGACCTCCCCGGCGAGGTTGTCTCCATCGAGCACAGACCGCCGGCTTCGGCCAGAAACGCGGAACTCTGGCGGTTGCCCTACGAGCAGGCCCGCGACGCCTTCGAACGCGAGTATCTTCTTGAAGTCCTTGAGAGACACGGCGGGAACATCAGCCAGGCTGCTGCCGCGATCAAGATCCACAGGCAGACACTGCAGTACAAGCTCAAGCAGTTGGGATTGCGGCGGAGTTGGGCGGACGGGCCATAGATCGTCGGCGCTCCATCCGAAGATACGGATCTTGAACACTGCTGAACAGCAAGGCCGGCAGATCCGTCTCTGAACACCAGGTGCTGAGTCGCTCAAGCCCGGTCGCGCAGGAGCGGCCAGGGTCGCGATCACGAGGTCAAAGCAGCGCCGGCCGGGGCGAGACGGCCATGAGACTTGCGATCATAGCAAATCCCAGCGCCGGCGGCGGTCGTGTCTACAGGCGGCTGCAGCGGCTTCTCAGGGATTGGCCCTACTCCGGCTGGAAGGTGGAGCTGGAATCCACATCCGGACCCGGACACGCGGAGGTTCTGGCCCGAGGATTGCTCGGCGACCCGCCGGATCTTCTTGCCGTGTGCGGGGGTGACGGGACATACAATGAGGTTGTGAACGGGATCCCCGACCCACCTTTCCCGGTGGCGATCGTACCCGCGGGCACGGGCAATGTCCTGGCCAGGGACATCGGTGTTCCGTTGGGGACGTCTCGCGCGATTGAAGTGGCTCTGGAGATGAACGTGCGCCGGGTGGACCTGGGAGTGCTGACGGGCACCAGGTCGCGAGCCTTCCTGT
>JACADW010000127.1 GCA_013388445.1 Acidobacteriota bacterium | reverse complement strand
GTCTTGAGGCAGGCCGCCATTGTGAAACCGGACGTGTTGGGGATGCCGACCGGGAAGCGGCAGGGTCACTGACTGGCTTGGCCGTCCGCCGGCGTGCTTTCGGTTCGAATGGATTGCATCGATCAGGCCGATATGCCTCGGCGGACATCGATGGGGAGTGTCACGGGCAGTGAAATCCGTGTGGATCTGACTTGTCCATCATGCGTGACTCGCGGCATCCCCTTTCAGCCCGTCCGCGCCATACTTGCATGAGTTACGAACCAGGGCACTCGCACAGGCGGCGCCAGAGCAAGCGCAGCCTCTGCATGGCCATCCTTGTCACTTCGGGTTGGTTCATCGCGGAGCTGGTGGCGGGTTTCTACACCAACAGCCTGGCGTTGATTGCCGACGCGCTGCACATGCTGACTGACATCGCCGCCCTGTCGCTCAGCGGACTTGCGATGAAAATCGCCGAGCGGCCGGCCACGCACCGCAAGACTTACGGCTACCTGCGTGCCGAGATCCTGGCGGCGCTGGGCAACGGGATCTTGCTTGTGCTCGTCGGTGCCTACGTCGCCTACGAGGCCTACCAGCGTCTTCGTGCGCCTCCCGTGGTCATGGGCCGCCTCATGCTTGTGGTGGCAGCCGTGGGGCTGGGAGTGAACGTCTTCACGATGGTCCTCTTGTACCGGTCGCAGCACCAGAGCCTGAACGTGCGCGGGGCCTTCCTGCATGTGCTCGGCGACGCGCTGGGATCGGTCGGGGCCATCGTGGCCGGGATCTGCATGGTCTTTCGGGAATGGTACCTTGCGGACCCTGTGGTTTCGCTGCTCGTCGCCGCCCTCATATTCTACAGCTCGTGGAAGCTGGTGCGCGACAGTGTGGATGTGCTGCTCGAAGGGACACCGCGCCACCTCGATGTCGGCAAGATCCTCTCGGATCTCGGCGCCGTGGAGGGCGTGATATCCGTGCACGATCTCCATATCTGGTCGATCACTTCCGGAATGGAAGCGATGAGCTGTCACGTTGTCCTGCGATCCGGTTCGGATCCTTCGGACGTGCTGGCCAGGCTGAGCCAGATGATGCGCGAGAAACACGGGATCGATCACACGACGATTCAGGTCGAGGCGGAGGACTGGCTGAAGAAACCGACGCGGATCCAATGAACAGTCCACGGGCGAGAGTCGTTGCGATTTCAGTTGCATTTTCAGGGTGTCCCGCTATGATTTGCACATAGTACAGCTTCACCATGGATAATCTCATTTTGACCCGCCAGCAACTATCGATTGTCGAATGAATCCGCACGTATCGTCGATGTGAGCATGCATGTACAAAAGCACTCCCTGTTGTGTAGCGCACTGTCTGGTCGGCGAGGTGAGGCGTTTCCGGCGCCGAAGTCCCGCCTGCAGGGGGGAGTGTCGAAGCATTTGGAGAGGGCGTGATGACTGAAAGGGAGGGATCGAGGCCGGCCGGCATTCGTCGCTCAGCGGATGAGGATGAACTTGATCGTGACAGCGACCTGCTGCCGGCGGGCATCCAGTCGCTGCACACACTGCGTCCCGGGTACTCGTGGATCAGGCACTTGGAGAGCCGTCATCCCGGCTGGCGCCTAAGCCGCGCTGAAGGATTTCCGTTCACTTTGCCTTCCCGACACCTTTCTGACTCGCGCGTCGCCCTGGTCAGCCTGGCAGGTGTGTATCTGAAAGGCCAGAAGCCGTTTACGACTTCGCCGGGAGTTGTCACGCCCGAATATCGAGCGATGAAATTCCGCGACCGGGGCGACTGGTCGCTGCGTGAAATTCCGGTGGACTGCGAACCGTCCAGGCTCCTGATCGCGCACGCACACTACGATCACACGGAGGCGGACGAGGACATCAACTGCGTCTTCCCGCTTCCGCGCCTGTGGGAACTTGAGGTGGAGGGGTTTATCGGCGAATGCGCCCCGGTACACTACTCGCTGATGGGATACGTGCCCGAGGTTCGACTGATCGTGGGGACGTGCGTTCGGCAGATCATCCCGGGGCTTCGTGACGCCGGAGTTCACGCCGTGGTGGTAAGCGGCGGTTGCGAACTCAGCCATCAATCGGCTTCTCTCGTTCAGCGCGAAATAGAAGCCGCAGGCATTCCGACAGTCTCCGTTTCGGTCTGCAGAGATATTACGGAGCGTCTGCACGTGCCCAGAGCCGTGACGCTCCGGTTTCCGCTGGGAAATCCATTCGGCGCTGCGATGGATACGCCCATGCACTCGCGCATTCTCAAGGATGCCCTGAACCTGCTCGAAACCGTTCAAGCTCCAGGCGAAATCGTCGACCTTCCCTATGAGTGGGTCAAAGTCTGATTGCTCACGAACCGGGCGGCGCGCCGGGCGGCGGCTGGTACGCCGACATCTCGGCGGGGATGCGGGATCCGGGCGTCCGCTTTTCAAACAGAGCAACACCCAGCACGCCTCCGAGCATCGCCACAATCCCGTAAATGAAAAACTTGAGGAGCGCGGCGATGAAGAAGAACACGCTGCCGATGCCGACGCCGCTCGCGGCCAGTGAGCGAAGCACGTCGCGTGCTTCGGGCGGCATGTTGGGAATCTCCTCAGCCATCTCCCGCAGGTACTCGGCCACGCCCATTCCGACGCCGCTCATTGCCATGTGAAGCGGGATAGAGAAGACCGTATCCACGAACGCCCCGATCAATCCCGTGATCAGCCCAAGGAGAACGCCGTTTCCGAGCGTGACGGCGGTCGGAGAGTCCTTCACATAAAGATGAGCGGCCAGCATTCCGCCGCCGATAACCCAGGCGCAGCAGGCGCAGTTAAACGCCCCGATGACGGGGAGTGCAGACAGGACACCGAGCGCCACACCGCCGATCAGGGCGGGCCTGTACATGCTTTCCCGGTTCATGATTCGCCTCCGTGACTGTTCAGAACGCGTGCCTGCGGGGAATTCAGGATGTCCCGGAACAGCTCCGTGACACCCGCCACGAGCAGCGTGGAGAGAAGAAAGCCGAACACAAGACCTGAGAGCAGCCGGCTGAGCGGTGTGCTCGCCCAGAGTCCGCCCAGAGGCAGGAGTGCATCGGCGAGGATGGGGATGCAACCCGTGGCGAGCCAGATACGGCGCATCTGTGCACTCGAATGCGCCATGCGGACGTTGATGCCCGCCGCACACAACCGAATGCCCGAAGAGAGTCCCGAGCGGAGCAGGCCGCGACTCCCAGGTGCGACCAGAGTCATTCTGGCCGAGTCTACCCGCATGACGCCGTCCGGCAGGCGACGGTTACCCGGCGTTCTGTATGCACAGAAGACTCGCGGTGAAACGAGCGACGCTGCGAAGAGTCCCAGATAGATACCTGCGCATCGCTGGCAGACGCCCCACGGATGTCCAAGAATGGCGAAAGAACGTTCGGGCATCTGGTGACAGGCGGACGATAAGAGGAGGTAGATGATGGAAGAGAGAAGCGGATTTGACTGCGCGGCGAGCAGGGGCGCCCCGATTATCAACAGGCACATCGTCCCCCACAGCGCGCCGAGGAACAGGCGTGCGAAGGTCGCATCGAGATCGTGGGCAGCGGATTCTTCGTCCATGCCAGACGCCTCTGTAATGAAACGGGCGCCATTATACTCGAGACGACGGAAGGCTGAGGGCTCCTTTTTTCGTGCCCTTCGTGGCTGCCTTGGCGCGGGCACAAACAGCCCACAGGAGCGGCCCGCGCCAGCAACTCTCGATCAAAACCAACCCGCTGGCATGTTTGTTGCTTGCCTCCTGCGCTCCCGACGAGGGGTTGCTTGTGAACACAAGATTTGGTGCCGGACTGAGATCAAAACCCATTATCTTGTGTGAGCTGGCCAGAAAATCCTTGACACACCTGCTCGATTCACTTATACAAAAGCGCAGAAAGGCGAGGGGTGGATGAAAATCGGATACACATACAACATGAAAAAAGGGGAAACGGAGGAATCCCCGGATCCTCCGGGTAGTAGCGCCGAAATCCAGGCCGAATGGGACGATGCCGAGACGATCCACGCCGTGATCGATGCGCTCGGCGAGCGCCACCAGGTCATACCGATTGACGCGGCAGAGCAGCCCTACGAGACACTTCGAGACACACGGCCCGACATCGTTTTCAACATGGCGGAGGGGAGTTCGGGCGCGTGCCGCGAGGGGCAGATCCCGGCCATTCTTGAATACCTGAACATCCCGTACACCGCGAGCGATCCGCTCACGTTGAACATCTGCCTGGACAAGGCCCGTGCCAAGGAAATCCTCGCATTTCACGGTCTGCCGACCGCGCGGTTCCGCGTGGTCTCGGCGAAGAGCTTCTCGTTCAATAGCCTTCACTATCCGCTCATCGTCAAGCCGTTGTTCGAAGGGTCCAGCATCGGAATCCGAAATGACTCGCTTGTGCGGACGCGCCAGGAGATGCGAGAGCGTGTCTGCTGGGTTCTCGACAGGTATCACGAACCGGCGCTGGTCGAGGAATATCTTTCGGG
>JACADW010000023.1 GCA_013388445.1 Acidobacteriota bacterium | reverse complement strand
GGAGCAGCGCGTGGCCGTCGAGCTTGCCTTCTACGGCGGGATGAGCCCCGGGGAGATCGCGGCCCAGCTGGGACAACCGCGCGCGGCCGTCAAAACGCGCATCCGGTTGGGGATGATAAAGCTCGCGGAGTCGTTGAAGAGCAGCTAGGCCCGTTTCGACGGGCCGTTCATCGCAGGGTATTTCGTGAAACATGAAAGGGTAACCGGCGAATTGCAGGAAGCGGCGGCACTCTACGCGCTGGGCTCGCTCAGCCAGAACGAGGCACGCGGCTTCGAGAACCACCTCAAAGCCGGGTGTGCCGTCTGCGAAAACGAGCTTGCGCAGTTTCAAAACGTCGTCGGCACCCTCGGTCTGACAGCAGTAGAAGTCGAGCCACCCGCGTACCTTCGCGAGCTGGTGGCCGCGCATATTGAGCAGAGGAGCATCGGAACTGCGCCATCGGCCGTATCCGAACAGGGAAAGAAGAAGGTCGAGCGCCCCATCTTCTCGGCAGCCGGCCGGCCTGAGCCCCGCCCGGGGATCCGCTGGCTCCGGTTCGCGCCCTGGATTCTGGCCGTCGCGTGCGCGATCGCAGCCGGGGGGTTCTACTCGGCCTCGAAGAAAGCCCAACAGGCGCTGCAATTGCGCGCCGACGAGGTCACGGCCGCGCGCGACGAGGCCGACCGGATGGGCCGCGAGCTCGAAGCCGAACGGGTAAGATCCAAGGAGCTGGAACAGATCGGCGCGTTTCTCGCCAAGCCCGGCGCAAGAGTGATACTTCTTACGGGCGCCGAGCCTTCCTTAAAGGCCTCGGCCGCTATCCTCTGGGACACCTCGGAGCGGCGCTGGCTGGTGACAGGTAACCTGCCGCCTGCGGCCGAAGGAAAGCGCTACCAGCTCTGGTATGTGACCCCGACAGGAAGGTACAGCGCGGGCATGCTGGACCATGACCCGGCGGGGCGCGTGTTCAAGGTGATGGATGTGTGGGACACGACCGAAAACCTGACGGAGGTGGTCATCACTCTCGAACCCGCCGCAGGGTCCGCTCAGCCGACCTGGCCAATCGTCGCCCGTGGGGCCAGGTAGGGCGGGGAGCGCGCTTGATCGGGGCGGGCCTGCTGATCAGGGAAATCTCCTTCGAGGATCTGGAAAATGCTGCAATCAATATCCCGTAGAAACGTTTTGAAGACGGCAGCGTCGGCCGCGGGGGTGCTCGGCGTATCCCATCCATTCGGGTTCACGCTTCCCGCCGCGCAACCCAAGGCCTCTTTCAAACAGGGGGTCGCGCGCTGGTGCTACAACAAGATCCCGCTTGACGGCTTCGCCAGGGCCGCCGCGGACATGGGCATTAGGGGAGTTGACCTGGTCGGCCCCGAGGACTGGCCGACTCTCAAGAAGTATGGCCTGGTCTGCTCCATCACTTCCGGCGGCGGCTCAATCGCCGACGGCCTCAACCGCAAAGAGAACCACGAGAAGATCGAGCAGGAATTCCGGCAGAACATCCCGCGCGCGGCAGCGGCCGGCGTCCCGAACGTCATCACGTTCTCGGGCAACCGGAAGGGCCTTTCCGATGAGGAAGGGATCGAAAACTGCATCATCGGACTGAACCGCGTCAAAGGCCTCGCGGAACGTCATGGCGTGACGATCTGCCTCGAACTGCTCAACAGCAAGGTCAATCACAAGGATTACCAGTGCGACCACACCGCCTGGGGAGTCGAGGTGGTGAAGCGCGTCAACTCGCCTCGTGTCACGCTGCTCTACGACATCTATCACATGCAGATCATGGAGGGGGATGTCATCGCGACAATCCGGGCCAACAAGGACTGGATTGGGCACTATCATACAGGCGGAGTTCCCGGGCGGCACGAGATCGATGACAGTCAGGAGCTGAACTACCCGGCCATCATGCGCGCGATCGCCGAAACCGGCTTCGCGGGCTTCGTATCCCATGAGTTCGTGCCGACGCGTGATCCGCTCGCTTCCCTCCGAGAGGCCGTCCGGCTGTGCACCGTCTGAGAGCCCATCCATGATGGAAGCTCGGCCGCCCGCACGCCGCCGGAGCGATTTCATAGCGTCGCCCGCAGGACCGGGCACCGGCCCGGCAAACGATCGGGGATACAGAGTGAGATCCACCGCCAATCCGCCATCGACCATTCGTCATTCGTCAATCGAGACTGTTTGATGCCCGCATACGACCCTCACAGCATTGAACCCAAATGGCAGGATTTCTGGGAGCGGAACAAGACCTTCCGCGCCGTAGAGGATTCATCGAAGCCCAAGCTCTATGTCCTCGACATGTTTCCCTACCCTTCGGGCGAGGGACTCCACGTAGGGCATCCGGAAGGCTACACCGCCACCGACATGTACTGCCGCTTCCAGCGCATGCGCGGCTACAACGTCCTGCACCCTATGGGCTATGACGCGTTCGGCCTGCCGGCGGAGCAATACGCGATCGAGACCGGCACACACCCGCGGACCACGACCGAGCGCAACATCGACAACATACGACGCCAGATCAAGCGTCTCGGCTTCAGCTACGACTGGGAACGCGAGTTCGCGACGACTGACGTCGGTTACATGCGCTGGACGCAGTGGATCTTCCTGCTGCTCTACGACACGTGGTTCGATCCGGAGCACGAATGGATCGATCCGGACGGAGTGCCGCGCAGAGGCAAAGGTCGCCCGATCGCGGAGCTGCCGGTTCCGGAGAGTGTCCGCTCCCGGGGCGAAGAGGCCGTCCGCCGCTACCGCGACGGCTTCCGCCTGGCTTATCAGGCGGAGGCTCCCGTCAACTGGTGCGAGGCTCTGGGCACCGTGCTGGCAGACGAGGAGGTCATCAACGGCCGGTCGGAGCGCGGCAACCATCCCGTACAGCGGATCCCCCTCCGGCAATGGATGCTGCGCATAACGGCCTATGCAGACAGGCTGGTCAAGGACCTGGACAGGTTGAGCTGGCCCGACCCCATCAAGGAGATGCAGCGTAACTGGGTGGGCCGCAGCGAGGGGGCTGAGGTGGATTTCTTTGCGGGCGAGCCGGGACCCGATTACTGCGCATGGCGCGCCAGAAGATCGCACGAGGGTTTTCCGGAAGAGGCCGACGCGCGCTCGATTCGGGTTTATACGACGCGCCCCGACACGCTTTTCGGCGCCACATACATGGTGCTGGCGCCCGAACACCCGCTGGTCGACAGCCTCACGACACCGGAGTGCCGCCGGGAAGTCGAGGCGTACCGTGACCGGGTGGCGTCGATGAGCGAGGAGGACCGCATCGCGGGACGCGGCGAAAAGTCCGGTGTCTTCACCGGCGGATGGGCGACGAACCCGGTCACCGGAGGCAAGATCCCGATCTGGATCGCTGATTATGTGCTGATCAGCTACGGGACGGGCGCGATCATGGCCGTCCCCGGCCACGACCAGAGGGACCTCGAGTTCGCCGCGAGATTCGGTCTCGAAGTGCGCGCCGTCGTGATGCCGCCGGAAGCGTGGCTGCAAAAGATGCGGGTGACCGCGGCCGAATACGCCGAACGCATCGGGCAACTCGC
>JACADW010000042.1 GCA_013388445.1 Acidobacteriota bacterium | reverse complement strand
GTTTGAACGCAATTGAAATCGATTACGCCAATACTCGCCGGTAAACTCTTGGTTTGAGGCCAGTTCTACGATTTCACGGAGTCCTTAGTGGGACAGCAGTGGGACGCTTCCCTATTTTGCACGCTGCATAGCGGCACCTGATCAAATGCCGTCTGCAGAATAGAGAAGCGTCCCCTATTTCCTACTCGTCCATGCGCGACGCGAGGATGTTTTCGAGCCGCGCCGGATCGCGGCGCAGATGGATGGTCCTTCCGCCGGCGACACGGACAAGCCCCGGCCGGGCGCCTCTCGGCTTGCGGACGTTCTTGACCGGCACCACGTGCACATCCGCATGCCCGGCGGCCTTGAGACGGGAGAAGTGGACGGCAAGCTCGCAGGCATCCAGCAGCGATGAGGGAGGGGGATCCGTTCGGCCCTCGGTGCGCAGAATCACGTGGCTGCCCGGAGAGCCTTCCAGGTGAAAGAAGAGGTCATTGCCGCGCGCCATGCGCGTTGTGAGGTAATCGTTCCCTTCGTCGCTCCGCCCCACCCAGATTTCCAGCCCGTCCTCTGTACGGAATCGCCTCGGCTGCAGTCGCGCCGGAATCCCGCTCTTGCGGACGCCGGTTCCTTCAGGACGGGCAACCGGCCGGCGGGAACCGCGTTGCGCAAGGAGCCTCCGCACCGTGCGGTGCAATGCGAGTTCACGAAGGGCCCGCAGATTCTGCAGGGGATTTCCGGAGTAGCCGGTCAGCGCGGTGTTCAGACCGTCGATTTCGGCTTTCGCCTTCTCGAGTGTCATCAATTGTGCCTCGATCGAAGACGCCCCACGCAGGCCTTTCTGGTATTGTACGAAGCATGCCTGAAGGTTCTCTGCGGGTGAAAGTGCAGGGTCCAGCGGGATGGAGACCTCGGCGCCGGTTCGGTGGTCAATGGCAGACACGCTCGTGTCGCCGGGACGGATTATGTGAAGGACACTCTTGAGAAGCTCACCCCTGCGTCTGTATTCATCAGCGCTGCGCGCCGCGGCCAGGTCTTCCAGCAGGTTGGCGGACTTTCGCGAGAGTTGGGCCTCTTCGCGGTCCAGCGCCGACTTGATGCGCCGGATCAGGTCCTGGGCTTCCTCCTGCCACTCGAGCTGTTCGTAGGTCTCCTCGATCTTCTCCAGGAACAACTCATCAGCAATGTCGGCCCAGCGGTCCGATCCGGCCCTGGGAGCGGAGCCGCCCGCGCCGCTCCAAGGCTGCCCAAGTGCAAGCTCCCTGCGCGTACGGACCAGTGGTCTCATGGAATGAAGAAGGACACCGCGATCATCCACGAGGTAAACATTGCTGCGCGCCCCCAATATTGAGAGGTAGATGCGAAATGCTCCATCGCGGGTCCGGATCCCGATCTGAAGGAGCCGGTCTTCCTCAGCGACCGAGACGCCGGAGCAAGTCCCCCGTCCCAGATGTGCCCGGACATACTGCACGAAGGACGGGGGTGTATGGGGCGCTTTGGGGACTTCAGCAAGACAACTGACGCGGGCGAAGCCCGGCCGGCAGCTCAAGAGCACCCGGCAAGTCTCAGACGGGCGATAGAACAGGATCACAAGACGGTATCCGTCGATCTGGGCGAAACGTTGGATGACCGACCCCGATATTTCCTGATCCAGGATACGGCCGGCCCGCCGCAATTCTGTCAGGTTCAGCATGTCCTGCGCGAAAACCGGTGACTGGCGAACGCGCGTCAGATATCCTGCCCTTGAGGCCGCCGATTGCGCCGACCGGCGCCCGTGGGCGGCAGCACATCGCCGGAGGGATACTATCATGGCTATCGAAGTGGTTTCATATGGAGGATGGGAAAAGAACCTGCGTCTTTCCAATCGCGAGATGGAGCTGGTCGTCACTGCGGATGTAGGTCCGAGAATCATCCGCCTGGGGTTTCTGGGAAGCCCGAACGAGTTCGCGGAGTTTCCGGACGACATGGGGAAGACCGGAGGCGACCAATGGCGGATTTATGGGGGCCACCGCCTGTGGCACGCACCGGAGGCCAAGCCTCGGACCTACTTTCCCGACAACAGCCCCGTCGAATGGCGGTCCGAGACACAGGGACTCTGGGTGACCACGCCCCCCGAAACAGCCACCGGCATACAAAAGACCATGCGCGTCTGGCTCGATCCCGAGAGCAACCATGTTCACGTAATCCACCGCCTGACGAATCACGGAGCATGGCCGGTAGGCCTTGCCGTCTGGGCGCTGACGGTCATGGCTCCCGGAGGCCAAGCCATCCTTCCGCAGGAGCCGTTCGGCTCGCATTCCGAATTCCTGCTTCCCGCGCGTCCCCTGGTGCTTTGGCGTTACACGGACATGAGCGATCCGCGGTTTGTCTGGGGCCGCCGCTTCATCCAGATGCGCCAGGACACCCGCACCTCCACCCCCCTCAAGATCGGAGCCCTAAACACGCTAGGGTGGGCCGCCTACGAGAATGGCAGGCGCCTGTTTCTCAAACGGTTTCCCTGCCACGAGCGTGCCACCTACCTGGATTACGGCTGCAACTGCGAGATGTTCACAAACGCCGAGATGCTTGAGGTCGAGAGCCTCAGTCCCATCACGATGCTGGAACCCGGCGCATCGGTTGATCATGCCGAACACTGGTATCTCTACCGCGACGTCGATCTTGGCGGGACGGAGGAGTCCATGGAGGCGGCGCTGGCTCCCTTGCTGTAATAAACGCCCCTGATCGGGCGAGTTGGGTCAAGGCCACGAAAGCGGATGCCCGCTGCCCTCGCCTCGGATCGTGGGTTGGACTGCCGGTCCGGCAGCCGCGTTTGTTCTCGACGAACGAGCCGTCCGTCGCCGGTTTCCAGGGCTCGTCGCCGGACGCAACCGCAAGCAGGCGGGCTTGATTCCCCTCTTTGGCGCCGTCGGGCCGCCCCGCTGCGCGAAGTGACTGAAAAGCGCCGCCGGCGCCCACTCGGCATACCATTTTCGGAACAGACCGGACTGCAGAACCCTCAGCATCCATCCGGTTTTCGTCGGAAGTACACGGGGAGACCCGTGGCGACGATGGCGATGCCGACCAGCGATTCGACCGGCCGCTCCAACAGTGTGCTGACTACCAGAGCGAGCGTACTGATGACAAAGATGAGTGGGGTGACCGGGTATCCCCAGCAGCGGTAGGGCCGCGGCGTTGCGGGCCTGGTCTGCCTGAGGCGGAAGATCGCCAGACCGCCAGCCGCATAAAACAGCAGAGCGGTGAATACGACGTATGTGTAGAGCTGCTCGTACGTACCCGTCATCGTCAACAGCGCCGACCATCCGCATGTGACGACAATCGCAACATGAGGAGTGCGATACCTCGCGTGAATCGCGGCTGCCCGGCGGAAGAGCAGTCCGTCGGCGGCCATCGCAAAACCGACCCTGGACATGGGAATGATGCTCGATGCGTTGCAGCCGAACGTGGAGACGATGACCGCGAGCACGACCAGTGTTGCGCCGCCGGTCGGCAGGAGGGCATCCATTGCCTGCTCGGCAATCCGCAAGACCCCCCTCATCTGCCCGACGGGGAGCGCAAAAAAATAGGCAAGATTCACGGAGACGTACAGGAGCGTCAGCAGCACGGTCCCGAGCATCAGGGCAAGAGGGAGGTTCCGCGCGGGGCGCTTGATCTCGCCGGCCGCAAACGCCGCATACTCCCAGCCAATATAGGCCCACTGCACGGCGATCATCGCCAGGCCGAACGAGGCAAGCGGACTCGATAATCCGGCGGCGACCGGTGTGAGACGCAGACGCACCGGACGCAGAACAAACGCCGCGACGACGATTCCCGCGAGCGCCAGCACCTTCACCACGGTCAGCATCGTCTGGAACGCGTTTCCCGTCCGGACTCCGATGTAGTTGATCCCGCCCAGCAAGAGGATCGAGGCCGCAGCGACCATCTGGCCGCGGGATACCTCAAACAGGCCCCAGGGCAACGGAATCGAGAGGACAATCCTTGTAGTCGAGAGCGACGGGAAGAAGTAACTGAAGTACTCGGCGAATCCGACGGCGACAGCAGCCACGCTCCCGGTGATCATCACGAGGAGGCCGGACCAGCCGTAGAGGAATCCCCAGAGCGGCCCATAGGCTTCGGAGAGATAGGTGTACCAGCCGCCGGCACGCGGATACATGGCGCCCAGTTCCGCGCACGTCAGGCCCCCCGCGATCGTCATGAGCCCGCCCACGCCCCAGGCCAGCAGGATCAGGGGAGGCGAGGGCATTCTCTCGGCCATGATGCCGGTCGTCAGGAATATCGCGGACCCCAGGACGTTGCCGATGACGAGAGCCGTGGCGCTGCCCAAACCTATGACTCGCGCCAGTCCGTGGTTTGAATTGCCGGCCTCGTCCGAATTCATCCTCTGGCCATCTGGTCTTGCCTCGCCTGAGAACCGAGAGCGACGCGCGCGCATCGTATATAATTGCGGGCGGTTTGGCAATCGCAGGCAGTATCGGGGCCGAGACCGGAAACGGTGGACGATGACGTGCTGGATCACCCCCGGCAATGGCGGCGGAACCCTGTCTCTGTTCCTGAACTGGAATTGCGAGAGAATGAAAGCATGAGACCCGTCGGGCACTCTCCCAGCACGATCTTTCCGGTTTTATATGCCCTTGCGCTGATGGTTCCTTTCCTGCAACCGGAGGATGGAGCCGGAGTCGCCGTGACGGTGCTGGATCCCTCGGGAGCGCTCGTGGTCGACGCACAGGTCGCGCTCGTATCGCCCCGGGACTCGACCGTGGATGCGGGACGCACGGACAGGGAAGGAAGAATCCGGTTCTCCGGAATCCCGCCGGGATCCTATGTTCTGGCAGTCTCCGCGCCCGGCTTCGCGGAGCGGCGCATGCCGGTTTCGCTGCGCAGATCTGACGACACCGAGAGGGTCGTGGTCTGGAAATGACGCAGCTGCGCGAACAGGTGACCGTCACGGCCGACCCGGGAGCCGCCGAGTCTGTCGAATCGATCAGCCGGTCGGTCAACGTGATCAACAGAGAGAAGATTCGAGAGCGTGCAGAGGCGGTGCTGGCTCAGGTAGCCGCCGAAGAGACAGGGATCCATCTGCAACGGACGAGCCCGGCGATCGGCGGCGTTTATGTCCGCGGTCTCACGGGCAACAAGGTGAACGTGTTTGTCGACGGCGTGCGCTATTCGACATCCGCCCAGCGCGGCGGCATCAACACCTTCCTGAACCTCGTGGATCCATCCCACATTCAGGCCGTGGAAGTCCTGCGCGGCCCTGACAGCGCCCAGTACGGCAGCGATGCCGTGGGCGGCAGCATCCAGTTGCTCTCCCGGTCCCCCGCACCGGCAGGCGTAGACGGTAAAATCCGAGGATCGCTGGACACTCATTTCAATAGCGCCGACATGAGTCTGGGGTCGAGCCTTGTGTCCGGTTTCTCAGCGCGCGATTTCGGTGTCCAGGTCAGCTTTGCCGGCAGGCGGGCGTCCACTTTGCGGCCCGGGAAAGCCGTGGATTCACACTCTGCAGTGACGCGTTTTCTGGGCCTCCCTTCGGCCCTCGTCACCGACGGCAGGCTGCCGGACACGGCCTTCACACAATACGGAGGCATGGTGCGGATGAACTGGACGCCGACGGAGATCTCGCGCCTCACGGCTTTCTACACGCGGAGCCAGCTGGACGGCGGGAAACGTTATGATCAGCTTCTCGGGGGCGACGGGAACCTGGTCGCGGACCTCCGCAACCTGATGCTGGATTTGGCCTACCTCCGCTACGAGAGGTCGAGGCTCGGCGCTCTGGATCAGTTCAGCGCCACATATTCGTTTAACAGTCAGAGAGAGGAGCGGGTGAACCAGGGCGGAAACGGCAATCCGCTCGCCGCCATCCAGCATGAATACGAACGGACAACCGCCCACGGCCTGCAGGCGCAGGCGAGGAAGCGCTGGTCCAGGCAGCACGACATTTCCTTCGGCGGGGAGGGCTACTTTGAGGGCATCCGTTCCCCCTCTTTTGCCGTCGATCCCCTGACAAGCGTCTCCAGCATCCGCCGCGGACGCATCCCAGACCGTGCGCGGTACCGCGGCGGCGGAGCATACCTGCAGGGTGTCATCGAGCCGATCGCCGACCGGTTGCGCGCCACGGCCAGCGTTCGCCTGAGCGGAGCGTCTTACCGGGCGCGTGCCCCCGACAGCCCGGCTGTGAAAGGGAGCCTGCTCTGGCCCGACGATTCCCTGTCTGTCTGGGACGTCACATTCCGCGCCGGTGCAGTCTGGTCGCTTAGCCGGGGGCTGAACCTTTTTGCGAACGCGAGCCGCGGATTCAGGGCTCCGCACATGACGGACCTGGGAACGCTCGGCTTGACCGGTTCCGGGTACGAAGTAGCTGCCCGCGATGTTGAGGGAATGGGTGCGACCATCGGATCGAGTGCCGGCGCGGGCGCGGTATCCACGGGAAGACCTGTGGTGCAGGTGGAGCCCGAAACGAGCATCAGCTACGAACTCGGGCTACGCTCCTGGAGGCGATCCTTCGATACCGATCTCTCCGTGTTCCTGAACAACGTCCGCGGGAGCATCGAGAAACAGGCGCTGATCCTGCCGCCGGGTGCCGTGGGGAAAACCCTCGGTGACCAGCAGATCTCTGCACAGGACCCGAGCGGGGTCGTTTATGTCCCGGCTGCAACAAATCCGGTTCTGGTACGGGCGAACTACGGGGACGCTCAGGTCTGGGGCATCGAACACACGTTCGACGGAAGGCTTGGGCAGAACGTCACCCTGAGCACGGTCTTCACCTGCCTGCGCGCGCGCGACCCCCGGACCGGCCTGCCGCCGAATATCGAGGGGGGCACGCCTCCGCCGAATGGTTACCTGAGGATTCGCTATTCCCGCTGGAACGCACGCTTCTGGCTCGAGCCTTACCTGCACGCGGCCGCACGTCAGGAAAGACTCTCCAGCCTGGACCTCGAGGACCGTCGCACTGGCGCCATGAGATCCCGCACATCGATACGGAGGTTTTTCCAGAATGGAGCGACCGTCCGTGGCCTTGTCGGTCCGGGTCTGGACGGCAGGTTGGGTACCGCAGACGACCTGCTCCTGGCGACAGGCGAGACGCTGCCGCAGATCCAGGACCGCGTGCTGGGACCCGGGGTGAACTCTGCACCGCTCTTCCCTGCCGTGCCGGGTTATGTGACCTTGAACGTGCGCGCGGGGATACGCCTGGGTGAAGATCAGGATTGCCTCATCGCCCTTACCAACATCGGCGACCGAAACTACCGGGGAGTCAGCTGGGGCCTGGATGCTCCGGGTCGCAGCCTCTTCATCCGATACAGATTCCGCTTCTGAGCCCCTTGTTCTGAAGACAGCCCGCCAGTCGCTCACCGGCGGTCAGGGCGCCGGTGGCGCTTCTCAGCCATCGCGCAAAGCGGGACGGCCCGACGGCGGCAAAAGAATGTATCCTCATCCTGGCTCTCCAGCGCCGCCCTCCCGCTGCGCGGGATGACTGAAATGTGGCGCGGGCAACCGCGGCCTGCCGCACCGGCTCTATCCCTAGTGATTCTCCTTGGGCCCTGCCGGACCGGTGGTTCCCGCTGTGCGGGATGCGCGGTAAGCGCCGCCGGTCTGCGGTTCACGGCGGCAGCCAGTTTTCCTTTGCGTACTTGGCGACTCTGCGGTGAAATAAGCTCGTAAGAGGAGACAGATCTATGAATCGTCGTGATTTTATTGCAGGTGTTGGCGCAGCAGGAGCTACGGTTCTGACCGCTCGGGCATGGTCGCGTGTGCTGGGGGCAAACGACCGGATCGCGATGGGGTTGATAGGCGCCGGGGGCCGGGGCCGGGGCGTGATGCGGTCGTTTCAGCGTTATCCGGGAGTCGAGTTCATCGCCATCTCCGATGTCTATGAACCAAACATAGGGGAGACCCAGCGCACGAACTCTTGTGAGTCCTGCAAAGGGACCATCGATTACCGCGAAGTGCTCGATAACAAGGACATCAACGCCGTGCTCATCGCCACGCCGGACCATTGGCACGCGCCCATGCTGTTGGACGCCCTGAGCGCCGGCAAGGATGTTTACCTGGAAAAGCCCATGTCCCATTCGATCGAACAGGGGGCAAAAATGGTCAAGGCGACGCGGGCGACCAAACAGATCGTACAGATCGGAATGCAGCGGCGCAGTTCACCCATGGTGCAGGCCGCAAAGAAGCTTGTAGAGGAAGGGCTGATCGGCGACATCGTGCTCGCCAGGGCCCAATGGTTCTGGAACCAGCCCCCCCTTCCCACGAATGTCGAGCTCAGGGGGAAACTCGATTGGGATCGCTTCCAGGCACCGTGCAAGCGAAAGCGGCCGTTGGACCCTCTTCGGTGGCGCGTATGGAGGAATTTCTGGGATTATTCCGGCGGACACTGCACGGACCAGGGGACTCACCTGATGGACGTGATCCAGTGGTTCGCGAATGACGGCCGAGCACCCATCTCGGCACAGTGCCACGGCGCCACCTATAACCTGATCGGAGCCGAGGTTCCGGACACCTTCTGTGCCGTCTACGAGTATCCGAAGTTTGTCGCAACATGGACGCTCACCTATGGAAACTCCTACATGGACGGGTGGACGATCACGCTCCAGGGCCGCAAGGGGACCATGGTTCTCGACGACCGCGGGTACCGTGTCTACGCCGAACCCTGGCCCAAGAGCGGTCAGACGCCGGAACCTGTCAAGGAATTCAAAGGTGGAATCCCGACAGAGCCGCATGTGGAGAACTTCCTGGAGTGCGTCCGAAGCCGCAAGGAACCCAACGCACCCGTCGAAGTCGGCCACAATGCGGTCGCGGGTCCACACCTGGCCAACATCTCGCTTCTGAAAAAGAAACGCGCATACCTGAATCCCGAGGGCACAAAGACCCGGACGTAGGGGGAACCGGCGATGAACGCCGGCAAAGAGGACGTGGAGTCGGTGATCTCGCGTTTATCCTCAGGAACAGGTCCTCATCGCCGGGTGTGGCTGTGGGCGGTTGCACTACTGGCAATTGCCGCTGTCCTCTACAATCCGGCAGCGGATGCGTGGTTCGGCGGGCGCCTGCTGCTCGCCGTCAGGGCGCTCGCTGCGGGCGCCGATGGCAGGGGCCTGGGAATTGTCGAGGAAAAGACAACCTGCCGCGACGGAACACGGCAACTGGAAGCAATCGTCTACAGGAAGCCGAAATCCCGGTCCGTGTGTGGGATTGTACTGGTGCCGGGGATCAGCGAACTGGGCTGCTACCATCCTCGGCTGCAGGCCCTGTCAAGGCACCTGGCGGCGGCCGGCTTCCTGGTGGTCACTCCGGATATCCGCGAGTTCAGGGAATTCCGGATGCCGCCTCAGGCGATGGACCAGATCGAGTTCTGGTTCCGGCAGGTGCCGACGCTCGACCGCAATGTCGTCAAGACCGGCCTGGCCGGCATCTCGTTTTCCGCAACGCTGTCCGCCATCACGGCCACCCGTCCGAGGATCAGAGGCCAGGTCGCCTTCATCTTCGGCATCGGCGCCTACGACGACCCGTTGCGCTGCAGCAGATACTGGTTCGCTTCCGGGCCGGTCACGGTGGGCCCCGGCTATTACCCGACGCGCTTTTATGCCAAGTGGATCATCATGCTGGCAGCGCTCGACCTTCTTCCAGATGAGCGGGAGCGATTCTTTCTCAGTTCGGTGTTGACGAACCTTCTCCTGCAGAAGCCGGTTCCGGAGGCGGGAACATGGCTCAGTCCCTTGGGAAGCCGCTGGTATCGCCTCGCGCTCATGCGCGAGGACCAGGCGGATCCGGAATTGGCGCGCCAGATCGAAGGCCGCCTGACGTCAGAGCTGTATGCCGCGATCACACCGGCCAACGCGGCTGCCGAAGTGCGGTGCCCTGTCTTTCTTGTGCATGGGGCGTTTGACGACCTGATCCCGCCCGACGAAAGCACGAGGCTGAGCTGGCGCTTTGTGAACGCCCACACCCGAGTCCTTATCAGCCCCTTCCTGACGCATACGCATCCCATGCAGAAAGAGCCGGGGAGGTGGGAGAAGGTCCGCGCGGTGCTCGAGGCCGCGCACTTCCTCTATGATTTCGCGGGCGTGGCGCGCCAGCCGCGATAGACACCGCCCATGAATTCCACGGCCTGCGCCCACGCCTTTTCCTTTGCGCCCGTTTCCGGATTCACATACCAGGCCGCCCCCCAGACCAGTTTGTGGTTGGTGTCCCACCGGACGATCTGCCCTTTCTGGTAGGTCTTCAGAACAGGCATGCACTCGATGGGATGATGCTGTTGCGCCGGATCCTCGCACTGAAGCACGACAAGACGGGCTCCCTGCACTTCCGTGCGGCAATCGGGATCCGAGTAGAATGGTAGGCCCGCATGGAGAACACGGTAGGGACGGGCCGGAATCGAATCAAGAATCTCGGGGTTTGGATCGAAGGGAACCTGCTTCTTCTTTCCAAAAAGAGCCTTGACGAGAGACATTGCTCCCTCCCAAAAGCGAACGATTCTAAGCCCCGCCGAAAACCCGTGTCAACGGCATCACTTGCGGGAACCGTAATCCAGGCACTCGAAAGCGACACCCCGTGCATCCACGCGCGCCTTGATGCCTGCGAGCGCGGCGGGGCGGCCTCGAGCGGGTCATGGCTGCCAGGCGCAATCTGAGACGGCCGGGCCGGATTGATTTCCGGGTGTTGCCGTCGTGTCCCTCTGCACGCGATGACCGACTAACCCCACCGACACTCACCCTCCACTTCTGTCCCGATAGGCCTGGTCGGTCTTGGCCGCCATGATGAAATCGTTCGCGTGAAGCCCACCGATCTTGTGCGTCCACCAGGAAACCGTCACACGCCCCCATTCGGTCAGGATCGCCGGATGGTGCCCTTCACGCTCCGACAGCTCACCCACCTTCACAGTGAAATCCAGCGCCTGAGCGAAATCCTCGAAATGGAAAGACCGTTCCAGGCGATCGATACCCTCAACCGTGAGAATGACCCACTCCGGCACCTGCGGCTTGAGCAGATCAATCTCCTCCTTGGTGACCTTTGGCGCACCGATGCGGCATGGCTCGCACTGTCGCTGAATCAGTTCATCCATCGTAAGCCTCCGCGGCTGGAATTCTATCAGAAGCCGCTACATGTAGTTGGCGAGAGAAAAGCCGGGTGTCAGCAGCAGGGCATGGCCCGCTCTCGGAAACTCGTAAAGCCGCGCGTTGGGGATTCGTGATGCCATGAAGCGGCCCTCGACCACAGAGGGCACGATCTTGTCGCGCCCGGCCGCCAGGATTGCTGTCGGCACCTTGATCTCAGAGAGGCGATCGACCAGATCGACTGTCCTGACCAGCTCCAACCGGCGGCGGTAGGCCGCCGGGTCGATCATCCGGACCGTCGCATGATAGTGCCGGCGCTCACGCGGTGGAATCCCTTCCGCCGCAAGGATCCGGTCAGCGATCATATCCTTCAATCCTCGAACGATCGGCCAGCCCAATGCGGGCACCAGCCGACAGGCCAGCCGGATCCGGACGCGACTCCGGTAGCGCGCGAAGGTGTTTATCAGGACCAGAGTGCGCACCCTTTCAGGGTACGCCAGCACGAAGCGAATCGCCACCGGCCCGCCAAACGACTCTCCGACTATGGAGACCGACGCCGGATCCTCGCCGGCGGTTCCTTCGGCCAGCTCATCCACCAGATCGTCGAAGTCGAAACTGCCCCGCCGACGGAATTCCCACGCCCGGACCCGGTAGCGGGTCGCAAGTGCCGTCACATGGTTATCGAAGAACCTGCCAGTCCCGTCGAGGCCGGGCACGAGCAGCGCGAGCGGTTTGACGTCACCTGATTCAGGCACGTCTTTATTTTACTGAAAAGATGGGGGATCGCAGAGGTTCTCTTGTTCTCTTCCGAGAACAGCAGGCCAGGCGGGCGCGAGCGGGCAAGTAGGCGCTGGCAGCCCTTAGGCGCCAAGGCGAAGGATCTTTGCCCGGCTTCGTTCCGGCCGCGTCGCGCCGCCGCGGCCTGCTCCGCCCCGCCATATTTCCATGCGCTTGGGTGCGCCCTGGCGCATGAGAGACTGTCCCGAAAATGCGATGCCCAGTGGGTGCCGGTCCGGGGGTCGCGCCCGCGAAGCACCAGGCTTTGGGAACCGCGCGACGGACGGCTCGTCCGTCGGGATTGTACGGGAGGATGCCTGCCAATCACGTGCGTTTCAATCCTGAAGACCAGCCACTGCCACGAAGCGGAAGTCAGGCGGGCATGGGCAGCCAGACAGGCGCCGAGAGGCCAGATCCTCACCTCGGCTCCACTCGGTCGCGCCCGGCCGCCGCGACCGACGGCGGCAACCCTCATCTTCACACTCCACGGCTTTCAATTTCCTAGGCTTTCCCCTCAGCCTCCTTTAAAATGACCACCCCCGGTCACAGGGCATCCTATGAGGAACCTCTTTGCAGTGATCATGGCCGGCGGCCGGAGCGAGCGCTTCTGGCCCCTGGGCTCGGAGCAGAGGCCCAAGCCGTTCATACCTCTGCTCGGACCGAATACACTGTTTCAGGCAACCGTATCGAGGGTGCGCCCGCTCATCCCGCCTGAACGCATCCTCATCGCCATCGGCGAGACCCACCAGGCCCTGGCCGCCGAGCAGGCACCGGAAATACCGCCCGACAACTTCATCCTCGAGCCGTTCGGACGGGACACGGCGCCCTGCCTGGGCTGGAGCGCTCTTCACATAGAGCGCCGGGATCCGGAGGGCATCATGATCGCTCTCCCTGCCGATCATTTCATAGCTGAGCCGGAGCGTTTCCGGATCACCCTTGAGAAAGCCCTGCGCTCTCTCCCGGGCGCCACCGGTATCGTCTTTGGAATCCGTCCGGACCGGGCCGAGACCGGCTACGGATACATCAGGGCCGAGAAGCCGGCTGTGCCCGCGGACACCTGGCCTGTGGTCCGCTTTGTGGAGAAGCCCGACTCCGCTACGGCCGCAAGCTATGTGCAGTCTGGAAGGTATCTCTGGAACAGCGGCATGTTCCTGTGGCGCAATAGAACGCTGCTTGAGCTCTTCCAGAGGCATATGCCTGATGCTTACAGCCGGCTGGCGCACCTCCGCCCACTCGTCGGCCTCCAGGACAGACGGGATGAGATCCGCGAGATCTTCGGCGGATTCCGGCGCACGTCCATAGACTACGGCATCCTCGAAAAGACCTCCGGGCTCCGACTCATCCCGGCCGATTACAGCTGGGACGACATTGGCAACTGGTCATCGCTCGGGCGAGCGGTCCCTGCCGATGCCGGCGGGAATATCACGCGCGGGCCGGTCACAACCGCAGAGTCGCGAGACTGCGTCGTCCTCTCCGATTCGGCGCCGGTGGCGGTCTTCGGCGCAACGGGACTCGTCGTCGTGCGCGCCCGGGATCGGGTTCTCGTCTGCCCCAAGGAGAGGGCACCGGACCTCAAGAAACTGCTCTCCGCCCTGCCGGAAGAAATGAAGTGAGGAGGGTATGGAAATGAAAGCCAGCGTAAAGAAGGTCGTGCTTGCTTACAGCGGCGGCCTGGACACATCCATCATCATCCCCTGGCTCAAGGAGAATTACGGCGCTGAAGTGATCGCCTTCGCGGCCGACATAGGACAGGGAGATGAGCTGATCGGCCTTGAGGAGAAAGCGCTCGGGACGGGCGCGTCCAAGTGCATCGTGGAAGACCTGCGGGATGAATTCGTCCGGGAGTTTGTATTCCCTACTCTGCGCGCGGGAGCAGTGTATGAAAGAAAGTACCTGCTCGGCACCTCCTTCGCGCGCCCGCTCATTGCCCGCCGCCAGGTCGAGATCGCGGAACAGGAAGGCGCTGAGGCGGTGGCGCACGGCTGCACGGGAAAGGGAAACGACCAGGTCCGCTTCGAACTCGCCTACAAAGCGTTGAATCCCACGCTGAGGATCATCGCCCCCTGGAGGGAATGGGACATCAGGTCGCGTGAGCAGGAGATCGACTACGCGCAGGACCGCAAGATCCCGATCACGGCATCGCGCGACAAGATCTACAGCGAGGACCGCAACCTCTGGCACCTGAGCCACGAGGGCGGCATCCTGGAAGATCCCTGGAACGAGCCTGAGGAGCGGGTTTACAAGCTGACCGTCTCGCCGGAGCAGGCGCCCGGCACACCCCAATATGTGGAAATAGACTTTGTCGAGGGGACGCCGGTCGCGGTAGATGGCGCCGCCCTCCCGCCGGTCCAGTTGATCGAGACCCTCAACAAGATAGGAGGCGCTCACGGAGTCGGCCGCGTCGACCTCATCGAAAACCTACTGGTCGGCATGAAATCGCGGGGCATTTACGAAACCCCGGGAGGGACACTGCTGCTCGCGGCCCATCGCGAGATCGAGAGCCTCACGCTGGACCGCACGACCCTTCATTACAAGGACATCCTCGCCGGCAAGTACGCCGAACTCGTCTATAACGGGCAGTGGTTTACGCCGCTGAGGTACGCGATGGATGCATTCGTGGATGCGACGCAAACCCGCGTCACAGGCAAGGTACGACTCAAACTGTACAAGGGCAACGTCATCATCGCAGGCCGCAAATCGCCTTTCTCGCTTTACCGGGAGGACCTGGCGACCTTCGGCGAGGATGTCGTTTACAACCAGAAGGAGGCGGAGGGCTTCATCAACCTGTTCGGCCTGCCGAGCAAGGTCGAGGGGCTGCTGGACCTGTCCCGCGTGCGTCCGACTCGGTACCGGGAGCGAAGAAGCCAGTGATTCGACGATTGTATGGAACCCTGATTCTTGTAAGCCTTGCCGGGCTATGCGGCTGCCAGTGGCGAAGACAACCCGAACCTCCAGCGATCGAGGCCGGCCTGCCCCTGTATCCCGGGGCGAGAAATGCGCTCGCCCCGGACCGATTCAGCCAGCGCCTGCTGCCGCAGGACCGCGCCAAACTGGTCAAGGCAGTCATATACGAGACCGAAGATCCCCCGACCAAGGTCATCAGCTTCTATAAGGAGAACCTGAAGGGCAAGTACCAGGTTCTGGAGACAAAGAAAGGAGGCCTTGCGTCAGCCGTTTTTCGGGTGGAAGCGGACGGGCAGTACAGGCTCCTGATGATTACTCATGAAGAGGACTCCGGCAAGACCGAAATTGTGATCGGCCTGATTTCGAGGCCCCAGAAATAGCGGCAATGGAGTTGGCACAATAGCGTCCAGGAGTCCTGAAGCTTGCGGCCTTAATGCCTAGGTCCCTTGGCCGCATAAGGGCATGCTTTAGATTGCGTGCAGCCGGCGTATGTGGTAAACGGAAACGTTGGAAGCTTGGATATGCGCATCCAGCCGCCCTTGGACCTGCAGTGTTCTCATCCAATCCATCCCGAGCGAGATCGGACGCCAGCCCTATACGGCGCGGAAGTTCCTGCTCAGGTATCAGGACCGGGTGATGTTTGGCACCGACACCAGGACCAGCGCCGAGGCGCACCGTGTTTACTGGCAGTTCCTTGAAACCGAGGATGAGTATTTCGACGTGTCGAAGAGCCACCATTTTCAGGGGCGCCGGCAGGTGTACGGAATGTATCTCCCGGACGATGTCCTGGAGAAGATCTGCTACAAGAACGCGATGAAACTGATCCCGGGGGCGACGATCGGGGGCTAGTCCTGCCTCGCTTGGAGCCTCGGAGATCGACAAGGGAAAGGAGCGACAACTATGACAGACGAAAAGCACCTGACGGACGAGAAGGACCGGACAACACGCCGGCAGTTCATAGGCCAGGCTGCTGCGGTCGCCTCGGCATCGCTGCTGGCGCGCTCGAAAGCTGCCGCCGGAAAGGAAAGAGCCGTCAAGAAGGTCACCACGAGAGTTCTCGGCGCGAACGACCGGATCAACGTGGGATTCATCGGCTGCGGGATGCAGTTCCTGGGGCTGCTGGGCCGCGGCTTCAACCGCCGCAAGGAGACCCGAAACGATTTCGAGTACTCCGCGGTATGCGACGTATGGGAACCGCGCCTCAAGTATGCCCAGGAACAGACCAAGGCGGAGAAGACCTACCGGGATTATCGAGAGCTTCTGGACCGTCCCGATATCGACGGTGTCGTCATCGCCGTCCCCGATCACTGGCACTACGACATGGCCAGGGAGGCTTGCCTCTCGGGCAAGGACGTCTACCTTGAAAAGCCCATGACCTACACCGTGGAAGAGGCGGCGAAGCTCAACGACGTCGTCAACCGGACGAAACGGGTCCTTCAGGTCGGCGGTTCCGGTCCCAGCAACCGGCTCTACTGGAAGGTCAACGAGTACATCAAGTCGGGGAAGATGGGAAAGATCGTCTGGGGTTTGATCAGCTACAACCGGAACACCCATGAAGGCATGTGGGACTATCCCATACCGGGGATTGGGAGCGAGCCGTGGCCGAACGCCGAGGTGAGCGAAAAGAACCTCGACTGGAAAATGTGGCTCGGCCCGGCACGCAAGCGTGCATTCAGCCCCGAACGCTATTTCCGGTGGCGCAAGTACTGGGACTATTCCGGGGGCAACGCGACGGACCTGCTGTACCACAGGCTGGGCATGATGTCGACGATGATCGGATTCGATTTCCCCACGCGGGCGGTCGGCGCAGGCGGGATCTACGTCCAGAAAAACCGGGAGGTTCCCGACGTCTATATGACGATGGTGGAGTATCCGGGCGAGTACTGCATCAACATGATCTCATGCATGGCGAACGCTGAATCGGCGCCCGTCACCGTTTACGGCAACTGGGGGACACTCCAGATCGTGATGGAGAGGCCGCAGGCCATGGACTCCATGGGAGACCAGAGGCGCGGCAGCGGTCCCCGCAGGGGCCCGGTCGAGCGCGCCGTCATCAGGGCCGAGCGCGAGTTCGCCGAGGAGTTCAAGAAGGCCAACAACGGAAAAACTGAAGTCGCGATCGACCCGGTCGAAAGCGAGGACCTTGTCGACAACTGGCTCGACTGTATGCGCAGCCGTCAGACGCCTGTCTATGACGTGCTGAAGGGCTACCAGGTCATGACCGCGATCAAGCTGGGTGTGGATTCCTACCGCGAGGGGAGGGTCCTGGCCTTCGATCCGGCGACACGGAAAATCCTGCGCAATCCCCCGCCGCGCAGGGTATACCTGCCGCCCGGCGCCTGACGGGTCAAAGGGTCCGGTCCGATGGACCGGACCCCTCGGAATACTCCCGGCAGCAGCTCCGGTGCGAGACGCCGGACCTGCTCGCGCAGGCTGGAAAGCAAGCCTCAGCCCAAATCGCAAGTTCCGCGAATCATCCGCCGCGCCGGGTGCGGCAGCACCGCTCGGGTCCTTGACGTTTCCCACGATCGTGCCGTCGAGCGCCTGCGCCTGCAGATGCCCCGCAGCGAGGCCGAGCAAGATTGCAGCCGCCGCGATCGTCGCGCACTGTGTCTTCACCGATGGCGAGACACTCCCGTTACGGTCTCGCTCCTTTGTTTCTCCCGTGATGTCTTTGTTCTCCTGCGGAATTACTCCAGAGGAGTGACGGTTACTCTCCTGAACTGTACTTTCCCGTGATCCCCCTGCAGCATGATCGGACCCGGTTCGCCCTCCTTGGAGTCCAGAGCGCCTCCCGTGATGCCGGGTATGGCAAAGTTGTCGATGATCTTCGTCCCGTTGAGAACGACCGTGACGCGGTTCGCGACGAGCGTCGCCTCGAGCTTCTGCCATTCGCCCGCCGGCTTGCAGGCGTCGACCGACGGGATCTTGAAGCCGTACAGCGCCCCCTGGCTGTGCACATCCAGCGGCCTGCCATGGCTGTCGCGGATCTGTATTTCATAACGTCCACGCAGGTACAGCCCGCTGTTGCTCTCCTTGTCCACGGTGAACTCGAGATCAATCTTGAAGTCGTTGAACTTCATCTCGGAATAAATGTTGTCGGCGGGCATCTCGTTCGTCAGGATGCCGTCCTTGACGTACCAGCCTTTGGGCGGCTTACCGGACCCCTGAGCAAGCCATCCGGAGACATCCTTGCCGTTGAAGAGCTCGACCGGTCTTCCCGGTTTCTTCGCCGGCGGCCTTTCCGGCCAGACGGGAGGCCGGACACCGACAAACGTGCGGGAAGGACCGTCGCCGTAAGTGGCGGTTCCCTCGAGCCGGCCGTTCTTGACCTGCGCCCGATAGGTCACCGTAATCTCCGTGCCGTCGCGCCTTCGCTGAGGATGCTGGAACATCAGTTCGCCGTTTTCGATCCCGATCCGGGGCAACGGAAACGCCGCTCCGCCGCCCGACTGAAAAAGCCCCTTCAAGACACCCCCTTCGCGCGTGATATCAATCCATAGGGCTCGAGAACCGGCCTGACCCGCGGCCGGCATGGTGATATCCCATTTCCCGAGAAATGCGTCGTCGCCCGCCGCGGGAAACGCGACGGCCGGCGCCAATTGAAATGTCAATGCAAGACACATCAAGAATGAATAAGAGATCCGCATGTGTGCTCCTCCTTGATCAGGCGGGGTTTACCCCTCCGAGAAACTTGTCCATCCGGGCGCTGAGCTCCCGCAGATAGGCCTCGTCGCCGGTCTTCACCTCGGCGGTGATCCAGCCTGAATAGCCAACCTCGCCGAGGGCCTTGCGCACATCAGGCCAGTTGATCCCCTGGGTCCGGCGATCGGAAGGGTCGAACTTGGGCTGGTCCGAGCCCGGTTCGAATCTCTTGATATGAACCTTCACGAGACGCTTGCCGATCGTGCGGATCCAGTCCTGCGGATAACCGCTGGCGACGATATTTCCGATGTCGAAGTAGGCTTTCACGTAGGGGCTCTTGAACTCGTCGATATAGCGAATGAATTCCAGAGGGCTGAGCAGGAAACGATTCCCCACGTTCTCGATCGCGATCACGACCTTGAGCTGCTTTGCCAGCGGGATCAGCCTGCGGATCTGTTCCTGCGATCTCCGGTAGACGTCGATATAGCGCACCTCTGCGGTGACGATGCCGGGGACGAGCAGGACGGTGTCCGCTCCCAGTTCATGCGCGTTCTGCATCGAGGTCTTGATTCCCTCGATGCACTTCTTGACGACCTCCGGGTCGTTGTCGGTCAGTGGATACTTCCAGTGGTCGGAGTTCATGATCGAGTGAATCCTGATGCCGGTACGCTGCGCCGCCTCCTTGTACTCCTTGACTTCTTCCGTCGTATACAAGGTGTTGGGTTCCACGCCTTCGAAACCGGCCTTCCGGGCCAGCTCGAAGCGCTCGACGAGCGGCATGTTCCTGGGCAGGACCCCGATGCATACCGCCTTCTTCAGCACTCCGGCAGTCTGGGCGGCTCTTGCCGGGGCATCCCCGCCAAGAAAGGCACCGCCACAAACGGCAAATGCCGAACTCTTGAGAAACTCGCGACGATCCATATTCTTTTCCCTCCATCAAATCCTGCGGATCATTCGTCAATCGTCAATCGACTCACGTCACACGGTACGGTTTCCGGTCGAGCTTCTGATTTTCCCTCCAGAGTTTGGTCCACTCGATTTCCTTCCGCCGGTAAGCAGCCTCCCGGCCGAGGATGGTGGTGAAGGTCCCATCGACCGCATGCGGCACGTCGTAACGCGGCTGTCCTTCCCGGACGCTCTTGATGAACGCCTCGTATTCGTTGCGGTTTGAGTCGTCCTGACCGCTCCATTCCCAGGCATTCTTGCCTTCAATCTTCATCGTGCGGCCGGAGTTGGCGAACGTGCTGTCCGTCCCCAGGATCTGCTCCGAACTATCGTGGAACGTACAGAACTGGCCCGACATGAAGGTCAGGTGAACACCGCCTGGATACTCGTAAGTCACATTGAAGTGATCATAGATATCACCGATGTACTTTCGCCACTTGCGGCCGCCGTAGCCGACGCATTTCAGCGGATGGCCGCCGAGCACCCAGTTGCAGGCGTCGAGGTTGTGGATGTTCTGTTCCGTGATGAGGTCGCCGGAGAGCCAGCGGAAGTAGTACCAGTTGCGCGTCATCCAGTGGAGATCGTCCTGAAACTCGGACCGCTGCCAGTGCCTTCCCTTCCAGACATCTCCGGTAAGGTAAAAGCCGCGGCCGGCCACGATGGTGCCGAGCGCGCCCGCGGCGATGCGCTTCTGGGCTTCCTGGTAGGCGAAGCTGTAGCGGCGCTGCAGCCCGACAACGACGCTCAGTTTCTTCCCTTTTGCCTTTTCGCCGTCTCCGAGCACCTGGCGGCATCCCCAGGTGTCCACTGCAATCGGTTTTTCCATGAAAACATGTTTGCCGGCGTCGACGGCGGCCTTGAATTCGGCAGGCCTGAAGCCGGGCGGCGTCACAAGCAGGACGGCATCGACCTTCATGTCGCAAACTTTCTTGTAAGCGTCGAAGCCTATATGGCAGTTGCCCTCTTCGACCTGCAGCTTCTGTCGCGCGGCATCGATGCGGTCCTGGAACACGTCGCCGATCGCGACGATCCTCCCTCCCGCCGCAGTCAGGCCCCGGGCATCCGCCGTGCCCCTGCCGCCTGCTCCGATCCAGCCTATGCTGACAGCATCGTTGGCCGCGGTCCCGCGGACGGATTCCGGTTTGACGATCATGAAAGATGCGGCGGTGCCCGCCGCAGCCGTGGACAGAATGAATTCACGCCTGGAAACGACGGTGCGAGACTTCATAGTGCGATTTCCTCCTCCCGTGGGGGCATGAGTCGTGGATGAATCCTGAAGCGACGGGCATCGGCAATTCTCGGGGCGAAAGCGGCAATCGTCCCGACCGTGCAGAATCGACGGTCCAACCGCGCGCTGTGCATTCCATCACTCGACAATCCCGATATGCCGTCAGGACCGATTCAAAGGACGATGCATATTGTTTACAAGCCCGCGATCCAATTCAAGCATGAAAGGGGTATGCCCGCGGGCCTGCAGACTATGCGCGCAAGGCGCGTGTGAGCGGAACGCGATCATTCCCAACCTCGAGTATCGGAGAAGCCGACGGGGTTTCCTGCTATAATTTGGCCGGACGGGGAGGCGACGGTGCCCATTTTCGAGTATGAGTGTCTGAAGTGCGGCAACGAGTTTGAGCGATTGGTGCGAGGCCCGGGAGCCGCGGATGCGGTTACTTGTCCCGGTTGCGGGTCGAAGAAGGTGGAGCAGCTTTACTCGGCCTTCGCGGGGCGTTCAAAATCCGGCTCCGGCGCCACACGGTCGCTTTCGTCCGGCTGCTCCTCGTGCAGCGCCCGCTCCTGCACAGGCTGCAAGTAGGCAGAAAGCTAACCGATTCTCTGCCCGATGGCGTCGATATCGAAGACGCAGCCGCCCCAGGGACCTCCGCTCGCTGCCTGCAGCATGGCCCACAGGCGTGTGTCGGCGGGCAGCGCCGGATCGGGAAGCAGATCGGGACGCGGATTTCTCTGAGCAAGCATTCTCGCCCCGGCATCGGGCCCGAACCGGGTCTCGCCGTGACCCACCAGATCGACGGAGCCTTCCAGGCGCACCCGGTCTACGATGATCTGGATCAGGTCTCCGTCAATCACCTTGCCGATAGGCCCGCCGGCAAGGGCTTCGGGAGAGATCTGGCCGATGCAGGCGCCTGTTGAGACGCCCGAGAATCTGGCGTCGGTCAGCACAGCCACCTGTTTTCCCCAGGGCAGGTATCTGAGAGCCGCCGTGACCTGGAACACCTCTTCCATGCCGGCGCCCAGAGGGCCCCGACAGATCAGAACGAGTACGTCGCCCGGCCGGACGGGCCGCGCGCTGTTTCCCTTGATCGCCGCGATGGCTTCCTGCTCGGTCGTAAAAACGCGCGCCGGCCCGACCATGCGGAAGACGCCGTCGGGATCCACGACGCTGGCATCTATCGCGGTGCTCTTGATGATCGCGCCCTCCGGCGCGAGGTTTCCGCGGGGAAAAGTAACCGTGCTGGTCACACCCATCTTGGCGGCGCGCTCCGGGCTCATGATGACGTCGTCGGGATCGACCCCGTCGCGTCGATGCAGCAGCTCACGGAACCGCGCGCGACGCTCCGACTGCTTCCACCAGTCCAGTACCCTGGTCAGCGGTTCCCCGGTTGCGGTGAGACAATCCCTGTTCAGGAGCCCGGCCTCGCTGAGATGAAGCATGACTTCGGGCACGCCGCCGGCCAGGAAAACCTGGATGGTCGGGTGGTTATTCGGTCCGTTCGGCAGAGCATCCACCAAACGAGGCACGCTGCGATTCACTCGAATCCAGTCCTCCAGGCCGGGACGTTCAACTCCACGCGCGTGGGCCACTGCGGGCAGATGCAGCAGGAGGTTGGTCGAGCCTCCAAAGGCGGCGTGTACCACCATCGCATTGCGCAGCGACTCGCGGGTGAACACCTCGCCGAGCGGTATGCCGCGGGATTCGAGACGAGTCCATGCGCGTGCCGAGCGCCGTGCCATGTCGAGCCATACCGCCTGGCCGGACGGACTCAAGGCGGAGTGCGGGATAGCCATTCCCAGGGCTTCAGCCACCACCTGCGAGGTAGCCGCCGTGCCCAGAAACTGGCATCCGCCTCCGGGAGACCCGCACACGCGGCAGCCTGCCTCCCTCGCCTCGTCAAGCGTGATCAACCCGTGCGCAAACCTCGCCCCGATCGACTGGATGATGGCGGTGTCCTCGGCGCCCTCGGAGGGAAGCGTCACGCCTCCCGGCACGAGCACCGAAGGCAGTTCCGCCATTCCTGCCAGCGCCATCATCATCGCAGGAAGTCCCTTGTCGCAGGTGGCCACCCCGATCACGCCCCTGCGGGTCGGGAGCGACCGGATGAGCCGCCGCAGTACAACGGCCGCATCGTTGCGATACGCAAGGCTGTCCATCATCCCGGCCGTCCCCTGCGTCCGCCCATCGCAGGGATCGGTGCAGAAGCCTGCAAACGGAACGTAGCCGCGGGTCCTCAGCTCATCGGCAGCCGCAACCATCAGAAGGCCTACCTCCCAGTGCCCGGTGTGATAGCCGAGCGCCACCGGCTTTCCATCCGCGTCACGGATTCCCCCCTGCGTGCTCAGGATGAGGATCTCCTTGGCGCCGAGGCTGGACGGATCCCATCCCATGCCGGCATCCTGGCTCCAGCCGAATAGGTGGCCGCTGGGGCTTTCCAGCAG
>JACADW010000041.1 GCA_013388445.1 Acidobacteriota bacterium | reverse complement strand
GGCGGTCGCGGCGGTGGTTTTCATTCTTCTGTACGGCGCGCGCGTGCCCGCGGGCCGCACGCTTCTGCGGGCTGCGCTCGCAGTCGTGATGGGCGGGATCCTCGGGAATTTCATCGACAGGATCCGCCATGGCTTCGTGGTCGATTTCATCGAATTCCACATCCGGGATATCTTCCACTGGCCGACATTCAATGTGGCCGACTCGGCCATCACCATCGGCATCGCGATGCTGCTGATCGATGCGGTCAAGAACCCGGAGCTCGAAGGGGAACTGGAAAAACAGCAGGAGTAGCGTGCGCACAGTATCTCAGATTTCTCGTCTCGCGATTCTGGCGGGATTGTTTTTGTGCTGCCTGCCCGTCGCTGCGCAGCCCCCCTTCCAGGACGCTCTGCTGGACACTATCGCCGGGCTGCAGCGGCGGTATGCGTCGGTACGCACGGTGACGGGTCAATTCGAGCAGCGCTACCGCGCTCCCGGTGTCGACCAGGTCGAATCCGGAACATTCTGGATGAAGAAGCCCGGGTTGATGCGCTGGGAATACAACCGGCCGGAGACGAAGCTCTTCATTGCCGACGGGCGGGAGACTTTCCTCTACGTCCCGGAAGACGGGCAGGTGATGGTCCGCTCCTTCACCGATTCCGACCTCCGCGGCACGCCCCTGCAGTTTCTGCTGGGCCGAGGAGACATCCTGCGCAGCTTCGCTGTCGCGCCTGAATCGGAATTCAAGGCCCGCGCCGAAGGGACCGTGCTTGTGCGACTCAGCCCCTACGGTCTTGATCAGGAATATACATTCCTGGTCCTTGAGATCGACCTCCGCACCCACGACCTGAGGCGCATCGTGATCCGGGAGCGTACGGGCAACACGTCGGAATTCCTGCTGACGGACCTGCGCACCGGCCTGCGGATAGACGACAGCCGGTTCCGGTTCCGCATGCCAAAAGGGGTTGAGGTCATCCGGCTCGACGAAAAGTGAAGATCCGCAGGGAGGAAGCGGTGCGCCCGAGATGAACAAGCACGACAGTGACAGATTCGCCGAGATCGGAACCTCGGCAGCGTTGGCTGCCGGGGATCTGCTCAAGAGGCGCTTTCGCACCCGAGTCGATGTCCGCCGCAAGGGCGTGATCAACCTGGTCACCGAGGTCGACCTCGCGGCCGAGGAGCTCGTCGTTTCTGTCCTGCGGCGTGAATTCCCGGACCATGCGATTCTGTCCGAGGAGAGGTACGCCGAGACCGGGCGCGCGCCGGTCACCTGGATCGTCGATCCGCTGGACGGCACGACCAACTATGCGCACGGCTTCCCGCTGTTTGCCGTCTCGATCGGCCTGGAGGTGGAGGGTGATCTCCAGTTCGGCGTCATCTACAATCCGGTCCTCCAGGAGCTCTTCACGGCGCGCCGCGGCCGTGGTGCGTGGCTGAACGGCCGGCGGATCCATGTTTCGGGAGTATCGGATCTGGACAGCAGCCTGCTGGCCACCGGCTTCCCCTATGACATCCGGACCAGCGAGGAGAACAATCTCGGATACTTCGCCGAGTTCGCCGTTCGCTCAAGAGCTGTCAGGCGCGGAGGCTCGGCAGCGATGGATCTCTGCTATGTGGCGGCGGGGATCTTCGAAGGGTTCTGGGAGATCAAACTCCATCCCTGGGACTGTGCCGCGGGCTACCTGATCGTCCGGGAGGCAGGCGGCAGGGTGACGAACTTCCGGGGTGAGCAGGGCTCGATCTACGAAACCGAATGTGTCGCGACGAACGGCTTGATACATGACGCCATGTTGACCATACTGAAAGAAGGACGGGCGCCAGCGGCGGACTGTCGCCGGATACCTTGAGTCCGAAGAACCTCTTGTGTCCAGGAGTGTCGTTCGTCTCCCGGCGATGACCCCGACCGCCGTGTGGCGGCCGTGACGGATCCCGGATGCTCAGCATGCTGCAGGAGAAACTCGACAGCCTGCCGAACCAGCCAGGTGTGTACCTTTACCGGGATGGCGCGGGCCGCATCATCTACGTCGGCAAAGCCAGGTCGCTGCGGAACAGGGTCCGTTCGTACTTTCACGAGAGCCGCTCCCCTGATCCGAAGACCGACCGCCTGGTGGCTGAAATCGCTGATCTGGAGTACATCGTTACCGACAGCGAGGTCGAGGCGCTGATACTCGAGTCCACGCTGGTCAAGAACAACCAGCCCAGGTACAACATCAACCTCAAGGATGACAAGAGCTTTCCCTACCTCAAGCTGACGGTCAACGAGCCGTATCCGCGCATTTTCATTACCCGGCGTATCCGGCGTGACGGCGCCCTCTATTTCGGCCCGTTCCTCCCGGCGGGCTACGCACGCAGGACGCTCAAGCTGGTCAACAAGTACTTCAAGCTGCGCACGTGCAACTTAGAGATCGACGGAGGCCTGCCAAGGCCCTGCCTTGACTACCAGATGAAAAGATGCCTCGGGCCCTGCGTCTCAGGCCTCTGCACAAAGGCGGAATATGATCGGGCGGTAGAGGATGTGAAGCTGCTGCTCTCCGGCAGGACGGACGATCTGGTCCGCCAGTTGGAGGAGCGCATGGCCGCGGCCGCGGCCAGTCTCAACTATGAGTCAGCGGCGGTCTTTCGCGACTGGATCACGATGGTCAGAGACATCTCCGAAAGGCAGAAGATGATTCTCGCGGGGGAGGAAGACAGCGACCTGTACGGTTACCATCAGGAGGGATCGCGCCTTGCGCTCCAGGTCTTCGTGATGCGCAGCGGGAGGATCGTCGGCCGGCGCGAATTCTATTGGGAAGACCTTATTTCCTTCGACCCTGCGGAGTTCTTCTCTTCAGCCCTCAAACAGTACTATCTGCAGGACACCTTCACCCCGAACGAGATATACATCCCGAGCGACATAGAGGATGCAGAAGTGCTCGAGACATGGCTGTCGGAACGGAAGGGGAGGCGTGTTCACATCCGCTCCCCGAAGCGCGGCCTCAAGGCCGGCCTGCTGGAGCTGGTCACACGCAACGCGAAAATGGCCTTCGAGACCCGCTTCCGTGTTCTGAGGCCGATGGGAGCTGAACTGCTCGAACCGCTGCAGTCACTCCTGGGGCTGGATTCTCTTCCGCGGAGGATCGAGACCTTCGACGTCTCTCACGTCCAGGGAGCAGACACCGTCGCGAGCATGGTCGTCTGCGAGAATGGCGCGATGAAACGGAGTGCCTACCGAAAATTCAAGATCGAGAGCGTCAAGGGCCCCGACGATTACGCGGCGATGCGCGAATCCGTCCACCGTCACTACGAGAATGTGCTCGAGGAAGACGAGAGCCGCCTGCCGGACCTGGTCCTGATCGACGGAGGGAAGGGGCAGCTGGCCGCGGCGGTTGCGGCGCTAGAAGATCTGGGTCTCGAAAGCCAGCCGGTGGCCGCGATCGCGAAGCGGGAAGAGACCATTTTCGTCAAGGGTATGGAGGAACGGCCGCTGCAACTCCCCAAGGAGTCCCCGCTGCTGCACCTGTTCCAGACCATGCGCGATGAGGCTCACCGCTTCGCCGTCGCCTACCACAGAAAGCGTCGTGAACTGCGCGACTTTGATTCCGAACTGCTGGAGATTCCGGGGATCGGCGAAGTCCGCAGGAAAGTCCTGCTGCGTGCCTTCGGTAGCCTCGAACGGGTACGGTCGGCCGGCTTCGACGAGCTGGCGCCGTATGTGGGCCCAAAGGTCGCGCAGGCGATCGTCGCGCACTTCAAGCCTATTCTCGACCGTTGATCGAGCCATCGCCCAATCCAGGAGGCGAGCGGTTCGGCGGAATGCGCGAGGGAAGGGGGCGGACGTGCTCTGATGACGAAATCATCCGGTGATCAAGCGGGCAGGAGGACCCGCCGCTTGACGTGTTGATATGAGCGGGTCCCTGCCCTCTCGAGCGTTCGCGAAACCACCTGCCGGCAAGACGGCTTGATGACCGGGTCGCTGGACTGCTCGCCTGTCAAACGATGCTGTAATCGCTGACGATGCTCTTGTCACCGAGTACGGTTCCGGACCGGAGGCGCGCCCCTTCCCCGACATGGCACTGACGTCCCAGGATGCTCCGCTGGATCTGGGCATGGGGCTTGATCCTGGTTCCGCTCCAGATGACGGAGTCGCGTATCAGTGCTCCCTCCTCGACCCGACAGTCCTCACCGAGCACGGAGTTTTCGATGACCACACCCGGTTTGATGACGCAGCCGCCATCCAGGATCGAGAAGCGGTCGATCGAAACCTGCTCTTTTTCCCAGGAATTCGGGGGGCATGCCCTTTGAGGGTGGGCGGGGAGCTTGACACGGCCGGACATGATGCCGAAGTGGGCCTCGAGATATTTTGCGGGACTCCCGATATCCTGCCAGTAGGCGCGCGTCAGAAACGCCTGGACCCGGGCCCCCTCGTGGAGCATTGCGGGAAAGATTTCCCGTTCGAAGCTCTGCGGGCCGGTCGGCTGGATTCGCCCGAGCACTGAAGGCTCCAGCACATAGATTCCGGCGTTGATCGTATCGCCGGTCACGTCGTCCTCTGCGGGCTTTTCCGTGAAGCTCAGGACCCGGCCTTCGGCGTCGGCCTCGACCAGGCCATAGCCCGCCGGGTTCATCACGCGTGCGGTGACGATGGTTGCCTCGGGCCCGAGCCCCCGGTGATATTGGATTACCTCCCGGAGGTCCGTGTCGGTCAGGACGTCTCCATTGAGAACGAGGGTGGTATCGTCGATCAGGTTTTCGGCTGCCTTGAAGGCTCCCGCGGTTCCCCTTGGCTCCTCCTCGTGCGTATAGCGGATGATCACGCCGTACTGGGTGCCGTCGCCGAAGATATCCATGATCTTCCGCGGCTGGTAGGACAGACTCAGGATAATCTCCGTGATGCCTGCCCGTTTGATGCGATCGATCTGAAAGAACAGGAAAGGGATATTGGCCAGCGGCACGATGGGCTTCGGAGTCTGAAGCGCAAGGGGGCGCAGGTGGGCGCCCTTCCCTCCCGCCAGGATCAATGCCTTCATCAAGTGAGTATTCTCCTTCCGTAACTGATCATGATATCAGAACCGATTGACCGCTGGCGCCCCTGAAAACCGCTCGCCAGCCGTCTTTTCGTCCGGCTCCTCTCTGCGGTGTGTGCCTTTCGTGGTATATGTACACCATGCAGCTTCGCGGCATAAACCTCCTCAAGATCCGCGGCGTCCAGGTCGTGATCGACTACTCCTGGTTCGTCATATTCCTTCTCGTCGTTTTTTCCATGGCCGAGAGCTATTTTCCGCGGACTGAAAAATCATACTCCACGCCCGAATACTGGCTGATGGGCATTGTGGCCGCCCTGCTGCTCTTTCTCTCGGTCCTGGCGCACGAACTGGCCCACTCCCTGGTCGCGATGGGGCAAGGGATGCGGGTCCTCAGCATACGGCTTTTCATCTTCGGGGGCGTCGCCCAAGTTTCGAGCGAGCCAAGGTCGGGGAGGCACGAGTTTCTCATAGCCCTGGCGGGCCCGGCAACCAGCATGGCTCTGGCCTGCATATTCGGTTCAGTCTATCTGGTGCTGTGGATGGGTGGATGGCTGCGGCCCGTTGCCGCGGTGGCCGGCTACCTGGCCACGGCCAACGGCCTTCTGGCATTCTTCAACATGATCCCTGGCTTTCCGCTCGACGGCGGTCGCATCCTGCGCGCAATCCTCTGGGATCGTTGGAACGACCTCACCAGGGCTACAAAGACCGCAAGCCGGATCGGGAATGGATTCGCCCTCGTTCTGATTCTGTTCGGGGCGGTGCTCCTCTTTTTCACCCAGGCTCTCGTAGCCGGACTATGGTTTATCTTCATAGGCCTCTTCATGAAGCAATCCGCGGTCGGAAGCTATCAGGCTGCGGTGCTGAAGGAGGCGCTCAAGGGGGTCCAGGTACGCCAGATCATGACGGAAAATGTGGTATCTGTCGACTGGTTGACGTCTCTTGATGAATTGATACGTGACTACGTGTACCGGCACCACCTGAGCAGCTTCCCGGTGCTCGACAGGGAGGAGTTCGTAGGGATGGTATCGCTCGCGGACATACGGCCCGTGCCCAAGGAACTCTGGGGGTTCAAGCAGGTTCGGGATGTGATGACCGCGGCCGACCGAGTGCTATCGCTCAGGCCGGGCGACGATGCGACGGAAGCGCTGACGCGGATGGTGGCGGCCGATGTGGGCCGCATGCCGGTGCTGGAGGATGGAAGGCTTGTCGGAATAGTCTCGCGCCGCGATATCATGAACCTGTTCAAGATCAAGTCGGATCTCGGCCTGACCTAGGCTTCCGGCCGGCAGGAGATCCGTCGCTCCATCCGAAACATGGAGCGATCCGCTCGTAACGGGAGGAATAAAGAGACAAAGCGGTCGAGGGACATGGCGAAGGTAGGACCGTTCCGGGCCCCCGGCCTCGACCATTATGCGGAGAGAGACGATGTAGCCCGGGCGTGATTTGTTTCCTGCGGGCGGCGTGATTTCCGGGATCGCTATCAGGGGTTGAGATTCACTCAGGACCATTGGAGATCATGCGTGCATTTGCTGCTTCCGGCCGCGTCGGATTGTCCGGCGGGATTCCGCCGCTGCCGAAGTCCTGCAGCGCATCTCGCTTGACGATTCGCACGGGCGGGTGAACGATTCAGCCGAGGGCCTTCGCTGATCCGTCTGGAGCTTGCACCTCAGCATTAGCGACTGCAGCGCGGGAGGCACTATGATCCGTTCCATTCTGCTACCGATGTCCGATGGACCGCTGAATCCGGTTGTGCGTGACTATGCCTTCTGGCTTGCCAGGAAGGAAGGCAGTCAGATCCACGCGCTTGCCGTCATCGACGTCAAGTCGTTTGAGATCCCCGTGTTGGGAACACCGGATGGATTCATGCCGTCCGTGATCACGCCGCCGTTGGCGGAGACCCAGTCCTACCTGGGGGAACTGACCTCCCTTGCCAGGGAACGGCTGGAACAGTTCGCCGCCGAAAGCGCTGCCGCGGGCATCCGCAGTTCGACGGAGACAAGAACGGGCATCCCTGCCGAAGTCATCGCCCGACAGGCGGTGGCACACGATATCGTTGTCATGGGACGCGCAGGATACACGCGCGACGGCACAAGCCGCGACCGGGTGGACCCCCTGGTATCTCAGGTAGTGCGCACGTGTATCCGGCCCGTTCTTGTGACTGGCCGGGGCCTGCCGCCCGGCGGCGATGTGCGCAGGGTGCTGCTCGCCTTCGACGGAAGCTCCCATGCGGCGCGGGCGTTGCCTGTGGCTGCCGAACTCGGCGGCCGCCCCGGCGTCGAGTGCACGGTGATCACGGTGGCCTCTTCGCAAGCGGCGGGTCTGGAGGTGATCGAGCCGGCCGAAGCGTTCCTCTATCACCACGGTCTTATGCCCGGAAAAGAGGTGATTATCGGCACCAAGGCCTCGGAACTGATCTGCGAGCTCGTCGCGTCGATGCAGGCAGACGTGTTGGTCATGGGTGCTTACGGTCATTCGCCCGTTCGCGAAATGATTTTCGGCAGCACAACGGAGCGGGTGCTTTCCCACTGCGGCACCACGGTCGTCCTCCAGTCCTGACACCCTGCGCTGCACAGGAAAAAGGCGGTTCACCATCCCGAATGCGGAAAGGGAAAGGAGCTGCTGCGGCGAGAAGAAGGGATCCCGTAGTGGGGGAAACATCCGGTGCGGCCCGCTCTTCGCCGGTACGATGCTTGCCGAGCGGTTTGTGCTTTGTGCGGAGTCGCCCGTAGTGCTTAAATGTAGCCGGCCATGAATCTTCCGAATGCTCTGACACTCGGCCGCATATTCTTGATCCCGCTTGTCGTCGTGGTGCTGTTGACGACCAGGATGGCGAATTGGGCCGCATGGGGCGCCGGCCTCTTCCTGGCCGCTGCCCTCACGGATCTGCTGGACGGCTATTTTGCGCGGCGGCGAGGTCAGGTGACAACGGTCGGCCGGCTCCTGGACCCCATTGCCGACAAACTGCTGATCTCATCCGCACTCATATCCCTTGTTCAGCTGGACGTGGCCCCGGCCTGGATGGTGGCCATCATCATCGGCAGGGAGTTCGCGGTGAGCGGCCTGCGCAGCATCGCTGCCCATGAAGGTTTCTCGATCGATGTTTCCACTCTCGGGAAGGGCAAGATGGTGGCTCAGGTGGCGGCAGTAACCGGCCTGATCCTGGGCAGGGTGTGGGGAGGATGGGTGATGGGTACGGCCAGGCTGTTGCTCTGGGCCGTCGTGATCTTCGCCCTTCTCTCGCTGGTCCAGTACCTTCGCGAATTCTGGTCAAAGCTTGACGACAGCATCAAGTATCGCGAGCGCAGGCGTCTCAGAATTCTCGAGCGGCGCAGGCAGCGCATTGCCGAACGGCGTGAATTGCGCCGGCTCCGCAAGCTTGAGCGACTGAATCAGAAACAGCGGGCATCCCTCGGGCAGGAGGACTCGGGGTAGCGTCCCGTTTCTGACTTGAACCTCGTGCAAGGAATCAGAAGGTCTTGTTCTCACGCGCTGCGGCCCGGCGAGGCTGAGCGCCTGCTTTTCGGATTTCTGGGCCGGGAGGAATGCAATGATCCACCTCAACGAGTCTGCTCGGAAAGAGCTGCTGAAACTGGCCCGCGGCAGCCTCGATAGTTACTTTGCTACAGGGAAGGTCGGCGACACGCGCCCCGACCGGCCCGAGCTGCACCAGCTGGCCGGCGCGTTTGTTTCACTGCACCGGGGGGATGAGCTCCGGGGTTGCATCGGGCTCATCGAACCGGAAGGACCGCTCTACCGCACGGTACAGCGATGCGCCGTTAGTGCGGCCGTCGAGGACTTTCGCTTCGACCCGGTGACGGCCGACGAGCTGCCTGAGATCAAGATCGAGATCTCGGTGCTTTCCGCCTTGAAAGTCGCCGACAACATTTCCGAGATCAAAGTCGGTAAACACGGTCTGTACATGGTGCGGGGGCACCGGCGAGGGCTTCTGCTGCCCCAGGTCGCCACGGATTACGGCTGGGATCGTGAGAGTTTCCTGACGCAGACCTGTCACAAGGCAGGGCTGAGCGGAGACGCCTGGCGAGATCCTGCGACTGCGATCTATCTGTTCGAGGCTCAGGTCTTTTCGGAGTGATTGCCGGGTGCCTCGCGCCGCAGGACCCCAATCCCGACTGGACGCCGGGCCGTGCACTCGGCTGATGGCGCACGCCATGCGGTTGGCCGGTGACATGCCTTCCGTGATACTGCGCCTATCTGCGGCTATGGGAGCCTGCCTGAAGATCAGCGGGACCCGCACACGAAAGCTGTACGGTTCACGTTTCAGCGGCGCACCGCCTTGTCGCCGATGTGAATTTCAGCGCGGCTGTTGACAACCTTGGCGACCGCCGTGGTCTCCGAAGCCCTGAGGATGACGAGATCCCCCATCATTCTGTCCGGCAGCGAGCGTGCCCTGAGCATGTTGCTCACCTCCCGCCTGTGAAGCCCGCTGAGGACTTTCCTGTAGGTCCGGGCCTTTTCAGACCCGGCCACGCTCAGGTCCTGCGGGCTAAAGGGCGGCTGGGGGCGATAGACCGTGAAGCGGTCTCCAGGCCGGACGCCATCTCTGGTTCCTACCCCGATGAAGCACACGTCTCCGGCGCCAAGCTCCCGACGGTCGTCCAATCCGAGCACCACCGCGCTGGCAAGAGCGCCTTCGGGCGCGGTTGCGAGTCTGTCGGAAGACTCTGCCTTCACCGGCACGGAAGGTTGCTCCCGCATGGGAATGACGCGGTCACCCTTCATGATCGGACGGCAGCTCGCCATGACCAGAGCCGCGGCAGCCGCAGGCCCGGTCCTTTCGATCCTTATCGTTCCCAACTCCCGGTAGTAGATCCCCACAGGGGCCTTGGTCCAAGGATGATTCACATAGCCTTCCGGCCGAACGACAAGATAGGTGCCGCCGGCACGCAGTGAACCCAGGCCTGGCCCGTTGAGATAAATCAGCTCGGCCTGCTCGGCGAGGGTACTGAGTCCCTCGAATTCGGTACCCGCTACATAGACATCCATCGGCAGGAGGGAACGGTCAATGAACCCAAGACAGGCCGATTCGTCCTGTGCGGCCGCACCGGCGAACAAAACAACAGCGAGGACAATGGTAACCATGCCCATCGCATCGGAAGATCTGCCGGCGAAGTTTAACCAAATCTGCAGGTTGGGGATGTGTTCCCCGACTTGGGCTAAGCTTCCGGGCGAAGGTTATCCTTCCGGATAGCGGAAAGAACGGGAGCGCGGGTCGCAGAGCCATTCGCCAAGCGAGGGATTCCGCTGGTCCTTTGCAGATACCAGGGCGGCAGGATTCGGCCAGGCGATGGAGAGCGCGGGGTCATTCCATAGGATTCCGCCCTCGCCCTCCCGGTTCCATTCCTCGGTGCACAAATAGTGCACAATGGTGTTATCCTCAAGGGACATGAAGCCGTGAGCCAAGCCCGGCGGCACCCAGAGAACCAGGTTGTTTTCTGCGGACAGTTCCACGGTGGCGTGGTCACCGAGCGTCGGCGAACCGTGCCTGATGTCCAGGACGGCATCATATATGCGCCCCCAGACGCAACGGACCAGCTTCCCTTGAGGCGGGTTCCACTGAAAATGGAGGCCCCGAACGACCCCGCGATGCGAGCGGCTCTGGATCGCCTGTCGAAAATCGGCCGGTACGCCTCGCCTGGCCAGATCGCTCCGGACGAACGCCTGCAGGAGGACGCCTCTCTCGTCGGGGAAGGAACGGGTCTCGAAGAGCTTCAGACCGTGAATCTCATGGATCGGGCGCTGCATAGGCCAGAGATCATAGCAGAGAGCATCTAATCCTAATAGATGGCATCCTCCCGGTCGAGATGGTATGAATGAAAAGAGCAGTCGGGCAGGATCACCGACCCGGGAATGTCGGCGTGCAGAGAGCTATCCCGATGCGCCGGTTCCGCCCTTAGCCACAAGATGGATTCTTAACCCATGATTTCGCTTGCCGTCGTCCCAGTCGCCGGTTTGGGAACCAGGCTTCTCCCTGCGACCAAGTCGCAGCCCAAGGAGATGCTCCCCGTAGCCAAGAAGCCCGTCGTGCAGTATGTGATCGAGGAACTCGAGGCGAATGGCGTAAAGCAGGTGCTTTTCATCACGGGCCGAAACAAGACCTCGATCGAAAACCACTTCGATTTCGATCATGAGCTGATGCGGACGCTGCGGGAGGGGGGCAAGGAAGAGCTGCTGGCCGAGCTCGAGTACGAACGCATGCGCATGCAGTTTTTCTTCACGCGCCAGCGCAGGCAGAAAGGATTGGGCGATGCCGTGCTCTGCGCGCAGTATTTCACGCAGGATGCCCCCTTCATCGTGGCGCTCGGCGACAGCATCATCGGCCTGCGCGGCGAGTCCAGAATCGTCGAACGAATGTCGGAGGTCTTCGAGTCCGAGCGTGTCAGCTGCGTGATCGCCGTGGAAGAAGTGCCGCTGGATTACGTCTCCTCCTACGGCATAGTGAAGAGGGGAGCCGGGCTGTTGTCCGGTGCTTTTCTGATTGACGACCTCGTCGAAAAGCCGGCCCCGGAGCAGGCGCCCAGCAATCTTGCCATCGCCGCCCGATACGTTTTCGGTCCGGAAATCTATCCCGCCCTCGAGCAGACGGCCCCTGGGAAGGGGGGAGAGATTCAATTGACAGACGCCATTCGGATATTGCTGGAACAGGGCCGGAAGATCGCGGGCCTCTGCCTGGGTGAAAACGAAAAAAGGTACGACATCGGCAACTTCGAGACCTATTTTGAGGCTTTCATCGAATTTGCGCTGCTTGAGTATCCGCACCTCGCGCGCAGGATCCGGGCATTGAACAATGCAAATCATTAGGTCGGCCGCCCATGCCCGCGCCGGAGTGTTGGGCAATCCCTCCGACGGCTACCACGGGCGCACAATCTCGATTGCCGTGAAGAACTTTGCGGCGCGGGTCGTGGTCTATGAGTGGCCGGAGCTCGAAATCATTCTGAGCCAGGAGGACCGATGCTGCTTTGACCGGCTCGAGGATCTCGTCCAGGACGTGAGGCTCCACGGTTATTATGGAGGACTCCGTCTCATCAAGGCGGCGATCAAACGCTTCGCCGAATACTGCGCCGAACAGGGAATCAGGCTTGACCGCCGGAACTTCGCTCTGCGTTATGAAACGGACATTCCCAGGCAGGTCGGCCTTGCGGGATCGAGCGCCATCATAACGGCCGTCTTCAAGGCCTTGATGCAGTTTTATGGAGTCTCCTTTCCCAAAGAGATTCTCCCCTCACTGATACTCTCGGTGGAGACCAGGGAGATCGGCATATCCGCGGGCCTGCAGGACCGGGTGGCGCAGGTGTACGGGGGTCTCACGTACATGGATTTTGACCGGGAGTACATGGAGCGTCACGGCCACGGAAGATACGAATCCCTGGACCCTGCGCTTCTGCCTCCACTGTACATCGCCTATCGCACCGACCTCAGTGAGATATCCGGCGTCTTCCACAACAACGTCCGGGCACGCTGGGAAGCGGGGGATCGGGCGGTCATCGATGCGATGAAGCGGGTTGCGGACCTGGCGCGGGAGGGCAGGGAATGCCTTCTGGCGCGCGATCACAAACGGCTTGGCGAGCTGATCAACGAAAACTTTGACGTCCGAGCGAGTATCTACAGGCTCGATCCTCGCAATGTCGAGATGGTGATGATCGCGCGCCGCCTCGGCGCCTCAGCCCATTACGCGGGTTCAGGGGGCTCCATCCTCGGGATATACGAAGGCGACTCCATGCTCGCCCGGTTGAAGGAGGCGCTCGGGGAGCTGGGTTGTCGTGTCGTCCTCCCAATCGTAGCCTGATATTGCGCTCCTTCGCGGCACGGACCTGTTTGCGGATGGTCAGGGGGCAGTGTCCCGATACCCTGTCGGGCGCACTTGCAGGTCCGACCGCTCATCCGCCCGCCGATGGAGGAGCAGGTGATCGCGCCTCGGGTCTGGATCCACAGATCATGGACCAGCCTGCCGCTTTCAACTCCCTCTGTGCCGCGCTCCGGTTTTCAGATTTCCACGGCGGGCGCCTTCACAGTCCGACCTCGGCCCAGGCTTCGCGGGTCGCTTTCTGCTCCCTGCTGTTCTTGCCGTAGAGCTCGCCCGCCGCCTCTACCGTGAGATTGACTGCGTCGCGGAAGCTTGAGTTCGGCCGCAGTTTTTCCGTGAGGGCCAGGTACCAGATCCGGCCTGCCCTCTCCCAGGCATTGCCGCCGAGCCTGCGTGCAAGTTCGTAGAATGCGCGGTTGGGTATTCCGGAGTTGATGTGGACTCCGCCGTTGTCTTCGGTGGTCCGGACGTAATCCCGCATGTGTCCCGGCTGCGGGTCCTTGCCCAGGATGGGGTCGTCGTAGGCGGATCCCGGTTCCTTCAGAGACCGTATCCCTCTGGCTTTCACGCCGGGCATGAATAGACCCCCGCCGATCAGCCAGTCCGCCTGTTCTGCCGAGTGCTTCTTCCGGTATTGCCGGACAAGCGAGCCGAGCACGTCGGCGAAGGATTCGTTCAGAGCGCCGGCCTGTCCGCGGTATTCCAGGCCCGCTTCGAACTGAATGACACCGTGAGAAAGCTCGTGTCCGATGACTTCGAGGGACCGGGTGAAGCGCCGGAAGATCCGCCCGTCACCATCGCCGAATACCATCTGCTGGCCGTTCCAGAAGGCGTTGTCGTAGCGGACGCCGTAATGGACCGTGGAATCGAGGCGCATCCCGCGGTCGTTGATCGAGTTGCGGGAAAAGACGCGTGCGTAGAAATCGTAAGTTGCGCCGGAGCCGTTGTATGCTTCGTTAACGGCTGCATCCCTGCTCTTCGGCGCCCCCTCGCCCCGGACCAGGCGGCCGGGCAGTTCATACCGGCCGCGTGCATCGTAGATCGTCCGGCGCTTGCCGCCGGCCGG
>JACADW010000093.1 GCA_013388445.1 Acidobacteriota bacterium | reverse complement strand
TCTCTCGGGTCCCTCCTTGCAGCTCGCCGCTTGAATCCCCTTCTCCGGCTTCCGATAAAAAAACAATTATGGCCACTTCCCGGCTTATGCCCCAGCCTGGCGGCATTATATGGCCAAACCGGGGTCCCGGATCCGGCTTTTTCTACACACCTGTCTTGTTGCAGCCGGAGCTTGGAGAGCAGCGTACTGACGGCCTGGCCGCGCTCCCGCAGGCCCGTAGCGTCCAGGAACTGCCGTCGTGCCTGACCATGCTCCAGTCCCGGAATCCCAAGATCTTCCGCGATGGCCTCTCCCTTCCGCTTCGGGACTGTTTCAGAAAGTCCGAGAATACGGCCGGCTCGATCAATCAATCGCCGCTGTCCGGCATAGTTGCCTGGATATCGGGCCTCGCCCACGGGCTCGCGTGGCCACAGCTGGCGGGCAGATGCATCCATGGCCGCTTCAAAACCAGCTCCCTTCCGAGCGAGCTGCAGCCTCCTGGTTTCCGACTACTCTATCCTCCGCGGTCTCTATCGGATGGCCGGCCGCATCGACGGGCAGCACGCGAATCCGGCTGTAGGGGACATGCCCCATCGGGTAGACCGTGAAGTGGCGATTGTGACTGCGGCAGTAGAACAAGCGCAACGCCATGCAGGGGCCTGTCTTGCGCTCACGCCAATCATGCTTCTTCGAACGACAGCGCTCGGAGCCCTTGGCCCAGGGACACTGGGCCATTCCCTCCGTCGGGCGACGGCGACACTGAGGGTCAATCACATAGGGAGTGCAGATAAAAGCTTGCTCGCTTTCGCGGGGAGAGTTGTAGCAAACTGTCATGGTCCTGGCACCTTTCGTTACCAAGCATTAGAGCACCAGGAAAAAAAGAAGCCCACAGCTGTCGCGAGCTGTGGGCTTTGCTTTTCTCCGGCCAAGGCTTCGCTCTCAGCGAGCCTATCCTGCCACAGTCATATCGCTGCCATCCAGAGTGGAACGAGAAAACGGAATCACTGCCGTTGGACTTGAAACGCAATAGGGGGAGACGCTGCAGTGCTTGTCGCGGTTCTTTCCTACGACGAGAAACCGGGAATTCAGGCGATCGCAAACACGGCGCCCGACTGCCGCCGGTGCCGGGAGAGCATGCCTGTATCTGGCGCGATCACGAGTATGTCCGCCACGGCACGATGATGCTGATGGCTGGCATCGATTTGCTCAGCGGCAAGGTTCACGGAATCGTTGTCGACCGCCATCGCAGCCGTGAGTTCATTTCCTTCCTGCGGGAATTGGGCCGCAGTTACCCACCTGCGGCCCGTCTCCGGCTGGTGCTGGACAATCACTCGGCCCACATCTCCAAGGAAACGCGTACGTACCTGGCGACCATTCCTAACCGCTTTGAGTTCATCTTCACGCCCAAGCACGGCTCCTGGCTGAATCTGGTCGAATCCTTCTTCGGCAAGATAGCAAGAACCATGCTGCGTGGGATCCGCGTCTCTTCGAAGGCAGAACTGAAGGATCGGATCCTGCAATACCTTGCCGAAGTGAATGCATCGCCGGTCGTCTATCGCTGGAAATACAAAGTGGAATCCGTTTCGTTGCTCGGACTTGGTTGTAACGCTATGATGGAATCGTTCTTAGTGTACATTTTTTGCGTCGAATTCAGGTATATCTGCAGTCTTACGGAATTCTGGCGACACACAGCCGTCCGTTACGGTATAGCAATAGGCAACCACGACATGACTGCGGACGGAGACAGTTCTCTGTTCCAGCGGTGTTTTCCCGCGGAGCATTTCAACCGCTTTGCCTGGTACGGCGGCATATACGGCGGCCCGAAGCCCGGGATATCGGGAAACAACGCGAACAGCTGGCAGCGATTCTCGGCGGCCGGCCTTGATTTCGTTTTCCTGCACCTGGAGTGCAACGCGCCGGACGACGTGCTCGAGTGGACTGACGGGGTGCTCCGGGGCAATGCGGACCGGCGCGCCATCGTGACCACCCACATGGGACTCGGGCCGGTCGAGCTGCCCAAGGTGGAACGGGACTTCCATGACGCGCCGAAAGGCCGGATGCGTTGGAGCAAGCGGCACGGAAAGCGGGGCAACTCGCCGCAGCAGATGTGGGACAAGTGCTTCCGGAAGCATCCCAACGTGGGTTTGATTTACTACGGCGATCAGAGCCGGACCCAGGCCCTGCGGCAGGTTTCTCTCAACGACCACGGCAAACCCGTCCACGAACTGCTCTCCGATTACCACCAAAACTGGCTCCGGGCGAACCGCTTCCTGCCGGACGCCGACAGGATCCAGGTCTACTCGACCGATTCCCGCAACGGCGCCCTCTGCCGGGGCACGAAGATCCAGCCTGACCCGGGGCAGCACCAGTTTGTGCTGCAATACGAAATGTCCGGCGCCGGGAGAAGATGACGCCGGCCTGGGGTGAGCGAAGTCTGTGCAGGACCGGAAACCATGAAGGCCCGAAGACTGCCAAGCCTTCCGCGCCACGGCGAGCGCGTCCGGAGGCCGCGCCCAGTCCGGTGCGCTTGCGTTCGAAGCGAGCGTTCAGCGTTCGGATCCTTGCAGCGAGGGCATGCTGGAGGCGCAGGAGCCTACAGAGGCGACGTCGAAGCATCTGTGCTTGAATCAGCCTGGAGCCGCAGTTGGCGGGCTGTGGCGCATGCAGTCGTCGACGTGCGAACCAGGCCCGGAGCAACAGCATTGACGCGGACCCCTTTCGACGCGTAGGTCGCCGCGGCGGACAGTATCAAGCCGATAGCGCCTGCTTTCGCAGCGGTGATGGCCTCGCGCCTCGTCTCCCCCGCCTCGCGGTGGTGGCGGTTACCTGGTCCGTTGCACTGCCAACGATCATCGGGTCTGTATCTCGGATCGCCTGAACTTGGTGGAGGCTCTCGCTGTACGGCACTGCTCCCTGGAGCGACGAACAATGACACATCCGCATCGTGTGGTAATCATCGGCGGCGGTTTTGCCGGTCTCAGCGCCGCGCTCGGCTTGCGGCGCACGGCGGTCGACGTCACGCTGGTTGACCGACGGAACTTTCACCTCTTTCAGCCGCTGTTGTATCAAGTAGCCACGGGTGGGCTATCGCCGGCAAATATCTCGGCAACGTTGCGGTCCGTGTTGAGACGCCAGCAGAACGTCCGCGTGCTGTTGGCCGAGGTGCGCGACTTCGATCTTGCAAATCGCCGCGTGATCCTCACCGACGGTGTGCTCGACTACGATACGCTCGTTGTCGCGACCGGCGCCGGTCACCATTATTTCGGCAACGATCACTGGGAGTCGCTGGCACCCGGCCTGAAAACCATCGAAGATGCAACGGAAATCCGACGCCGAATCTTCATGGCATTTGAGGCTGCCGAGCGGGCCGAACGTCCGGAAAAGGTTCGGGAACTTCTCACCTTCGTGGTGGTCGGCGGCGGACCGACCGGAGTGGAATTGGCCGGCGCGCTCGCCGAAATCGCTCGGGACACGCTCACCCACGAGTTCCGGTCCATTGACCCGGCCGATGCCCGCATTGTGCTGCTGGAAGGAACGGATCGGGTTCTTCCTTCCTATCCCGGCAGCCTGCCCGCCAGGGCGAAGAAGCAACTCGAGCAGTTGGGCGTTATGGTTCGGACCGGGACACTGGTCAGCGACATCGCGGCAGACCATGTGACCATCCGCGCCGGCGAGCAAACCGAGCAGATACCCACCCGCACCATACTCTGGGCGGCTGGCGTCAAGGCGTCACCTCTGAGTGGGCGGATCGCCAGCTTAGCCGGCATCGAGACGGATCGCGCCGGGCGGGTTGCTCTTGAACCGGATCTCACGGTTGCGGGCTATCCGGAGCTTTTCGTGATCGGCGATATGGCTAGTCTTGCCTGCGGGCCGGGAATGTCTCTGCCCGGTGTGGCACCGGTCGCCATCCAACAGGGAAAGCATGTCGCGCGCACCATCCGCAAACGACTTCAGAAGAAACCCACGCCGGCGTTTCGATATCGCAATTACGGTACGATGGCTACGATTGGCCGACATCGCGCGGTGGCCGTCTTCGGGCCGCTCAGGTTCTCAGGCTATGTTGCCTGGTTTGCCTGGCTCTTTGTGCATCTCATGAATCTGATCGAATTCCGCGACCGAGTGCTTGTCTTCATCGAATGGGCCTGGAACTACGTTACGTGGAATCGGGGAGCCCGGTTAATCACAGGAAAGGATCATTTGTTGCCAGCGTTCACGGAGATGGGCAGGCCCGAAGAAGCGATCCCGCCGGGCCATAGCAACCACCTCGGCCGATAGGGCGGAACAAAGTCACGGCGTTGTTTGGGCAATGGCGCAGGAGGGAGCCTGCGCCCTCGGTCCGAACGCACCGCCATGGGAAGCTCTTTCGAGTCCTTGTGCTTCTCCAGGCCCTCAGGCCTGCACCTCTTTGTCCGGATACCTGCCCTCCAGATCCCCAAGACCGCGCTCTTGCCGCCTGGTTCGTCGTTCGCTGCCGCCCGTATGGCTCGAGAAGTCCTTGAAGAGCCAATGCCCCTTAACCCGACCGCTGGAAAGCCTTGCGGTTGGTGATATCATAGCCGCGACACAGGGCGGGAGAATCCAATCCAGGCGCGCTCGGGTAATTTTGCGCCCGAGGCTCCCCGTATCCGGACCGGCTGTCCCGGGAGCGTGTGAATCGTTGAGGAAACTGCCAATCGGATGGCAATGAAGTTCGATACTGACGCAGCATGGCGCGGTGGACAGACGAGTTCCGATCCCGAACGCTTACGAGTTGCGCGGCAGCCATGCACCAGGACATGGGTATCGGAACCCTAGCGGCCGAACAATGGACAACGAAATGCGTGTGCTTTCGACCGGCGCGACGGGGTATGTGGGCGGCCGGCTGCTCCGGGCGCTGGAAGCGGAGGGCACTCCGCTCCGCTGCCTCGCACGCCGCGTCGAGCACCTGGCGGGGCGGGTCGGCCCCGGCACCGAAGTAGTCCGGGGCGACGTCCTGGACCGTGCATCGCTCGATCGCGCGCTGTCGGGTGTGAGGACGGCGTACTATCTCGTCCACTCCATGGGCTCGCCGGGACAGTTCGAGGAGCAGGACCGCCGGGGGGCGGCGAATTTCGGGGCGGCCGCGCACGACGCGGGCGTCCGGCGGATCATCTACCTCGGGGGCCTGGGCGAGCCCCGTTTGGGTTTATCGCCGCACCTGCGCAGCCGGCACGAAACCGGCGAGGTGCTCCGTGTCTCCGGAGTCCCGCTGATCGTGTTCCGCACCTCGATCATCCTGCGCTCGGGCAGCCTGTCCTACGAGATGATCCGGGCGCTCGTGGAACGGCTGCCGGTCATGGTCTGTCCGCGCTGGGCGCGGGTCAAGACACAGCCCATCGCCATCGAGGACGTGATCCACTACATGACGGCCGCGCTGGATCTTCCGCCCGGGTCCAGCCGTATCTTCGAGATCGGGGGCGCCGACCAGGTGTCGTATTCCGAGATTATGCTGGAGTACGCCCGGCAGCGGGGCCTGCGCCGCCTGCTGATACCCGTACCGCTTCTGACCCCTTACATCTCGAGTTTGTGGCTCGGCCTGACGACGCCTGTTTACGCGCGCGTGGGCCGGAAGCTGATCGAGAGCCTGCGCAATCCTGCGGTGGTGACGGACGCCTCGGCGAACGAGGTATTCGGCCTGCGGCCGATGGGGCTGCGGCAGGCCATCGAGCGGGCCAGGCACAACGAGGACCGGGAATTCGCCGCCACGCGCTGGTCGGACGCCAGCTCCGCCGCCGGGGCGCAGCGCGTTTGGGCGGGCGTGCAACTGGGCACGCGCCTGCTCGACACGCGCAGCGTCCATGTCGCAGCCCCGCCCTCCGCGGCCTTCGCGCCCATCCGGAGGATCGGCGGCGAACGGGGCTGGTACTACGGCGACTGGCTGTGGCGCATCCGGGGTTTCCTCGACCTGTTGATGGGCGGCGTCGGCCTGCGCCGCGGGCGGCGCGACCCTGAGCAGCTCGCCGTCGGCGATGTGCTGGATTTCTGGCGCGTCGAGGCCTACGAGCACGATCAGCGGCTGCGGCTGTGGGCCGAAATGAAGGTGCCCGGGCGCGCCTGGCTGGAGTTCGAGGTCCAGGGCGACGCCGGCGGGCGCGGCTCGACCATCCGGCAGACCGCGGTCTTCGATCCGGCCGGGCTCCTGGGCCAGCTCTATTGGTACGGCATCTATCCCCTGCACGCCCGTGTTTTCCAGGGTATGCTCGATGGCATCGCCGATCGGGTGACCGCATGCGACCGCTCGTAACAGGCGCCACCGGGTTCATCGGATACGAGGTCGCGCGGCAGCTGGCGGCTGCCGGGACGCCGAGCCGCTTCCTGGTCAGCCGTCCCGAGCGGGGCCGGCTGCTGTCCGGGCTGGATGCGGAGCTGGTGCTGGGAGACTTGACCCGGCCCGCCAGCCTGGCCCGCGCGGTCTCCGGAATGGACACGGTCATCCACCTGGGCGCCCGCGCCACGTTCGAGGATATCTCCACGCTCCGGCCGAGCATCGTGGACGGCACCGTCGCCCTCGCCGAATCAGCGGCGGCCGCCGGGGTACAGACTTTCGTCTACGCCAGCAGCCTGCTGGTCTACGGCAGCAGTCCCGGCTCCATCGGGCCGGACACACCCACCGGGCCGCGTCTGGATTATGGGCGCGCGAAAGTCGAGGCGGAAGTCGCGCTGGCATCGATTGCGAGGCGCGCCGCCATGAAGCTGGCAGTCCTGCGGCTTCCGCACGTTTACGGGGCCCGCGACCTCATGTTCGAACAGATACGGCGGGGGCATCTCTTCCTGCCGGGCCGAGGCCGCAATCTCTACGCCCACATGCACGTCTCGGACGCGGCCCGCGTCATGATCGCCGTGGCGGATCAGGGCTGGACGGGGACATCTCCCGTTGCGGACGCTCTTGCCGTAAGCTGGCGGGAATTTGCGGGCGTCATCCAGAACCACTACGCGCGCTTCCGCACCTATTGGATCCCTTCCTGGATGGCCCTCTGTGCCACCGCGGCGGCAAGCGCGGCTCTGTCCTGGCGGAGGCAGCCTACCATCATGACACCCGGCTCCGTGATAGGGTTCAACCTGAATTTGCCCGTCGAGCCGGGGCTGGTGTGGCGGGACCTGGGCGGCTCCCCGCGCTACCCGACGGTGCACGAAGGGATCCCCGCAGCCCTGGACGAGTGTGTGGCGTTCCGCTGGCGGCACCCGATTTTCGACCGGCAAGGATGGTAGTCCGCCGGCCAGGCTCCGGCCAGAAATACCCGAGGTCATGCGATGAATTCTCGCAAAGAAATGAAGGCCGTACTGTTGAAGCAATACGATCGCGACCTGGCGCACGCCATCGATGCGCTGGAGGTTACTACCAGGCCGATCCCGCGGCCCTCCCGGGGCCAGGTCCTCGTGCGCATGGCGGCAGCCCCCTGCAATCAATCCGATCTACTGCTCATCCGAGGCCTATATGGCGTGAAGAAACGGCTTCCCACGGTGCCGGGCTGGGAGGGAACCGGAACCGTGGTCGACCACGGAGGCGGCCTGGTCGCCAGGCGGCTCATGGGAAAGCGCGTGGCCTGCGGTGGCCAGGAGGACAGGGACGGCACGTGGGCAGAGTACTTCGTCGCGGGTGCCACCGGGTGCATACCGCTCGAGAAGGAAATCCCCTGGGAGCAGGGAGCGTCACTGATCGTGAATCCGCTGACCGCCGTCGGCCTTCTCGACGAGACGAAGAAACTGGGTGCGCGCGCCGCCATCCAGAATGCCGCCATGAGCCAGGCCGGACGAATGCTGGTCCGGCTTTTCGCCTCGGAGGGCATACCCCTGATCAACATCGTCCGCCGCCCGGACCAGGAAGTGCGGCTGCGGGAAATGGGGGCGTCGCATGTGCTGAACAGCGAGTCTCCCGAATTCCCGGAGAGGCTGCGGCACCTGGCACACGAGCTGGGTGCCACAGTGGCTTTCGACGCGGTGGCCGGGCCGGCCACAGGCGCGCTCATCGACAGCATGCCGGCGCATTCGACCGTGCTGGTCTACGGCGCACTCTCCGACAAGCGCTCGGAGGGCATCGACCCCATCGACATGATTTTTGCGGGCAAGACGGTGAGAGGTTTCTACATGGGAGAGTGGCTGCATAAGCGCGGCCTTTTGGGTGCGCTCCGCGCCATCAGCCGGGTCAAGCGGCTCGTCAGGAGGGGAGTGCTGACAACCGACTTTGCCCTGAGGTTCGGCATCAACGAGGTCAGGGAAGGACTGAGGAGCTACGTGGAGCGTTACAGCCAGGGGAAAGCACTGCTGCTGCTCGACGGAGGTGCTGGGGATTGAAGGCGCAATCTATGCTGCGGGGCAAGCACTGCGCCCGGCCCATGGTCTTATGATTGTGGAGGCTTCGACCCTCGTGGAAGTGCAAATGAAGATCTCGATTGTCGCGGGCAGCCACCGTCAGGAATCCGAGTGCGGACGCGTCGCGCGTTACATCGAAGCCGTTCTGCAGAGAATCGGCGCGGACCGGACCTGCCTGTTGTCGCTTTCGGGCAACCCGTTGCCCCTCTGGAACGAGGGCGTGTGGGAGGACGATCCCCAATGGGCGGCCCTGTGGAACCCGATCGCCGCCGAGCCGGCGGGCTCCGACCGCTTCGTGATCATCGCGCCGGAGTGGTCGGGGATGGTCCCGGCCGGGCTGAAGAACTTCTTCCTGCTCTGCGGCACGGACCTCCTGACGCACAAGCCGGGCATGATCGTCGCCGTCTCCGCCTCGATGGGAGGCGCCTATACAATCGTTGAGCTGCGGGCGAGCAGCTACAAGAACACGAGGCTCTGCTACATCCCAGACCACGTCATCGTGCGCAGCGTCGGCCGGATGCTGAAGGGGGATCAGCCGGCGGACGAGCACGACGCCTCTCTGCGCGCCAGGATCGAGTACTCCCTCGGCCTCCTGCTGCAGTGCGCCAAGGCGCTGCGCGCCGTGCGCGCAAGCGACGCAATCGACCTGAAGCGATTCCCCTGCGGAATGCAGCCGGCGCAGCCTGTCCCGGCCGCGCTCCGCAGAGCAATCAGGCCGACTTCGCAAAGCCCCTCCGGACGCGGATCGGCGCAGATCCGCATCCTGTATCACAGGGCTTGCGCGGCACGCCGGCGGAATCGAGGAGCCGCATGAGCGTCGGGATCATGGCTCGAAGTGTCATGTGCGGCAGCCGGGAAAGCCAACGGAATCAACGAGGACCATATTTTGGCGAGGGACAGGCAGCTTTGAGGCACCTGGGCGTGGAGATTCGCTGCATCCGCAAGCCCGGCGCGGTCGAGCGGCGGGGGGCGCG
>JACADW010000092.1 GCA_013388445.1 Acidobacteriota bacterium | reverse complement strand
TGACGGGCGGCCATGCGGAGACCTCCGCCTGGGGTACCAGAGGGGAGGCGCACATTGGGATCGCCCATGTGCCCGACCCAAGGCTGGACCGGCTGGGGCGGATCTTCAAGCCCAGGAAGGTCACACACGCGGCGGTGGAATATATCGATCTGCCTGGCCTGACCCGCAGCGATGCCCGAGGCGCTCTGGAAGGCCGGGCCGGGGATATGACCACCTATCTCACGAATCTGAAGAACGTGGACGCCCTGCTCCACGTAGTGAGAGCTTTCCGGGACCCAGCGATCCCGCATCCAGCCGGATCAATCGAACCTGCGCGGGACATTGGCCTGTTCGAACTCGAAATGATCTTTCTGGATCTGGCGATTACCGAGAAACGTCTCGAGCGCGTGGCCAAGGACCTCAAGAAATCCCGGTCGGCGGAGCTCGAGAGCGAGCATGCCCTGCTGCAACGTGTCAGGACCATGCTCGAGGGCGAAAGACCGTTGCGTGAATTGGACCTGACTCAGGAAGATGAAAAGCGCATGCGCGGCTTTACATTCTTGTCAGCCAAGCCGGTGCTGAACGTGATCAATCTCGCGGACGAGGATGCGGAACGGATCCCGGGGGTCGTCGAGGAGTACGGTCTTTCCAGGTATAGCTCGGCGAAAAACTCCGCGGTAACGGCCGTGTGCGGAAAGATCGAAGCTGAGATTGCATCTCTTCCCGACTCCGATGCCGAAGCCTTTCTTGCCGATCTGGGTTTCAAGGAGAGCGGCCTGTCCCGTGTGGTCCGTGCATGCTTTTCTCTGCTCGGCCTCATCTCCTTCTTTACGGTCAACGAGGCGGAAGCGCGAGCCTGGCCGGTTGCCCGGGGCACGACGGCCATCCAGGCGGCCGGCGCAATTCACAGCGACTTTGCGCAAGGCTTCATCAAAGCCGAGGTTCTTCCCTACGAAGATACGGTCGGGCTGGGCTCTTTCCACGCGGCCCGGACCAGGGGTGTGCTGCGGCTGGAAGGGAAGGACTACGTCGTGCGCGAGGGGGACGTGATACTCTTCAGGTTCAATGTCTGACGGTGTCGCGAGCGTGATTGCGGAACGATTTCCGATTCTCATAGTCCTCGGGCTGACGGCCTCGCTGGCCAATTTTGTCGGGGGCTGGATTGTCTCCTCCAGGCCGGATTTCCGGCGCAACGTGCTGAACTCCTTCATTTCTCTGGGTGCGGGGTTCATGCTCGCCGCCGCGATTCTGGAGGTGATTCCCGAAAGCCTCCATCTGAGCGGCATGGCCGGTATGTCGATACTGGCCGGCTACCTCTTCGTCCACCTGGTGGAGCACACGATCGCGACTCATTTCCACTTCGGCGAAGAAACCCACCGTGACGAGATGCTCGACGCCCGGGCGGCCTATTCGGCGCTGGCCGGGCTTGTTCTCCACGCATTTTTTGACGGCGCCCTGATCGCTGCGGGATTCTGGTTGTCGATGGAGCTGGGTGTGCTCCTCTTCCTGGCGATCTTTCTCCACAAGATTCCCGAGGGATTCACCGCAGCCAGCATCATGCGCGTTTCGGGGCGAAGCAACCGGAAGGCTTTTCTTGCAGCTGCGGCCATCAGCGCCAGCACGCTGGCGGGAGTCCTGAGCCTTGCCCTCAGCCGGCGGCTCCTGCCGGTGGCGCTGCCCTTCAGCGCCGGTGTTACGCTCTACGTCGCCGCATCCGATCTGATCCCCGAAGTGAACAAGGAGCGCGGCGTCGCCGTCTCGGTCGGAGTCTTTCTGGGAGTCGTGCTCTTCCTGGCTACGGAGGCCCTGCTCGATGCCGTTCTGTGATCTGGACTCGGCCTCGGGGCCGCCCGCGCCCATCGGCAGGCGCGGGCTTGGCACGGCGCGGGACTGCCCCGATCGACGTATGGTATGCTGTGGAGGTCCCGCATCTTGGACGCTGCGGAGTCATAGCCTCAATCAGTGCGGAAGGTAAATGCCTTTAGTGGCGATCCGTCCTCTGATCGTTTTCTCCCTGCTGATCGCAAGCCTCAATCTGCCTGCTCCGCCGGCGCGTGCCGGTCTGCAGAGCGGCCCCTTCGGCGAGGTGATCCGCGCGATCGACTACGATGCAGACGGGCCTGTCGTGCGCCAGCGCTACGATTCGATGATCGGGCTTGAGGTGGGCCAGCTGCTTACCCGGACAGGTGTCAGGAGCGCGATCCAGAGGCTATATGAGACCGGCCGGTTCGACTCGATCGCCGTCGATGCGGCCCGGACGGCGGACGGTGTACGCGTCCTGTTCCGGTTGCGTTTCAGCTACTACTTCAACGACTTCTCTGTCCAGGGAAACCTGGACACGGGCGGCCGAAGCCTGACTGAGCTGGTCGAGCTGCCTGTCGGGGAGCGCTACACGAGGGGCAGGCTGGAGGAATCGCGCGAGGCCGTCGCCGGGTTCCTGCGCGCACAGGGTTATTACCGCGCGCGCGTTGAGGCGCGGACGCAGTTGGATCCGACGGACTTCCAGGTCAACACGACATTTGAAATAGAGACCGGCCCGCAGGCTACGCTCGGCTCTCTGGCAATAAGCGGCGTGCCGGACAATGAGGTCTCCGCGATCCGTGAACGGCTGGGCCTGAAACAGGGCGAGAGGTACTCGAGCCGCCGCCTGGAAGAGCGGCTGGCGGGCCTGCGCGCATATCTCACCAGGCGCGGCTATCTGGGAGCACGCCCGGAGATCAGGGAAAGCTTCAGTGAAGCGGATAACAGAGTCCGGCTCGATCTGAATTTCCTCAACTTCGGCAGGGTCCGCGTCGTGCTCGAGGGCTTCAAAGTTCCCGATGAACGGAGATCCCGGCTTCTCCCCATTCTCTCGGGAGAAGGTCTCGACCCCGATCTGCTCGAGGAGGGGAGGCGCAATCTCAAGGAATACCTCGAGGAACGCGGATATTCTGAAGCCGAGGTCAGCTACGAACAGGAAAAACAGGAAACGGGCGGCCTGATCCTCCGTTACCGGGTCATACCCGGCAGGCGAGTATCGGTGGCCTACGTGCTGTTCCGCGGAAACAGGGCCGTCCCGGCAAAGGACCTCCAGGCCGCGATCCAGATACGACCGCAGGGTTTCATGCAGAAGTCGGTCTACAGCATCGCAAAGCTCGACGCCGACGTGGAGGCAATCAAGAGCCTGTACCGTTCCCGTGGTTATCTGGAGAATGAGGTCGTCCCTTTGGTTGAGCCTATCGGCAACGCGGAGACACTAGGAATTGTCTTCGAGGTTGTGGAAGGGAAGCCTGCCCTTACGCGTTCGGTCACGATCACAGGAAACCAGGTAATGGCATCCGATGCGCTCCTCGCAAGACTCAGGCTGCGTGCCGGATCGGGATTTTCCCCCACCTTGGCTGAGCAGGATCGCCAGACCCTTCTCGCCGTGTACAACGACGCCGGCTATCTTCGCGCACGGGTGGTCTACCGCGTGGGCGACCCGGACTCGGAAGGTGCCCGTCCAGTGGAGTTCCGGGTCGACGAGGGCATGCGTTCCTTCGTCGACCGGGTCCTTCTGTTCGGCAACGACCATACCCGTGATTCTGTCATCACGCGCCGCATCGGCCTCGGCGATGGCGAACCGCTGAGCCTGGGCAGAATGCTCAAGACCCAGCAGGCGCTCTCGGATCTGGGGGTCTTCGACAACGTTCTGGTCGGCCCCCAGTTCCAGGAGAGCGACGCCGCGTACCAGAACCTGGTGGTCCGCGTCAAGGAATCACGGAGATACACGGTTCGATACGGGCTTGGCTACGAAACGCGCGAAAAGGTCAGGGGCACCCTGGAGTTGAGCGACATCAACCTGCTGGGCCTTGCCAAACGCGCGGATCTGAGGTTCAGGGCGAGTGCGGTCGAGCAGGCGGCCATCCTGACCTTCCAGCAGTCTCAGGTCCAGTTCCTTCCAGTGAATTCCTATTTGTCGCTCTCCGGCTCGGCTGAAGAGGATGTCAGCTTCGACCAGACCCGGTTCAACATTTCGTACCAGTTCAGCAGGCCTCTGAGCACGCACAGCTGGGCACTCCTGCGGACAAACTACCGGAACGTGCGGGTCTCCAACCTGCAGGTTTCCGAAATCCTTGCCCGCGAGGACAGGCCGCGGAACCTTACGACCCTGTCCGCCATCTATGTAAACGATACCAGGGACAACTTTCTGGATGCCGAACGGGGCTTTTTTACATCGACCGACTTCAGCGTGACGACGCGCTGGCTGGGGAGTAACAACTACCTGTCGCTCTACACTCAGACCAGTTACTATCGCAGGATTCCCGGCAACCTGGTTCTGGCGACCTCGCTGCGCCTGGGATTGGGTCGGCCCTATGGCCGGGACGACAGCATCCCGATTTCCGAGCGTTATTTTGCCGGAGGCGGGTCGAGCCTGCGCGGTTTCGAGACGGACAGGGCCGGCCCCGTCGATCCCGAGACCGGTGAGCCGACGGGCGGCAACTCTCTCCTGATCGGCAACCTGGAGCTGAGACTTCCGTTGGTGCGCATGGTACGGCTGGCCGGTTTCTATGATGGCGGGAATGTTTTCGGCAGGATAGGAGATATACGGCTTGCCGACTTCAGTCATACGGTGGGTGTCGGATTGCGCGTAAAGACTCCGCTCGGTCCTCTCCGCCTCGATTATGGCTATAACCTGAACGTGCCCGAGAGGCTCAAGGTACATGGCTACAAGCCCGGGCACTTCTTCATCACCATCGGTCCTCCTTTCTGACCTGTTGACATGTTCGAAACAGCCAAGGCACCATCAGGAGTCCGTTGCCGGCAAGATCCCGCGCCCGGGCTTCGCCGGCATGCTCCCGGCGGCCCGGTGTGTGAACGCGGCACGTTGTCGTCCAATCCTAGCGCGCGGAGACACAGATTCTGCCCGGTTC
>JACADW010000040.1 GCA_013388445.1 Acidobacteriota bacterium | reverse complement strand
TTCGTGGACTCGGGTGCACGCCGCGCCCGTGAGGGACTGTTCCGAAAACAGGATGCCCGGCGGGTGCCGGACCGGCGGTACGGCCCACAATTCCCGGCGATGGCGGCCGCCTCCCGCTCGGCCGTGGCGACGCGCTTCGCCCGGGCACATTTTGGTGCGTCGTTCGGTGCGCCACAGGCCCATGAGGGACTCTTCCGACAATAAGATGGGAGGCAGGCGGCGGTGGCGCTTGCCAGTCGTCCGGCGCAGCGGGGCGCCCAATCGGCGCAAGCAGGCTATGGCTGCCGGATGGAGCAAGGCGCCAGCAGCGCGATGGCCCCAAAGGAATTGAATCATTGCCAATCCACAGATGGTCGCGCCCGGCAGTCGCGACCTACGGCCGCGGCCTGCGCCGCCCGGCGTATTTTCATGCATCATCAGGTGCGCCGCGGCAAATGAGCGACTGCTCCACGTCCCCTGGAGGCACACGGCACCGTAGCGGGCAGTACCCTGTTTGACCACGGTTCGTCAGTACCGGGTAAGTCGGGAGATGGCGCGCTGACATTTTCTAGGCGCCGGACGCTGTGTCGTGGGGCTGCTTGACCTCGCCGGGAGAGGCTCCGGTCCCGGCGATGAGCATGCGCTGTGCGGGCGCGGTTGCGGGGCCGACACGCCGGTCGAGGCGCACGATCTTTATGCCCCGATCCTGCAGATAGCGCAGCCCGCGGCACATCTCCTCCGCGCGCGCACGGTCGCAGATGATGATTGCATCGGGTTCCAGGTAGCGGATCTGCGAGGGGTTTGAGACTTCGCGGCCACACCACTCCCGGCCGGTCTTTTCAGGATCGTCGTCGCAGACGCCCACGATCCGGACATTCTGCGATTCGAGGGCATGAAAGGCCAGAACGGCAATGTCGCCCAGACCATACAGTACTACTCGCTGCAACGGCGCCGCCGCCTGGGTGGCGACGAGGTCCAGGATAAGCCTCTTGGCCTCGGTGAACAACTCAACCATATCCTCGAGATGTTCCTGCTCGATGGCCTGCATCCGGAGCGAGCCTGCGAGTGTCACATGATAGGAGACATTCCTGGAGCTCTTGCGCCGGTACTCGAGCAGGCCGGCGGCGCAAAGATCCCTCATGTAGTTATTCACCATGGCCACGGAAAGCCCGCAGCGCCTGGCAATCTGGGCCTGGGTCGTATTCGGATCGGCAGTCAAGCACCCGAGGATACGAAGCTCGTTTAGCCGCGGAGACGCAATGTGGAGCTTCACGGAGGTTCCGGTCCGCATCGATTTCACTCAATTAATGTCCGGTGAGGGCACCCATGCTGTGTCGGATTTTATCCACTGGGTGTATCGGCCAAAGAAGTTGCCTCCATTAGAGTTGGCAGCTGTCTTTCCCGGTCACGGCCGCCGAGCCTCCCGTGCCGGATCCGGACTCTGTTCAGCCGCTGAAATGGCGACGATTCCCTACGGCAATCGAGCAGTTCAACTCCGGCTCGCTGGCCAGGGCCGCCTCGATGCTCGAGCTGGCTTCTGACATGATCGCAAAGGGCGAGGTCGATGCATCGATCGCCTCGACAGTCCGCAGCGGAGCCCACGAATCGCTGGATTTCAATCGCCTGCGCTCCTACGCCGAAAAGGCCGAGAAACGCCATCTGCTCAACCGGGCACTCCTTTTCTTCGAAGGACTCTCGCCTCGGGCTGTCATGGAAATGCTGCGGCTCGAGCCGAGACGCGATCGGCGCCGGGTCTTTCCGAGTCTCCTTGAGGCTCAAGGTGACGCCGCCCGCACCGCCGCATTGGAGCGGCTGGATGTGGCGGCACGCGATCCGGAAAGCGCGGCTCAGTGGTATTTTCCGTGCAACCTGATCTGCCTGCTGAACCGTATCCCACGTGCGGACGACTCGACAATCCACAGCGAGATAACCCTGGCGGCTTAGTTCCTCATGACATCCTACCCACTCCCTCTGGTCCGGGAGGTGATCACTTTCCTCGGCGAGACGAGGCATGAAGAAGCCGAAGGGATTCTTGCCCGCTTCCTGCGCGAAGCGCTCTCCGCGACACCAGCGCCGGCGGTGCGCCAGGCCCTGGAGTGGGTCCACAACCGCTTTCCCGATCATGAACTCGGCAGGGCAGCCTTCAAGGCGCTGCAGAATCTCTCCTCGGGGAGTGAACCCACGGGCGCGCCCTCCGAAAAGCTGCTGGGCGATCTGGAGCTCTTCAGCCTCCCGGAACTGCTGCGCCGGCTGATCCGGTCTCAGCTGACCGGCGTGCTGATCATCAGGGACAGGCAGGCTAACCTCGCTGCCACGATGACCCTGCGCGGCGGCAGGCTGCAGTCCTGCGAAAGCGGACCGCTCGAGGGAAAGGCCGCCATCCGGCAGCTTCTGGTGAATCCGGTTCCCGGAACGTTCGCCTTTCTGGGACGCAGGGACCGCTCCGCCTGCGAGCGGCCAGGCGCAGAAGAGGACCAGGACCTCGGACCGCTCATCATCGAAGGGATCGGGCTCCACGACGAAGTGCAGCAGGCACGGGCGCTCGTGCCCGACGGGTGCTGTCTCAAGCCCACGGGAACAGAGCCGGTGATGCGGCCCGACGAGCAGGACCCGGCGCTATTTCGGCAGGTCTGGAACAGGATCGGCACCGGCGCAACTCCCGAGGAATGTGAGGCGGGCCTGGAACCGGAGACGTACAAGGCGCGGCTCCTTCTGGCGCGCTGGGTGGAGGATCTCGTCCTCACCGTTGTGTGAAGATAGCGATTCGCCACTGTTTCCACCGGGAAACCAGGCTGATATCTGTAGCGATACTCCAAGAACGTGGGTACCGGACCTGAATCCCAGGTTGGACCTGTATGCGGATGAGAATAGAATGAGGAAGGATCATCCAAGCGTGAGGCCCGTAAGGGTTTGTATCGGGCATGATCGTCCATGTCCAGCTCGAAGTGCCGGTCGCGGAATCGGTGCTTCGACTTGAACGGCGAATATTGTGTCAGAAGCAAGCCGGGTCCCGCGAACCAAGGCGCCGGCTGCCATACGGCAAGCGGGCACCGACGGCCCTGCGACGCCAAAGGTGCAAAATCAGAACCGTCCCGAAGACGACCCCTCGGGATGCCGCGGGCTATTCCACCCGGGCATGTTTTCATCCTTGCCAACGCAGGTCCGGTGAAGGCTTGACGCGGGGGCGTCCACCTTCTAACCTCCAACTGTATGTCGGAACACGCGCACGTCAATCGCCTGGCGGGCGAAACCAGCCCGTATCTTCTCCAGCACGCCCATAATCCGGTCGACTGGTACCCCTGGGGGCAGGAAGCCCTACGGCGCGCGGCCATCGAGGACAAACCGATCCTCCTCAGCATCGGCTACTCCGCCTGCCACTGGTGCCATGTCATGGAACGCGAGAGTTTCGAGAACGAAGCCGTAGCGCGCATCATGAACGAGCACTTCGTCAACGTCAAAGTGGACCGCGAGGAACGGCCGGACCTGGATGCGATCTACATGGAAGCGGTCCAAATGATGACCGGCCACGGGGGTTGGCCCATGACCGTCTTCCTTACTCCCGACGGCTTCCCGTTTTATGGCGGAACCTATTTCCCGCCCGAGGATCGCCATGGCCTGCCGGGCTTTGCGCGAGTGCTGCTCGGCGTCGCACGGGCGTACGCGGAGAAGCGCGACCAGATCCGCGAAGATGCGGCGATGGTGCTCGAGGAACTGCGGAGGCAAGCCGATCCACCCTGCGGGGAGGCCCGCCTGGACATCTCCGTCCTCGACACTGCGGCCGAAGGCATCATGCGCGGCTACGACCACCGGAACGGAGGCTTCGGTACCGCGCCGAAGTTCCCGCCGTCGATGGCTCTCACCTTTCTCCTGAGATCCTATTTCCGCACCGGCAAGCCGCGCTACCTCGAGGCGGTCGAACAGACCCTTGAGAAGATGGGGTGCGGAGGCATCTACGACCAGCTGGGCGGTGGATTCCACCGTTACTCGGTGGATGCCGGGTGGCTGGTGCCGCACTTCGAGAAGATGCTCTGCGACAACGCCCTGCTCAGCAGGATATACCTCGACGCGTACCGTCTGACCGGCAAGCCTTTCTATCGGAGGATCGTCGAGGAGACGCTCGACTACGTAATCCGGGAAATGACTTCGCCGGAAGGCGGCTTCTATTCTTCGCAGGACGCCGACAGCGAGGGTCAGGAGGGGAAGTTCTTTCTGTGGGGCGCCGAAGAGGTGAACGCCGCGCTCGGCGAGCATGACGGAGAACTCTTCTGCAGGTATTTCGACGTCACTCAGGAAGGCCACTTTGAAGGCAGGAATATCCTGAACGTGCCGCGCGCGGCGGATCTTGTCGCCCGCCTGGAACGCATCTCCGAAGAACGCCTCAGGGACGTGATCCTGCACGGCAGGCAGGAGCTCTTCAGAATCAGGGAGCGTCGCGTCAGACCCGCGCGGGACGAGAAAGTCCTGGCGGCGTGGAACGGACTCATGCTGCGCAGCTTCGCCGAGGCGGCAAGCGCGCTGGACCGGGCCGACTTTCTCGGCGTCGCAGAGCGAAACGCGCGCTTCCTGCTCTCCCGGATGAAAGAGCGCGGTCGCCTGCTCAGAAGCTACAAGGACGGAAAGGCAAGATACAACGCTTACCTCGAGGACTATGCCTTCATCATCGACGGCCTGATATCTCTCTATCAGGCGACTTTCGCCGCAAGCTGGCTCGCCGAGGCCGGTAACCTGGCAAAGACCGCAGTGGACCTCTTCCGTGACTTTCAGGGAGGAGGATTCCACTTCACCTCATCCGATCACGAGCCGCTGATTCACCGGCCGAAGGACTACTCCGACAACGCGATCCCGTCGGGCAACTCGGCCGCCGCATTCGCCTTCCTCCGCCTGGGAAGGCTGAGGGGCGAAGAGGAATGGGCGGAGCATGCGCGCTCCGTATTGGAGGCGACGGGTGCAAGGATGGCGCGGTATCCGCATGCC
>JACADW010000062.1 GCA_013388445.1 Acidobacteriota bacterium | reverse complement strand
TCGATGAGATCCCGGCCGCGCAGCAGCGGCACGAGCGGTGCCGGCTGACGACTGAGCTCATCGAGCCTTCCGAGGCAGTACCGGTAGCTGTCCATGTCGCGGTGGCTGCTCATGCAATCGACACGATGCATTTCCAGATGGTCGCGAAAGTTGGGCTTAGCCATGAAGCGCCGAAGCGTGCTCACGCGCATGTCCTTCACATGCATGAAGCGCAGGTGGTGTACAATAAGGTCGACGATCTGCTCCATCTGATCGTTCGAGAGCCTCAGACGGCGACAGATCTCCGCAGCCATCCGAGCCCCGACTTCGACGTGTCCGTCGAACCGTATCCTCTCCTCCTCAGCGTACGTGGGCGGTTTTCCGATATCGTGCAGCAAGGTCGCCAGTGCGAGGGTCGGCGACGGCTTCCGGAGGAAGCTCAGCGCAAGACGCGTGTGCGTGAAGACGTCGCCCTCGGGGTGATACTCCCGGGGCTGGGGAACGCCGCGCATGGCCTCCACCTCCGGAAGCACCCAGCGAAGAAGACCGCTGTCGGACAAAAGGTCCAGGCCGCGGGCCGGGTCCGGCCCGGTGAGGATCTTGAGTATCTCGTCCCTGATCCTTTCCCCGCTCACGCCGGTGATTTCCCGTGCGTGCTCTCGAATGGCCTCCCATGTGCGGCCTTCGATTCGAAAGCCGAGGCTGCAGGCGAAGCGCACGGCGCGCAACATGCGCAGCTTGTCTTCGTTGAATCTCGCTTCCGGCTCTCCGACCGTGCGGATAAGACGATTCCGGATGTCGGCTTTCCCGCGCACATAGTCGATCACGCGGTCTGTGATCGGGTCGTAAAAGAGCGCGTTGACGGTGAAATCGCGCCTGTGGGCATCCTGGACAGGCGTGGCGAATTCCACCGATGACGGGTGGCGGCCGTCAAGGTAGGGTCCCTCGGTGCGAAAGGTCGCGACCTCGTAGCCGCGGCCGTAAAGCTTGACCTGCACTACACCGTATCGCGCCCCGACCATGCTGGAGCGCGGAAACAGGGCAGCGACGGTCGCGGGCGTTGCGCTCGTGGCGATGTCTATGTCCTGCGGCCTCCGCCGCAGGATCCGGTCCCGCACGCACCCGCCCGCAAACAACGCCTCGTGTCCGTGGCGACGAAGCCTGGCAACGATCCGGCGAGCCGCTCGTTCCATCGCTGGGACCTCCGGGCCGGCTGTTTGCAGACCAGTCTGGCCGCAGTGAGAGAATCGGGGGAGGACGCGCCAGCCCGCCGGCCACACGCTCACGTCCCTACGGCTGCCCGGCACGTCGCCACACAAACCGAACGTACGGCACGCGCTCTGAATGCTCCGGGGCGAGTGTGGCCCGCCGCGTGTCAGGGCAGACCGGTCAGCTTGTCCAGGTACTTGTTCCAGCCGTCGCCCGGGAAGTGCTTCTTGCAGAAGGCGCGATACTTCGCGAACGACTTCCGGTCTCCGAGCTTGTGGTAACTCATGGCCATCCGGAAATAAAAGACACTGTCGTTCGGGAACCGCCTTGCCGCGCGGATCGTTCTTTCACCTTCCAGGACCGCCTCCGAGTAGCGCCCCATCTCATAATAGTTGCAGGTGAGCATGCTCCGGACCTCAGCCCTCTCCTGCTTGCTCCTCGACTGCCGGCGCAGAGCCTCCAGAGTGACCAGCAGCGACTTCTCAAACTGCTCCAGCCTGAAGTAACAGTGCGCCAGTTTGAGGTACAGCCAGGTCAGGTTCTCCCTTCTGCCGGAGATCTGTTTCAGCTCCAGTATCTTCTGATACGACTCCAGTGCGAGCTTGTCGTTGGTCAACCGCTGATAGCACTCGGCAATCTTGATGTAGATCTCGTCCCGGCGCTCGAAGTTCGGGTCGAGTTCCGTCACTTTCGCAAGGTATTTGATGGCCTCGCGGTATTGACCGAGGCTCATGTAGTTGTTCCCCATGCTCTCGTAGAGGTATGCGAGCCCCGGGTCGTTGTCGCTGAGGACCTGGATGGCTTTCTGGGAGTACCGGATGGAATCGTCATGTCTGCCCAGCGCTTCGTAGATGCGGCTTATCCCGGCGAACAGCATCCACTGCGTGTCCTTCTCCTGGCTGTCGATGTACTGCTCGCACACGCGGCGCGCTTCGAGCGACTTTGAAAGCTTGCCGTGATACTCGTAGAGGGAACCGAGGTGGAAGTGCACGAAACCATACATGTCCGGCATGAATTCCGGCTTGTCGGGCTGGAACATGCGAGCCGAGCGCAACAGGTGAGCGAGCGCTTTCTTGTCGTTTCCCAGGTGGAAATGACAGATGCCGATCTGACCCGTGAAGTAGGCCCTGGCATTCGACTGTTTCTCCATCTCAAGCGCCTTGGTGTAGCTCCGCAGCGCCTCTCGATGCTTGCCCTGCTCCATGAGCTTTCCGGCATGCGAATCCAGCAACGCGATCTTGTCTTCTTTCGAGCCGGCCGCCGCCAGCCTGGCACTCAGTTCTTTGGCGTTCATGGCCCTCCCCGGCAAATGTGGCTGCGTGAAAAACAGGATATATTAGCGGAAATCAGCGCCGGATGGACACTTTTTCAGGGCGGGCCGTCGCCCGGGTCGCGAGGAGGCTGAGGACCGGTGTTCGCCCCGCCGGCGAGGACGCTGCGAGCCTTGGCTCAGGCGACCAGTCAGCGCGGATTCGAGCACGCGAGCGGTTGTCCACACGCGGCACGAAAAGCAACCTATTGACGGACGATCATGTAGCCCTTGTAGAAATCTACCCTCTGGATTCCGTAAGGCATCTGCGATGGTTGGAGGGGATCGAAGGGAGGCTTCTGCCGTTTTCCGACGGTGGAGATGATCTCTTCGACCAGGAAGTTAGGCAGGCTCGTATCGTCGAAAACGGCCTCTTCGAGCTCGAAATGAGCCTTGCCCTCCCGCGCAATCACCTTTCCCCGCATGCTGAGTGTGTGCGTGCCCCGGAACATGCCGGCGATGAGCTTGGTGAAGAACTTCTTCGATGTCATTCCCAACCGGTCGAAATCAAGCACGGAAACACCGCGAAGCTCCGTGGGTTCGATGCGCACGATCAGGCTCTTCAGGCAGGCGTGATACTTGGAGCTGAGGTCGTAGGCAAGGAACGAGTTGATCTCTTCCTCGGAGAACCGGGTGGTCTGACTGCCGCGAGGGGGCTCTATGGAGGCAAAATCCTCCAGCCGCTTCACCTTGCGGGCGCCGCTCACCGAAGCCTTCCTGGAGATCCCGGGGCTTGACGGTCCCTGCGGCAAGCCTGTAACCGAACCTGCGATCAAAGTCACGCACAGGATGGTGGGCCAAATACGGCGCATTATCGGATGATTTTAAGCGTCCTGCGCCAGCGGGTCTTTGTGAAGAAATTCAGGAAGACGTCGGTGAACTGCTTGGCTTTATCCGTAAGGCTCGTCTGGAGATACTCGTCGCGGGGCGTTTCGTAGGACCAGTAAATGACCAGCGCCTTGCCGATGATGTGATCCCTGGGGACGAAGCCCCAAAAGCGGCTGTCCTGGCTGTTGTCGCGGTTGTCTCCCATGGCGAAATACTGCCCCTCCGGAACCTGATACGGACCGTAGCGCTCGTACTCGCTCCCCGCATCGATATACTGGGTGTAATCCTCCTCGAGCGGCTTGCCGTCGATGTAGACTTTCCGCCCCACCATCTCTACCTTCTCACCGGAGAGACCGATCAGGCGCTTCACATAAGCGGTCTCCGGCCCTCTCGGATACTTGAAGACAATGACGTCGCCGCGCTTGAGATCCTTGTATGGAAGCAGCTTTCCGAGCAGGCCCGAGTGGTAGCCGTAGACGAACTTGTTGACCAGGAGGTGGTCGCCGATGAGGAGATTGGACTCCATCGATCCGGTCGGGATCTTGAAAGCCTGAATGACGAAGGTCGTCGCGAAAAGCGCAATGATGGCCGTGATTACTATGGATTCGAAATACTCTCGCGTCGTTGACTTCTTGAATTCCACGGGATCTGCCTCCCGAGCCTGCATCAGGAGCGGCTCGCCACCGCACAAGGTTAGCATATTGACCATGCGGAGTCAGCCGGAGGATTGACTCGGCGGCGGCAATTGACAAGGCACCGACGCGGGTGTTACAAACTCGTGCCCTTCAGTCAGATGGTATTGTGGGCGGTTAGCTCAGCGGCAGAGCATCGGTCTTACACACCGGGGGCCACAGGTTCAAATCCTGTACCGCCCACCACCTTCATTGGTAGATGCGTCCTGCCGCCAAGCAGGTCGCGAGAGCACGCGGCGACCGCCGGCGCATTTCAGCCATCCCGCATGGGTGGGCGCGGCCGCAGGTCGCGGCTGCCGGGTGCGACCAATCCGGGCCGGCTGGGAGAGTTCGCCTGTTGGGCTCCGTCGGGCCGTCCCGCTTCGTGGGATGACTGAAAAGGGCCGCCGGGTCCTCGGCACCTGCGCGGCATCCCATTCTCGTGGCAGGGAGCGCTCTGCGGCGTCCTACTGCGGCGACCAAAGAGGGATTCCCATAAGGGCCTTTGCGGCAACAGGCTGCCCGTTGAGGCGTGCCGGACGGAAAACCCACCTGCTCAGCGCGTTAAGCACCAGTTCATTCAGAAGGGTGTCGGGGCTTTGTTTCACCGACATCTGCTCCAGCTTTCCGTCCGTGTTGATAATGGCGTATACGATGATCATCCTGTTCAGGTATTTCCGGACCAGTTCAGCAGGCAGCGCGGGCCGATGTTTGACGGCCGGGAAAGGCAGGATCAGGCCCTGCTGACTCTGGCCTGGATTTTCGGTAGCGATCGACTGAAAAGCTGTCCCTTGAACCACCGCGAATTCGAGAGTCCATGAAGGGACTGAATCTGTCTCAGTCTCTCTCATGTCGAGGTAGACGGTATAAACCTGCTCGTGTGAGAACACGCCGAAGTCAGGCAGCCCGCCGCCGCTGTTTTCTGTAGAGATGACGGTGATGCCCCACGAAGTCTGCAAGGGCCGGTGTGCCCGTACTGTCGGCGCAGGATTCGGCGCGGCATCGGTGTAATTAGCTCCTCCCACGATCGTCATCCCGCGGAACGGTCCCCTGCCGGGCCCCGAGCCTGCTCCCGTCCCAGGCCCTGTTCCTGAACCCGAACCTGTGCCGACTCCTATCCCCGGACCTCGGCCCGTCCCTGCGCCTGAACCCGAGCTGACCCCCGGACCCGGCACCGACCCGCTACCACTTCCCGGCCCCGAGCCCGCACCTGTGCCCGAGCTCGTGCCTGAACCCGCACCCACTGGCACGCTGCCCTGAGTTGCGTTTCCAGCGGCCCCATCACCGACTGGGGCGGTGGCATTACTTCCGATCCCGGTGCGCAAGGGAGAGATCTCGAGTTTCGAACCAGGCTCGGTTTCAGGCGCGTCGAGATTCGGTTCTGGAGAGATCGCGAAGCGCCCGCGTGCCTCACCGGCAGGCACTTCAATTGCCTTTTGAATCGCGGCCGGTACGGGGCTCAACGCAAGCAGTGCGTGCGAGTCCGGTCCATGCATTTGCACCGGAAAATATTCCAGTGCGGGCGGTCCTTTCGGCGTCTCCAGGCTTTCCGCCGCAGGCTGGATCCCGGTTTCCACCACCGGTGCAGGTGGCGGCTCCGAGGGCGCGGCTTCTTTATAGAGTGAGAGATCCTGAACAGCGTGACTTGGCTGCACCGGCTGCGGCGGCTCCGTAGTCTTGACCTTCGGCATCAGGGTATCCTGAAGGCCTTTGGCTGGCCACACGAGCTTCGGGAGTTCCGTCATCGGCGGCTGGAGCTCGACCGGAAGAACCACCGGCGGGGCCGGTTTCACCTCCGGCTCGGCCTTGGGAGGCTCCGCCGGTCGCGGCTCAACTGGCTTGACCTCCTCCGGCGGCTTGGGCCGCTGCACCGGACCGGCGTCCGCAGTCTGTACGATGTTGGGTAGAGCCAACGGCGGCTTCAGGATCGGGGGATTCTTGAGGCCGGGCTGAAGGAGAGTCTGGAGGCGGTTCGTGGGATACGGCACATCCGAGACGATCGGCTGTGGTCCGGGATAGCCGAAGCCGCGGCTGCTCGATGCCGGTACCACGGACGGTTTCTTGCGCCGGGCCCCCGACCCACTCCCCGCAAGGCCCATGCCCCGGCTGCCGCCTCCGTGGATCGGGAGATACATCACTACCCTGTCCTGCAAGCTCTTGGCCGCTGCGGGGCGGTCAGAAGAACGAGCACGCTCCAGACGACGCGCGAATTCCGTCGGGCCGCGCAGGACGGAAAGCAAATAAAGACCGCTGAACGCGATCACATGGATGACCAGTGAATAGGGGACACCTCGGCTCGGAAAGTAAGGACGGCTGAGGTTTGCCGAGGCGAATGCCAATGACTCCCGCCCGCCCGCAGGCGTCGCGGCACGCGCCTGGAAATTCAAACGCTGGATAGGCATCCTCTTGTGATCGCAACGGCTACCGCAGGCCGATCAGGCAGACAGGCTGCAGATTCCGTGTCCACTGAGCGTTCCGTGCGGCCTCCAACGTCATCCAAACTTGACAACATCTCAGAAATGTCACCAGGGAAGAATATCGCGGCTGGACAGATCCAGCGCGCGCATCCTTACCTCCCTTGTATCATTGCCCTGTGAAGCCGCCGTTTCCGGCAGGCCTTGCGGCCATTTCGCCTGATCCCCTGGTTTATCCCCAAGGATTCTATCGTTTAGCCGGCGCCGTTCATGAGGAGTTTCTTCAGGACATCTGCAATTCAGCCGTTCGCGGAAAAACATCAGGCGGCCGTGCTCCGCCCGACATGCGGGGCGATCTGCTCAGGGCTGGCCGCAGTTGGCTGTACTTGGCAGTGCTGCGGCCTGCCGTCCCGTCCACCGGCCGCGACCTGATCTGTAGTGGCTGGATCGTGTGGGGATCCGCACCTGGATTCGCCGGGCCGACCATCGGGCTCACGATCCCGACTCGTGCGAAGGACGGCCCGTCCGTCGAAAGCAAGCTTGATGCAACCTTCAGGCTGGATGTGTTTCGATCTCAACGCGAACCCCATGTGAGGCGTGCAAGAATCACCGGCGTGCGAAGCAGGTCACAACTGTCTCAACCCGCTCTGCCCCGATACCACGGCCTGCACATGGCTCTGTGATAAAATCAAATCATGGTTACTCTCGAGGAAATCCTGCGCGAGAATACCCGCGAGGGAGATCTCTACGAGAAGCTCGAAGGGAATCGGGTCCGCTGCGTGGCCTGCGGCCATCGCTGTCCGATTCCCGACGGCGCTTCTGGGGTCTGTAAGGTGCGTTTCAACCGGGGCGGTGTGCTGCGAGTGCCCTGGGGCTATGTCGCCGGAGCTCAGTCCGACCCGATCGAGAAGAAACCATTTTTCCATGTCCGCCCGGGAACGCTCGCCTTCAGTTTTGGAATGCTCGGATGCGACCTCCATTGCAGCTATTGTCAGAACTGGATCACATCACAGGTGCTTCGTGACCCGGATGCGGTGTCCTCGGCGATGTGCACTTCGCCCGAGGCGCTCGTCCGTTCTGCCGTCGTCCAGAAGGCTGATGTGATCGTCAGCACTTACAACGAGCCGCTCATCACCAGCGAGTGGGCGGTCGCTGTCTTCCAGGAGGCGAAGTCGGCCGGTCTGATGACCGGCTTCGTCTCCAACGGGAACGGCACGCCTGAAGTGATCGAATACCTCCGACCGTGGCTCGACCTCTGCAAGGTGGATCTCAAGTCCTTCAACGACCGGAGCTATCGGAAGCTCGGCGGCCGCCTCAAGCCGATACTCGATACGATACGCGCGCTTTACGAATCAGGCATCTGGGTGGAGATCGTGACGCTGCTTGTCCCAGGATTCAATGATTCTGAGGAGGAGCTCACGCGCCTGACCGAATTCATTGCCGGAATCTCCCCGGGGATTCCCTGGCATGTGACGGCCTATCACCAGGACTACAAGATGCGGGAGCACGAGAACACCACTACCCGGGACCTGGTGCGCGCGGCGCAGAT
>JACADW010000039.1 GCA_013388445.1 Acidobacteriota bacterium | reverse complement strand
GACCTGGCCTGCGACCATCGAGCCGTGGACGGCCCGTACGCGGCGGGGTTCCTCAGCCGACTCGGGACCTTCTTGGAAGGGATCGGCCGCGTAGCGCCCCGGCCACGACAGGGAGGTTCGACATGATCAAGGCTCTGATCTTTGACTGCGACGGTGTGCTGGTGGACACCGAGCGGGATGGCCACCGCGTCGCGTTCAACCAGGCCTTTGCGGCCATGAGCCTCGATGTCACGTGGGATGTTCCGCTCTATGGCGAGCTTCTTAAGATTGCGGGCGGGAAGGAACGTATGCGGTCCTACTTCGACACGGTCGGCTGGCCGGTGGCGGTCGCAGACCGCGACGGCTTCATCAAGGAACTGCATCGCTTGAAGACGGATCTTTTTATGAAGCTGATCGAGGGCGGCCAACTGCCGCTGCGGTCGGGCATCCGAAGGATTGTCGACGAGGCCATTGCAGCGTCGGTCCGTCTGGCTGTCTGCTCGACATCGAACGAGAGGGCCGTCACCGCCATTGTGCGGACGCTCCTGGGGCCCGATCGCAGGCGCCGCTTTGAGATCTTCGCGGGCGATATCGTCAGCAAGAAGAAGCCCGATCCCGAGATATACAACCTCGCCCGCGAGCGAATGAACCTGGCGGCCCCCGACTGCCTGGTTGTAGAGGACAGCCGAAACGGACTGCTGGCGGCCAAGGCGGCCGGCATGCGATGCGTGATCACGATGAGCGGCTACACCGCGTGCGAGGATTTTTCCGAAGCCGATGCGGTCTTCCCGGAACTGGGTGATCCGCCCGGCCGGTTTGTTACGCTACGGGATTTGCAGGAGGTGCCAAGCCGCGCTTGAAAGGAATCTGACAAGATGAAAATCTTCCTCGACACGGCTGACGTGACAGCGGTCAAAAGGGCGCAGGCAACCGGGCTGTTGAACGGAGTCACAACCAACCCCAGCCATATCGCCAAAGCCGGCCGCATTTTTGAGGACGTCATCCAGGAGATCTGCTCGATTGTACCCGAGCACGTCAGCGTTGAGGCGGTGACCGAGCGTCTTGTGCGGGCCCTTCAAACGGAGTACGCAGGCCAGGCTTGAGCTTTCCGCCTCGGCATCCTGGGAGGCGTATTGAGCGAGGGATGAGCGGAGCGCAAAGAAGGCGCGACCATGGCCGGCGCACTTCAGCGCTCGCACAAGCCGCTCGCAAAGAACGTAAACGGACCGGCCGTCTTTCCTGCTCAGTTTCCGCCAAAAGCCTCCCGCCCCGGTACGGTATCGCCGGACCGCCGGCGGCTGGCACTCGTGCGTCATCAAGGGGCAGTACCTCGCGATCGAGGCCGGTGGGGCGGCTTGCGACATGGACGGAGACCTTGGTTTGCTGAACACGCCGTGCCCCTGGAAAACCCCGCGCCTGGAGCAGGGATTGCGCCTCGAGCTGCAATGCCCGGCCGAGTTCGCGAAAGGGATAGCGAGCGTGGATTTCCAGGGTTGGTACTACAGGTACGACGAGAACGGGAATCTCCGGCGATTCGACTGGCATGGCTTCACCAAGGATCGTCTGCCCATGGCGACACTGGGCACGGTCACCGAGGTCCCTTTCACGGTCGACTGGGACACTTCTCTTGTCCTTGCGCTGAAGCAGAATTGGCGCGGCTTTACGCGGGTTCGGGGAGCAGCCTGGCTGTATATACTAACTGGCCTGAAGCCGGACCGACCCGAGAGCGCGGAACAACTCCTGCTGGCGGCGGGACGTGCGCGTGAGCATGCGCTCGGCACGCGGCCGGCCGCCGAGGCGCGATAATTCCCCAGAGTTCGCCGGATAGTAGTTGGTGATTTCTTTGATTCCTTTGAGCTCTTCGAGCAGCTGCCGCTGCGATATTTCGACACCTGCCGTCACGACCTGCCGGTGCAGAAGCGACGTCAGCGTCAAAGCCGGGACGCAGTAGAACGCATGGACTCTTATCATCGAGTCGGTCCAGTGGAAGGCCTGAGAAAAGCGGATAAAGCACGGGTCCTTCATGTGCCGGAACGCCCGCTCCACATGATGCTGGCCCCGGTAACCTGTCACTGATCCTGAGAAAGTGGAGTTTTCTGGACACACGCCGGTTTAAAGCCCGCGAAGATTTTTTCCCGCTGTCTTCCACGAGCCGATTGTGTAGCGTGCTTGCCGGAGGTATGAGGAGGGAGACCCCGATCGGGCAAACGACCGGGGTCCATCGACGGCCCTGTTGAAGGACCATCTCGCATAACAGACAGAAACAATCTGTCACGATTCAACGGCCGTTGTCCAGTCCCTTCTTCGGGAAGCGATGGCGGCCGTCCCGCAAGTTGTTTTATTTCTTCAGAGTGCCTGCAAAGAGTGCCATGCGCTCTGCTGCTGCGGTGACGCGTGCCGCCATAAAGCCCGGCGGCGGCAACTGCGAGAAGCCAGGCGTCGCCATCAGCGGAGCGAAGAGGGGCGGCTTGATCACAATGACCGGCAACAGGCCTATCTCAAGCTCAAGGCGCAAGCACCCGCGCCTGCGTGCCACACGCATTCACCACATGATTGGGGGTCGCGGTTACCAAGGCGGCGTCGTTCAAGTGCGGCGCGCCGGGGCGCGTCTCCGACCCAACGAACGCGAGGCCTTCTTGCGCCTGCGCACTTTCCCCGGCGAGCAAGGCCAAATTGACTGGGCCAGTTTTGGCAAGGTCCTCATTGGCCGCGCCCGTCGCGACCTGTCCTGCTTCGTTCCGGCCCTGTCGTTTTCCCGCGACTTCTATCTCGAATTCTCTTTTGACCAGAAGTTGGAGAGTTTCCTCCGCGGCCACGTCCATGGTTTCCAGGACCTGGAAGGGGTTCCGCGTGTCATGCTCTACGATAACCTCCGCAGTGCCGTACTGGAGCGCCGCGGAGACGGCATCCACTTCCATCCCCGACTCCTGGAGCTGTGCGCTCATTATCACTTCGCCGCACGCCCCTGCCAAGCGGCGCGAGGCAACGAGAAAGTCGCGTCGAACGCATCATTACGACCCGGAGACTTCTAGAGTCTACATCGCGGAGAGCGCCCGAGGCCTGATCACTCAATATCGGGTGCTCGATGGGAGTCCGACGGATGACGCCCACGCCGAATCCTCTCTGAATCGTCGCCATGAAACGTTCGGCAATGCACCAAGAGTTTAATGGCGCCAGGCAGGCGAAATTTGGGATGATGAGTTTTCACAGCTCGATCTGCAAGTCCCCCCTTTGACGCTCTTGAGCTGAACCAGCGAACGAGCTCGACGATTCGGGGTTCTGAATTCTCCGGGTCACATGTGCGGTCATGGATTTCGAGCCGTAGAGCCTGGGCCAACTGCTTCAGCGAGAGTCGGCGCGATCGGCAAAACCCAGATTTACCTGCCTGACCCCGACGGGTAGGGTGTTGAGTAGCCCTTGACAGAATGCCACAGGATCCGGTTCAGCGTGTCCTCGTCGGCGCGATCGACATCTTCGAAGTCCAGCTCCATCGACCTCTGCGCCCAGTAGCGCCGGGCGCCCCTCAGCGCCCGCAGTGGCGGGTTCATCTCGTCCAACGGAATGTTGTTGGGCAGCGCAGTGTAGGGGCGCAGGTCCGGCTTGTCCTGGAAACAGTCGCTCATCGCATCCGCGACCAGGTCGAGCTGATTCATGTGCGGCAGACCAAGGATGAGCTCCATGGTGCGGATCATGCTCACCTGGTTGTAGTTCGAGTGGATGACCTCGCCCCGCCTGGTGTACGGGCTGATCACCAACCCGATCGTGCGATGGCCGTCGACATGATCCAGGCCAGCCTGCGGATCGTCCTCCGTCACGAAAATGGCCGTCTCAGGCCAGAAGCGCGACTTGCTGACCGCCTCCACGATCCTGCCGAGCGCGAGGTCGTTGTCCGCGACCATCGCGCGCGGCGTCGGGGATCCTGGACGAGTACCGCTCGTGTGATCGTTGGGCAGAAGCATGATCATGAAATTCGGGAGGCTCCCCTTCGCCTCGAACTCCCTCAGCTCCCGGATGAATTCCCGCGCCCGGTGCGCGTCGGGCACGGTGTTGGGAAAGCCGACATACGTCGGACAGAGATACGGCCGCAGCGTTTCCACCTCAGTATCGGCGCGGATCGTGACCTTCTGCGTCCCGTTCAGATAATCCTGCCAGACGTCGGTCCAGGTCGCCCTGCGCGGCGTGATGCGGGCCTGAACAAACTCCCCGTAGTTCCGGAACGACAATCCCTTCTCGAGCACTCGGTCCCAGATGAATCCTGAGGAGGCATATGCCATCGGATCGTCGCCGTCGTACGGGTAGCTCCGGTTGAAGCCGCCGAAACTCTTCTCGAGATAGTCGGTGACATAGGCTTCCGTGCTCCACTGATGGCCGTCGGCGCTGAGCACGCCGCTGCAGTAGAAATTGTCGAGCAGCACGAACTGCTCCGCCAGCGCATGGTGGTTGGGAGTGACGTCGCGCCCGAAGTGAACGAGCGAAGGATCCCCGTCACCCTGCGGAAGATCGCCGAACACCTGGTCGTAAGTCCTGTTTTCCTTGATGATATAAAGCACGTGCTTGAAGACTGACGGTTCTCCCGGCCTTTCGGGCACCGGCCTGGGGGGGACCTTGCGCGGTTTGGCTGCCAGGCGTTCGAGGATCAGCCGCATTCCGTTGTTCTTCGCCACCTGTGCGGAATATCGTTCCAGCTCGGCCTTGCCCGGCATGGGAACAAAAGAAACCGAGCCCATGTGGTCATGCGAGTTGTACCCTTTCCGGTCGGTGCGCGGGTTCCGGCTGCCGATTCCTTTCGTATTCGCCACGATCAAGACCCGGCGCCGCTCGTCCGGAAGCACCTTGCTCGGGTACCAGCCTACAGGGATGTAACCTTTCACGCGTGCGACCTGGCGTGCGCCGGAGGCCAGGCTGAGAGAGACTGCGCAGATGGCGTTATCCGTGCCGTTGGCGACCCAGAGCGTGGAATCGTCGGAAGAGACTGCCAATGCATTCGGAGCGCTGCCGAAAGGCCGGGACGGCTCGCCTAACACCGAAATACTCTCAACTACCCGATCGGCGGCTGTATCGATGATCGAGACGGTGTCGCTGTTGGCGTTGGCGACAAACAGGCGCGAACGATCGGAATTGAAGGCCATGCCGCTCGGATGAAGGCCGACTTCGATCTGCCGGACCTCCTTGCGGGCGAGCATGTCCACGACCGACACGGTACCCGAGCCGGCAATGCCCGTCTTGGGATTCACGAGCACCCGGGTGCCTGAGCTATTGGCGGAGGGCTCACCCGGTTCCGGTTTCCTGCCTCCCCAGTTGGTCACGTATGCCTTGTTGTCCCGGCCGAGGAGGACGGTATAGGGGACCATGCCGACCGGGATCTGCGTAAGCCGCCCGGACTTCAGATCCACAACCGCGACGGTGTTGTTCCGGCTTAGAGTCACCCAGAGTTCCTGCCGTTCGGAGTCAAGCGCCATCCCACCTGGAGAGGAAGGATTCTTGGCAGGATCGGTAGGTCTCAGGCCTGTGATGACAGGCTCTTCCGTACCCGGCCCTGGAAGCAGGATGGGGTCCAGCCACTGCCAGGTCTTGCCCCGGGTGAGAGCCGCGATTTGAATACGGCCTTCGCTGTCGGTGGCATAGATCCGACCGCCGTCCTCGGAAAACAGGATTCCCGCGAAACCCTGACCACCCTTCTCGACCGTCAGCGTCTGCAGCACCGCGCGGTCCTGCATCCGAATGATCACGATGTCGCGCATGTTCTTCACGGCAAGCAGGTTCCCGTCCGGGCTCAACACGAGGTCGGTTGGGCGGCCGGGAAAAAGCACCTGGAAGCCGGCCGGGCTGAGGAGCTGGTTCGTGGGCACCAGGATCGTCCCGTCGGGCTGCGGCCCGACTTTGAGGGGCACATCGTCATCCAGGCGCGCCGTGGAAAACCAGACGGTCGCTGCAGCGAGCACGAGCACCAGCGACAGGACCGCCCACCTCTTGCGGCTTCTTCTCGAGCTTGGATGCATGGCTTCTCCCCGATCCCCGGCATTATAAGGAGAAATAGTCGCCTGGCACCGATTTCCCTACGCTATCATGCGGGCAGGAGGATACCAGATGAGAGTGCAGATTCACCGGGCGTGCATGTCGCTTGTTTTCCTCATGGCGGTCCATGCGGCTGAACCGGCCTTCGCTCAGCGCACGGCCAAGCCGGTATTGCACGGCCGCCACTGGGTCGCCATCACCGGAAAGCCGCTGGGAGCGACGGCCGGCGCCATGATGTTCCAGAAAGGAGGAAATGCCGTCGACGCCGGCTGCGCCATGCTGGCTGCCGTCTGCACGATGTGGGACATGTTCAGCTGGGGCGGCGAGACGCAGGCGCTGATCTATAACCCGCACACGAAAAAAGTCATCGCGCTCAACGGGCTCGGCGTGGCCCCGACCGGAGCGACGGCGGAGTTCTTCAAGAGCAAGGGCCTGCGATACCCTCCGGCCTACGGCCCGCTGGCTGCAGTGACGCCGGGCACGCCGGGCGGCCTCATGACGATGCTCGCTGAGTGGGGGAGGCTCAGCCTCAGAGAGGTGCTCGGGCCGGCGATCCAGCTGGCCGACGGCTACCCTATTGAGAGTGAACTGGCGGAGCTGATCGAGAGGCAGAAGCGGCGCATCAAAGAGTGGAAATACTCAAGGACCGTCTTCCTCACCCATCCCGGCGAGGAGCATGAGGCGCCGGAAGCGGGCGAGATCTTCAGGCAGCCTGACCTCGCAGCCACGCTGCGCAAGCTGGTCGAGGCGGAGAGGCAGGCGTTCAAAGCCGGCAAGAGCCGCAAAGAGGCGATTCAGGCAGCCTACGACCGGTTCTATCGCGGGGATATCGCACAGGAAATAGCGCGCGGCATGAAGGAGGAGGGGGGATTGATGACGGCCGATGACCTGGCCCGGTGGAAGCCATACATCGAAGAACCCGTGATGACGACCTACAAGGGAATCGAGGTCTACAAGCTTAATTGCTGGGTGCAGGGTCCGGTGATGCTCCAGGCTCTCAACATGCTGGAGAACATGGATCTGAGGGCCATGGGATACAACAGCGCGCGCTATATCCACACACTCTACCAGGTGATGAACCTGGCGTTCGCGGACCGGGACTTCTATTACGGCGACCCGTACTTCCCTCCGGACGAGCCGATTCAGGGATTGCTATCGAAGTCCTATGCCGCAGAACGCGTGAAGCTCATGAATCCGGACCGCAACGAGACGAAGGTCAAGCCGGGCGACCCGTATCCCTTCATGAACCGAACGAATCCGTTCAAGGAATTGCTGGACGCCTGGCCGCCGGCGCGACCGGAAGTCAAGAATGTCGAGGAATCGCCGGCACGGCTCCAGCGAGGGACAACCTCCATACAGGCCGCGGATGAGGAAGGTTGGGTGGTCTCGGTCACACCCAGCGGCGGCTGGGTGCCGTCATTCATCGCCGGCCGCAGTGGCATCGGAATGAGCCAGCGGATGCAGAGCTTCGTGCTGTACCCGGCCGAGAACCCGTTCAACGTGGTCGATCCCGGCAAGCGCCCGCGGGCGACGCTCACGCCG
>JACADW010000048.1 GCA_013388445.1 Acidobacteriota bacterium | reverse complement strand
CTGCAGTTCTTTCTTGCCGTTCGTCGGATCTGGAAGAAGTGGCTCAACCGCCTGACGCGTGGGAAGACGCTGAAGCGGCCCGAATACGAAGAACTCCTGAAGCTCCATCCGCTGCTGCCCACGTGGATTACCCGGCCCTGGACCTCTGGTGCAGCTTTTTTCGGAAGAGTCGCTCGTGCGCCGTGGAGCACTCGACGACGCATGAGAATGCGCCCGGGCGAAGTGCGCCATCACGGGCAAGCGGGCATTGGCTGCCATTGCAGCGCATCTTGGGCCGGTGGCGTTTTTCAGCCCGTCCCGCGTGGCGGGAAGCGCCGGTCCGGAACCCGCTGAAGATCCTATTTTCGGAACAGGACTCGCAGGCGATCCGCGAATTTCGTGCAAGCAGACGATGAGTCTCGCGTCATCAGTCTGAGCCAGACATGAGTTTGGCCCCGGACCTCCGGGTGGTATAGTCGCGCCGGAGACGCAAGCTGGAGATGCCTGTCATGCACGACCTGGGAAAAACGACGCGCTCTGCGGTTAGGTTGTCTTTCGTGGTCTTGATTTCTCTTTTGAGTGTCGTTTTGCACATGTTGCCCGGACAGTCCGGAGGGCAGCCGCCCGCGAGCGTCCCGGCAGAGCAAGCCGTCGTCGCCGAACGATGGAAAGAGGTGGACCGTATGGTCTCCGAGCAGAAATTCGAAGCCGCCCTGAAGGAGGTCGAAAAGATCCGCCAGAACGCTCAGAAGAGGGGTGACCAGAATGAATGGACCCGCGCGCTGATCAAGGAAGTTCAGTTGCGCATCGGGCTTCACGGCTACGAGACCGCCGTCCGTTTCCTCAAAGATCAGGCCTGGCCGGCGGGCAGACTGAACCGCGCGGTTCTGAATCTGTTCTACGCCCGTTCTCTGGTTACCTATTACCACGCGTACTCCTGGGAGATAAACCGCCGCGAGCGGCTGGAATCCAGGGCGGCGGTCGATCTCCGGGCTTGGACCAGAGATCAGATATACCTCGAGGCCCAGAAAGCCTACGCCGAAGTCTGGGCACAAAGGGCAGGACTCGGCCGGGAGCCGGTTGCGCGGCTCGCGGAATACCTCGACGCGAACGACTACCCGAAAAACATCCGCGGCACGCTCAGAGATGCGGTTTCCTACCTCTTTGTCGATTTGCTGGCCGACACATCGCTCTGGAAGCCCGAGGAGGTCAACGAGCTGTACCGGCTCGGACTTGAATCGCTCGTGGCGGGAGCGCAACCGTCCGCCGCCGATGCCTCGCTGACCGATGCCGCGGTGCATCCCCTCACCAAGATCGGACGGATCCTGGACGACCTCGAATCGTGGCACACGAGAGCGGGACGCGCCGAGGCTGCGCTGGAGGCGCGCCTCGAGCGGCTGAGGCGGCTGCATGCATCCTTCACAGGACCGGAGGACCGGAAGAAAATCGCCGCGGACCTGGAAAAGCGTCTGCCGGCTTTCCGGAAATTCGCGTGGTGGGCCGTAGGGATGGCCACGCAGGCCGAATTCGCCCGCGAGTCGGATGAACCCGGGCGGCTTATGCGAGCGCGAGCCATTGCCGAGGAAGGATGGAAGGCCTATCCCCGTACCACCGGAGGGCAGCGATGCCTGCACATCATGAGGTCCATCGAGGCCCCCGACTATTCAGTGGCTTCGATGATCACCGACGGCGTGCAGAGGCGATCCATCGAGGTGACGCACAAGAACCTCACAACTCTCTATTTGCGGGCCTACGCTTTCGATCTTGAGCGCCGCGTAGAGGCGGCTCGCGATTACAGCCTTCTCCCCAATCACGATGACCAGCGGGATATGCTCAAGCGCGAGAAGCCGGCCGCGGAATGGCGGGTGAACCTGCCGGCCACTCCGGATTACGAACCTCATCGGACCTTCGTGACTGCGCCGCTCGAGTCGCCCGGCTGCTTTCTGATCATGGTGTCGGCAAAGCCGGACTTCTCGGATTCCAAGGGCAACCGCGTCCTTACGACTCACCTGGTGGTGAGCGATATCGTCATCGTTCATGAGCGCAGGGACCCGGAATCGGTGGAGGTGCGGATTCTCGCCGGAGAATCCGGGAAGCCCGTCGAAGCGGCCCGCGTGTCTCTTTACAGGTACGATTGGCAGATCCGTCATGCCAGGGCGGACGAGCGTGTCACGGACGCCGACGGGCAGGCCCGGTTTGCCGCCCCGCGCGACCGCGAGCGGTATGCCTATTTCCTCCTCGCAAGAAAGGGCCCCAGTGTTGCATTTGATTCCGACGCGATCCGTTTTTATGAATTCCGCGAACCTGCGGAAGTCCAGGCCTCACTCATCTATACGGACCGGAGCGTCTACCGCCCGCTTCAGAAGGTCCAGTGGAAACTGCTCCTTTACAGAGGCAGCCGACGCGAAGGGCGGTTCCGGATCCAGCCTTCGCAGGCCGTGACTGTTTCTCTCCTCGATCCGAACGGACAGGTTGTCGAGTCCCGGACCGCGACAACGAATGCTTTCGGTACGGCATCCGGCGAGTTCAACATCCCCGGTGGCCGTGTGCTCGGATCCTGGCGCATTCGGAGCTCTCAAAGCGGAGAGACAGGCATTCGCGTCGAGGAATACAAGCGACCGACATTCGAGGTGACGCTCAAGGACTCCGAGGCGCCGCTGCGTCTGAACCGGCCGGCCACGTTCACCGGAGAGGCGAGATATTATTTCGGGCTTCCAGTTACGAATGGAAACGTCAAATGGCGCGCGACCATGGAGCCGGAATACCCCTGGTGGTGGGACTGGCACGGGTGGGTCGGGCCCCAGCGCACATCCGGGCGCATAGCGGCTTCCGGTTTGTCAAGCCTCGCGTCCGACGGAACCTTCAAGATCACATTCACTCCTGAAGCTGATGAGAGACTCTCTGCCGCATCACGGGAGATCACCTACCGGTTCAGGGTCACGGCGGATCTTACCGATGAAGGAGGAGAGACCCGGTCCGTATCCCGTTCTTTCCGGCTCGGCTTCGTCTCGGTTGAGGCCCGCATCGACATGGGTGCCGGCTTCCTGATGGAAGAAGAGGCCGGCACCGTCGCGATCAGCCGTACCGACCTGAACGGGCAACCGCGCCAGGGCAAAGGATCCTGGCGGCTCACCGCGCTCAGCCAGCCCGAAAAGACATTGCTCCCTGCCGACCAGCCCATCGCGGACCACCCTCGCGAGGGCAGCGAGGATCGCTTCCGTACCCCCGGTGATCGGATGCGCCCGCGCTGGAATCCGCAATACTCCTTCCAGAGCGTGCTGCGCCGCTGGCCTGACGGCCTTGAGATTGCCCGTGGTCCGGCGGCCCATGATGACCAGGGCCGGGCGTCCGTGAATTTGCCGAAACTGCCTTCGGGCGCCTATCGCTTCCATTACGAGACCACCGATGACTTCGGGGTTCTCTGTCGCAGTCAGAAGGAGATCATAGTCGGCGGAAACAAGACCACTCTGGCCCTGCCCGCAGTGCTGGTCGCCCGGAATACGTTTGTCAAGACAGGCGAGAGTGCGCGTTTCCTGGTTCACTCGGGTCTGCCCGGGCAGGCGCTCTTCCTCGAAAGATGGCGGGACGGCAGGCTGTCGGACAGGCGGCAGCTCATGGCCGGCACCGACCCGGCGATCGTCGAGATTCCCATGGCCGAAGGGGACCGCGGAGGGATAGGCGTCAGGCTCGTCGTTCTTGCCGACTATCAGCTCATGCGCTTCGATGTGCCGATCCATGTGCCATGGGACAACAAGGAGCTGGAGGTCGCGTTCTCCACTTTCCGCGACAAGCTGAAGCCTGGTGCCCGAGAGACCTGGCGCGTGCACGTCAAGGGCAGGGAAGGGTCCGGTGTCGAAGCCGGTGCCGCCGAATTGCTCGCATACATGTACGACCGGAGCCTCGACATATTCGCGCCCCATACCCCGCCGAACCCTCTTTCTCTCTACCCGATCCGCAGCTCGGCGGGGTATCTGAACACCAACCTGGGACAATCTCCGACGTTGCACCTGTATGACAGCCTGGTTTCGTTGCCGGCATACCCTGCTCTTTCAGGCGATCGTCTCAAGTTCTACGACAATTACGGCATCGGCGGACCCGGGATGCGCCAGATGCGTTTCAAGGGCGGCGTGGTTGGCGGCGTCGTGGCCGAGAGCCGGATGGTCCTTGCCGACCGTGCCGCTCCCGTCGCCGCAGCTCCGGCACGGGAGGGCACGGAGCCTGCAAAGAGTGAAGAGAAAGATGAAAAAGGTGAACTCTCGCGTGCCTCAAGACTGGAGGAATCCGGCGGCGCACAGGAACAGCCGGACCTGCGGAGCGACTTCGCTGAAACCGCATTCTGGGAACCGCACCTCCTGACCGGTGGCGATGGCTCCGCCACCATCGAGTTCACAGTCCCCGACTCCGTGACCGCATGGAACGTCTGGGTGCACGCGGTGACGCGGGATCTCGAGGGCGGCCGGCTGCACCGCGAGGCTCGCAGCATCAAGGACCTGATGGTCCGCCCCTACCTGCCGCGGTTCCTGCGCGAAGGCGACCAGGCGGTGATCAAGGTCGTGGTCAACAACGCCTCCGGGCGGCAGATGAGCGGCAAGGTGACGCTCGATATTCTCGATCCGCTGACCGAGGAGGGCATCACCCGCAAGTTCGAGCTCACGGCCAACGTCCAGCCTTTCACGGTCACGGCCTCCGGCGGCGCGAACGTCGCCTTCGCGATCACCGCGCCCGTCAAGGTGGGGATGACGGCCTTCAAGGTTGTCGCCGCCGCGGAAGACATGAGTGACGGCGAGTTGAGACCGGTTCCGCTTCTGCCCGGCCGTGTGCACCTCGCTCAGTCCCGCTTTGTGGCACTAAATAACCGAGACCGCCGCGTGATGACCTTCGAGGACCTGAAGAAGCAGGATGATCCGACTCTCGTCAATCAGCAGCTCGTCGTCACCCTCGACGCGCAGCTGTTCTACTCGGTCCTTTCGGCGCTTCCGTACCTTGTGAACTACCCCTATGAATGCACCGAACAGACGCTCAACCGGTTCGTCTCGACCGGGATTCTCACCGGGCTGTACCAGAACTACCCGGCGGTCGCCAGGATGGCCCAGGAGTTTGCCAGGCGGGATACCCGTCTTGAAACCCGGGACGCCGCCGATCCCAACCGCAGGATGGTGCTGGAGGAGACCCCATGGCTTGTACAGGCGAAGGGCGGGAGGGAACAGGACGAGGATCTGATCAATGCGCTGGATCCGCGGATAGCCAGAGCCAATCGCGACGCCGCGCTCGACAAGCTGCGCAAGGCCCAGACCTCGATTGGCGGCTTCCCCTGGTGGCCCGGCGGTCCCCCATCCCCCTACATGACGCTTTACATCATGTACGGCCTGGCCAAAGCCGCCGAGTTCGGGGTGGAGATCCCGCGCGACATGGTGGAACGCGGCTGGGGTTACCTGTCGCGGCACTTCCGGGAGGAGTACGCGCGGCGGATGATCCAGGATGATTGCTGCTGGGAATTTCTGACCTTCCTGAACTACACCGCCTCCTGCTATCCCGACCCGTCCTGGATGGGCGATGCCCTGACGCAGGAGGAACGTAAGGCCATCCTGGACCACTGCTTCAAGCACTGGAAGCAACATTCGCCCTATCTCAAGGGAATGCTCGCCCTGACGCTCCAGCGCATGGGACGGCCGAAAGATGCGCGGCTGGTCTTCGACAGTGTAATGGACTCAGCCAGGACCACCCAGGACGAAGGGACATTCTGGGCGCCCGAGGAACGCGCCTGGCTCTGGTACAACGATACGATCGAAACGCATGCCTTCGCGCTCCGGACGCTCATGGAGCTGTATCCGCAAGATGCCAGAAAGGACGGCCTGGTCCAGTGGCTCTTCCTGAACAAGAAGCTCAATCACTGGAAGTCCACGCGCGCCACCGCCGAAGTGATCTACTCCATCGTCCACTACCTCAAGCGGGAAGGGGCGCTCGGCACGCGCGAGGATGCCACGGTCCTCCTGGCCGGTCAGAGCGTTCGCTATGTCTTTGAGCCCGACAAATACACGGGCAAAAAGAACCAAATCGTGGTCCCGGGCGACAGGGTCGGCCCGGGCCATGCCTCCATCACAGTGGAGAAGGAGAGCAAAGGCTTTGTTTTTGCGTCCGCGACGTGGCACTTCTCCACTGAGAGGATGCCCGAGGAAGAACGCGGCGATTTCTTTTCCGTCTCGCGCAAGTACTTCAAGCGGGAAAGCGCCGGACGCGAATTCGTCATCCGGCCGCTGGCAGAAGGAGAGATGCTCAAGCCCGGCGATGAGGTGGAGATCCATCTGTCCATCCGTTCGAAGCATGCGGCCGAATACGTCCACCTCCGGGACCCGCGAGCTGCAGGTGTCGAACCGGAGAACGCGATTTCCCGATACAAGTGGGATCTCGGGATCGCCTGGTATGAGGAGACCCGCGATTCAGGGACGAGTTTCTTCTTCGAGTCGCTGCCGGCAGGCGAGTACACTTTCAGGTACCGCCTGCGGGCCAATATGGCCGGTGTTTTCAAAGTCGGGCCGGCCACCATCCAATCGATGTATGCACCGGAGTTCAATGCGTATTCGGCAGGAAATATCGTCACGGTCAAGTAACCAGGGTTGGAGATCCGCGGAATCCGGTCCTATCCTTTCAGGGGCACGGGCACAGTTCCGGGGAACGGTGATGACCCGCCGCACGGTACTCGGGCGAACGACTGCGGCCGCCGGCTCAGTCAGCGCGCCCTCTTGCGCGGACCGGCCGGCAGGGCTGAAGTGGCGACGCGGCCCAGGCCCCGGATGCGGCCTCGGTCTCCTTTGCGTGCCGTTCTTCCTGATGCCGCTCTGGCCGGCTCTTGCCGCCGGACAGGTGCAGCCGCCCATACGCGTCGAGTCTGCGCTGGTCAGCGTCCCCGTGATTGTGGGCGATTCACAGGGACGTTTCGTGCCCGGGCTGACGGCGGAGGACTTCAGGCTCTATCAGGACGGCATCGAACAGAAGATCGATCTGTTCGCGACATCCGACCAGCCGACGAACATCGCACTGCTGCTTGATACAAGCCGGAGCACCGTGTCGGTTCTGGGCAAGATCAAGAAGGCCGCGGGGCAATTCCTTTCTCAGATGCGTCCGCAAGACAGGGCGACCGTCGTCACTTTCGATTCAGAGGTCAGGCTGCTCAGCCCCCTCACCTCCGACCGCGAGAGGCTCGAGGAAGCCGTCAAGTCCGCCCAGGTGGCCTACTATGAGGGCACGAAGCTCCGGGATGCCATAGTCGAGGTCATCACCAGGCGGTTCAAACAGCTGGACGAGCGGAAGGCGATCATTCTCCTGACAGACGGGGACGACATCGGCAGCGTCACGCCGGTTTCGGACCTGCTGGACCTGGTTGCGGATTCCGGCACGGTAGTCTATTCGGTCTACTATCGGGTCGATCCGCGGCAGACAATGAAAAGACTTTTCGGAGTGTCGTCGCGGCTGCCAAGCCGGAGGGACTCTCCCTCAGCTGCACGGCAGACCGAAGGGGAGCAGTTCCTCAAGGGTTTGTCCGAGCTGTCGACCGGGCGTGTCTTTGCCAGCGAGGTCGGCAAGCTGAAGAAGGCCTTCGAAGCAGTTTCCGAAGAATTGCGCCACCAGTACCTGCTGGGCTTTTATCCCGACAGGAGCGAGCTCGATGGGCTGGTGCATGAGTTAAGCGTCTCGGTCGAGAAGCCGGGTGCCATAGTCCGGTCGCGCCGCTTTTATCGGGCTATGCCCCGCAGGTGACCTGCCCGCCATCGTCGCGCCGGCGCACGGATGGTCACCCGAGGGGGCGACCGACCTGTCCGCCATGGCCGGAGTTCACATCAGCAGGCGCGACTACCATGTCCTCTCGTATTTCTCCCTGAGTGCGGGCAGCAGTTCCTCCGGCACGAACATCTGCGCGCATCCGCAGGTTCCACAGACATAGAGCTCGAGCTTGGCGCCGCGGAAGAAACCCCCCAATCTGGGCAGGAGGTCCGGACCGTGACCGCCGCGCGCCTGGATCTCTCTCCGGTATATTTCCCTGCTGCTGCAAGACGGGCAAGTTTTCGTCTTCTTCACGACTCCTCCTCCTCGCTTCCGAGGTTCCGTGAAGACATTGTACTTCCTTAACCCGACCCGAAGGAACCGGAACCAGAGCGGATTCTGCCGTCCGGTGGGGTTGTTGATGTATGTGAGTGCCGTCATCTTCAGTCATCAAGTTCCGGCCCAGCGACGCGAGCATGCGCCTGACCGCCGTTAGATCCCGGTCGAGTTGTTCGTAATCCGTCTTGGTCGGTGCCTCCAGATCCGGAGCTGATAGCAGGTGGTACTCCAGCTCGCTCGCTGATCCCATTGCAATGCTCAGGAACCGCCGAGGCTCGGCCGCCTCGTGCTCTCGGCCGGACTCACACTCGAGGAGCTGTTCCCGGTTCGCCAATTCGCCGAGGCAACAGCCTGACCACAGCGACGGTCGGCTCGAGGCCCGGCCAGCTGCCGGCTCGCTTTGCAGCTGAGGGCTGAATGCTCATCGCCGACAGCGGTGGCGCAAGTTGGCTACATCCCATAATGCACTTCTTGCCTGAAACGGCAATGACTTGACCTCTAAGAGAATAATGCACTTCCTGCCCCAAATGGCAGTGACCCGGCCTTTGAGGGACCAGATGCGGTGCGGGGCAGGAGCGCGGGCTAAATCCCTATGTTCTCCCCGGCCTCATGG
>JACADW010000014.1 GCA_013388445.1 Acidobacteriota bacterium | reverse complement strand
ATCTGGCTCCATCACCCACTTAGAACCCGGAAGAGCCTAATCCTGAATGAGCCTCACCTCAGCGTCGAACTGGATCACCAGAGCCTGGTCCTTGCGTCTGCGAAGGACACCCCGGAGAAACTCCGCGGCCGTCACCTTCTCATACTCCAGCTTCGACCGGATGCTCCCGCTGGTGTCGATGAGCATCGCGATGGTAAGCGGGACATCGCTTCCTTCGGTCAGATGGCTGAAGTACTCGATCTTCTGAGGCCGCTTGTCTTCCAAGACCAGGAAGTCCTCCATCTTGAGGCCGAGGGCGGGACGCTTGTTGCGGTCGAGCGCAGAAAAGACGATGTTTACCAGCGAGACCTCGGTGCGGATCGTGGCCTGCGGGATCTGCGCCGGATCTTCTTGCGCGGACAGGCAGCCGGGGCAGAGCGCTCCCACGATAAGCATGGCCGCGAAGAACGCGCCAGTTCGGCTGGTCGGCCATATCATGTGAGAGACCTCAGTCATCAAAACTCGTACCCCGCCTGGCGAGCGGAACAGGACGAAACTCCAGCCGGACCGTCCCGGCCTCGTCGTCGATGTCGATCTTCACACTCTCAAGGCTCATGTGCCTGTAAAGTCGCATCGAGTTGAGAAGCTGGAGACTGAGTACCAGCATTTCAGGATTGTAGGGCGTGTCGACTGTCAGAAGTATGCGCTGCCTGAAATCGCGTGCCGCAGCTTCGTCCAGGCCGGCCACGTCAATCCGACCGACGCGGTAAACAGGTCCCTCCGAACACTCGAGCACGCACTCGACCGCGTGTCTCAGTTCGTCAACGCTCTCATGCAGCTGCAGGTCGGCCCTCAGGTGCCCGAGCGCATGATAGGCCTCCATCACTTTATCAGTCCATTCGGAGAGCTTCCGACGGCTGTAAGGGTCACCGGCTTTCAACGGAGACATCTGCAGGAAGGTCTCGGGGCTGAGGGCCTTGATGTTCCTTGTCTGCAGGCTTGCGAGCGTATAGCGGGGACCCTCGAAGACCGGGATGAGGACAGCGGCCCCTTTTCCCCGCCCCTGTAGCTCCAGGAACTCCACCGACGGCTTGCCTACGGTCGCCCGAAGAAAGCCTTCGTCGTGGTAGAACCTCTCGATTGACCGGAGCTCAAGATTCAGCACTTCGGGCTGGAAAACAGCCCCCTCGTGCAGGGACCTCAACAGGGCTCGCAGCCTTGCAGAATCCACCTCCCTGTTGCCCTCGAAAGTCATCGACAGGAGCGGGACAGACTGAGGCTGCGGCGCGGGTGTGCTCAATGCCAGAATCAGGAAAGCATAAATCAGGTTTGACAGCACTTTCAGAGGTTACCAGATGCCGGCGGAGCCACTCAAGAACAGCGGAGATAAAGCCTCGGTGATCAGGAGCCGGAGAACCGGCAGGCTGTCGCTGCCGTTTGAATCGGGGAGTGACGGTTTCGTGTGCCAACCTGCAGCCAAATGTGTATCTGAGTCGTCAAGAAGTGGCGGATTGCGGCCACCGGCAGCTTTTTGGGACTACCCCCTGAGATAATGATCACTGAGGCACCCCCTGGGTTTGGTACGGCGCCAGAGACATCAGAGTTCTCAGGGTCCTTCTCGGCCTCGCTGCTCCGGCAGGAAGACATCGCGAAGATGTCCCGGCCGGGTTCACACGGATTCACGCAAGTATAGTATCCGGGAGCAGCTGTCGCAGGAGTGGATACCTTCCATCTTGAGGAGATCTGCATAGACCTGTGGCCGGATCCGGACGTGGCAGGCGGTGCATAACTCGTCGCGCGCCTCAGCCAGGGCAACGCCTCTGCGCAGGCTGGCGATCCGGCGGTAGCGATCGAGGAGTTCACCATCGATGAGCGCCTCGGTCGCCACCTTTTCTTCATTGAGGCTGCGGAGCGCTGCCTCTAATTCCGGGATGGAAGCTTCGCAGGCCTGGATGTTTTTCCGGACTTCCTGTGTTTGAATTCTCAGCACACTCTCGTCCTTCCTGAGCTCGACCTCGAGCGATTCAAGCTCCTCCATGATCTCGAGGATCTTGTCCTCTTCCTGGCGGATCTGCGCCTCGGCCATCTGGATCTCGTGGAGCATGGCGGTGTATTCCTTGTTCGTCTTCACCGCCATGAGCTGGTCCTTGAGCCTGGCAAGCCTGGCACGCATCATGTCCACCCCGCCCTCCAGGGTCCGGCGGCGCTTGGTCAACTCCTGGTGATGTGAATTACGCTCTTGGTGCGATTGCTCGAGGCGCTGGAGCTCCTGCTGCAATGAGGAAATCCGGTTGGGGATGTCGGAAATCTGTCTTTGAAGGCTGGCGATCTTCAGTTCGATGTCCTGCAAGGCAATCAGGTTTCGAAGATCGAGGTTCACCTGATTGCCCCCCTCGAATGAGGCTGCACCGAGGCGCTGAGCCGCCTCAGGCATTTGAATAGTCGTATGCAGCGGCTTCTGCGGACCATACCAGGATCGCAGTATAGCGGCGTCCTCGATTTCTGTCAACCTACTGATATCTCATGATTTAAAGTAGGTTCGAGAACCGTGGCACGCAGGCGCTTCGCAGCCGGAACACGCCCGATGCCTACCGGGCCATGGGAATCCATGAGTTCCGGATTGACTACCCGGTCTGCAAGGAAGGGCCTTGAGCGTCCCCCAGCTGAAGCTCCCACAAGATGCGCGGCACGGCAGGAATGTGCCGGAGGAGCACAGGATCGGTCTTCCGCGCGAAGCTTACCGGAGGAAGTCCGGCCAGCGGCGCGTCTCTTGTTGACGTTTCCGCCTCAGCACATGAGAATGGAGTGTCGCCACAACTGAGCGAGGGGTCATGACATGAGCTATCAGAGAAGTCGAAAGCAGACAGACGCTGTGGTACGCGCGTCGGGCATCGTCGTGGTCATGAACAAGGATCACGTCAAGAAGCCCGAGGACATGATCGTTACGGTGCGAGAGGTCTACAGCGCCGGGTACGTGGCCGAGGTTACCTTCCGGATTGAAGAGGGCATTCTGCGCGAAGGCATGCGGGAGCTGCAGAGAATGAGGGATGCCTCGCCGCCTGAAAAACCGATGGTGCTGGGCGTCGGATCGGTGATCAACCCGAAAGAGCTCGAGGCGGCCGTCGAGATGGGCTTTGACATGATCGTCGCGCCGGCCAACGTGATGGGCGGTTACGGCGAGGGCAAGGAGTTTGTAAGGATCTGCCAGCAGAACGAGATCTTCTCCTCCCCGGCGATATTCACGCCGACCGAGCTTCAGTATTTCATCGAGCGTTCCGACGGCCTCGAGCCGGATGCCGTCAAGGTGTTTCCCGCACGGTCTCACGGACCCAAAGGGTTGAGCGATCTGCTTGCTCCCTTCGTCCGCGAGCGGCACAGGGGTCGCATCATCATGCCGACCGGCGCGGTCGACTACGAAACCGGGCCGCAGTATCAGGAGGCAATCAGGAAGCGCGGCTTTTTCCCGGTTCTTGGAATGTCCTCGCCGCTGGCGCTGATCGACAAGGAGAAGAGGCCGGGGGATGCGGATTGCATCCGCCGTTCGCTCGCCGAGTTCAGGCAGAAGTTCTCCCGCGAGGCGTAGCGCGCCACTCTTCTCTCCTGTCCGGAGCCTCGACGGGCCTGACCGCGAGTTTGCCCGCTGCGTCGAATTCGGCAACGCAGAAGCTTGCCCGCGTGACTGGCATCCGGCGGTTGGTCGTGCCCGCCGTTGGACAATGGGCTGGCTCGACAAACCGCAAAGCGCGGCGCGGGAACTCGTGATTGGCCGTTGAGCCGTCAGATGAGGAATGCCGCCATGGCGTGATGCGACGCGCGGCACCCGGATGAGCCGTGCGAGAAAGGTTCGCCGGCACGGCTGTCCGTGGGCTCGAGAGAAACCGACAGTGCGGGAGGCGCAGACGGGCGGCAGGACAAGAAGGATATGCGAGTCGTAGTTCAGCGCGTCCGTCGTGCACGCATTCAAATCGACGGCACCGAGATCGCGTCCATCGGCAAGGGCATCCTGGCACTTGTGGGCATTTCCAGGTACGATTCCCGGCAGGACCTGGAGTGGATGGCCCGCAAGATCGTCGAACTGCGCATTTTCGACGACGCAGAAGGCAAGCTCAATCTCAGCGTGAGGGACGTTGGCGGCGAAGTCCTGCTCGTCTCCCAGTTCACCCTCTACGGTGACTGTCGAAAGGGTCGGAGACCCTCCTATTCTGAAGCGGCGCCGCCCCAGGAAGCAGGGAGGCTGTATGAAGAGTTCCTCGGGTTAGTTCGCGAATTGATGCCTTCCGCGCAAAGCGGCAGGTTCCAGGCCATGATGGATGTGGAACTGGTGAACGCCGGACCCGTGACTCTGATCCTGGACAGCTCTGCCGGTGCCGGCTAGACAGACCCGCGCCCCGGACTGCAGTACCGCCCGGGAGGCGCGACCCCAATATCTGCCGAGCGGATTCGAGCGGTTCTCCGGGCATCAACCGGACTTCTGAAAAGCGAGCTGGCCCAGTCTCTCTGTCCGCTAAGATTTGCAGAGGCGAGGCAAGATCGCCCCTTTTCCGAAACGCCATCGGATCCAGCTTCCTGTCATTCCTGCCTGGGGAAATCCCGCTCCAACCTGAGACGGTCCGACTTGATCCGGGAGGAGGCCGTCCCTTAACATTAACGACGCAATGAGAAATGCAGGAGTGAATCTGCTCTTCAGTGCGGTGATCGCGTTGCTGGGGGTCGTTTCGGCGGTTTCGGTTTACGTGAACCGGAATCAGCCTGTAATCCGGGATGCGCCGGCGGCAGCCTCGCGTGCCGAAACACAGCTGCCGGAGGGCCATCCCCCGATCGACCTTTCCAACAGGCTTGTGGCGCTGGAGGAAATGAGCCGCAAGGAACCGCAGAACGCCGAACTCAAGGTCCAGATCGGCAACACCTACTACGATATGGGGCAGTACCAGAAAGCCATCGGCCCGTATGAAGAAGCATTGAAGTTGAAGCCGCAGGATCCGGCCGTGGAGACGGACCTGGCGACCTGCTACCACAATATCGGAGAGCACAGGAAGGCGCTCCAGATCCTGGACGGAGTTCTCCGGAGCCATCCCGATTTCCCGATGGCGTTGTTCAACAAGGGGATCGTCCTCCAAGCCGTGGACGGCGACGTCAAGGGAGCGATTGCCGTCTGGGAGAGGCTGCTGCAGACGAATCCCGATTTTTCCAGGACAGCGGATCTGGAAGAGCGGATCGCTCAGCTCAAGGCATCGCTCAAATAGGACCGCGGCGGGAATCCAGCCATGCTTACTCTTCTTTGGCGATTGCTGATCTTTATCGCCGCAATCTTCATGATCAGGGCTTTCCTGGCCATGATCTTCGGCGGCGGGCAGATCCGGAAGCGGGACGGATCATCGAAGCGGGCTGGGGAACCTGAGGCGAAAAAGATGGTCAAAGACCCGGTTTGCGGCATGTACATGGATCCCCGGCTCGCCCTCCATCTCAAGGAAAGAGGCGGTGACTTCTATTTCTGCTCCGAGGAATGCCGCCGCAAGTTCCTCTCGGGCACTTCGGCTCATCCTTAGCCGGGACCGGGTGGCCGGGTGACCCAATGGGCCAGTCCGGATTTTTGCCGCCGCAAGGGTTTTTCACGTATAATCCGGCTTGCTCTTAATGGATGGGATTTCGCCCGCGAGGCGGAGGCCGCGCACGATTGGACAAGCCAGCAGCGAAGAGAAAGAGGCCGCGATTCTCTGAGGAAATGATACAGGACTGTCTCCGGACCATGGAATCGGCCTCCGGGGAAGAGCTCTTTGCCATCATTCCACGGATCGGTGTGCTCCGGGACCCCAGATTCAAGTCGGTTCTCCTCGCCCTCCTTTCACACAGGGACCTCAAGAAACGCGAATTTGCCGCTTATTCGATGGGGGCCATGAAAGACCCCGATTTCCTGGAGCCGCTCAAGGAGGCTTTTCACGGTGCAAGGAGCCTGCCGGGATTGCGCTCGGAGGACCTGCTGATCGCCCTTATCGAAGCCATCGGAGCCGTCGGAGATGATGCTGCAGTGGACTTCTATCTGGAGTTGATGCGCGAGCCGTTGAGAGGAAAGCAGGCCGTGCAGATGCGGCGTTGGATCGTCGAGTCGCTCGGGTCCATCGCACAGCAGGGCGGGCGTCGCTCTGAGGCGGCGCTGCTGGAGCTCACCGCGCACGAAGACCCCGAGCTGCGTGCCCGGGCCGTTTCGGAATTGTCTGTGGCCTACTGGCACCGGCCGAACGAGCTGCCCGAAGAGATACTCGTCAGGATCTGTGAGTTGACGAGAGACACAAGCCGGACAGTCACCGAGTCAGCTCTGGCTGCGCTTCAAAGCCTTGCGGACGTCGGCTGCAGGCTCGCCGAGCAACTGTTCGATTAGCAGCCGCTCTTTTCTCCAAAGTCACCTGCTTCCCAAGATGCGCGCCTGAACTCACTTGGGTTTCAAGGCAGTGATCAGCTGTTTGGCAACTTCCATCTGCTCGGCGTTCTTCCCGATCTGGATGTACTTCTCGAGGGCCTTGATGGCATCCGGCATGGTCTGGGGATTGCCCGAGAGACACAAGCCCAGCTGATAATAAGCCTCCGCAAAATTGGGGTCTGCGGAGATAGCCTGCTTGAAGGCTTCTGCCGCTTCGGCAGTGCGGCCTGAGTTTACGAGCGTGGCACCCAGATTATAAAAGTTCTGACCCGCGGCGGCCGGATTCATGCCGGCGGCCTTCTTGAATGCTTCCTGCGACTCTGCAGTCTTGCCCATCTTCCCGAGCAAGACACCCATGTTCGTAAACATGGCAGCATCGTCGGGCTTGAGAGCGATGGCTTTCTGATACTCATCGTATGCTTCTTGCAGCTTGTCCATCCTCGACAGGGCGTCCGCCTTGTTGGCATGGATGTAAGGCTGTTCGCTGTCCTTTTCCAGGGCCTTGTCGTACTCAACGATGGCTTCGGCGTACTTGCCCTCGGCTGCAAGCTTCAGCCCGTTGTCGAAGAAGGCCTTGACTTCGGCAGAAGCCTGCTTCTGCTTTTCCGCCTTCTGGACCTCCTCCTTGAGCTTCTGCATCTCTTCAGGGGTCAGCTCAAAGGAGAGCTTCTGGTCCGGACCTTCCTTCAGAGTAAAATTGACTTCGGTGTCCTGGGCGATGCTTGGCCTGAGGCCCTGCGCGAAATCGGGCCGGTAGCCCTGGGCGCGCACGATCACGCGGTATTCGCCGAAGGGTATGCCCATGTAAATGTACTCGCCCTTCTTGTCCGTCTTGGTGTTGTACTCGCGCTTGACGTCCGTTCCCTGGATCTTGATGGAAGCGCCCCGGATGGGCTCTCCCTTCTCGTCGGTCACTTTTCCCTTGATGATGCGGTTCTGGGCCCATACCGGGGCCAGGGCAAGAGTAAGCAGGATCAGTGAGAGAGCTAGTGGCACCCATCTACGGATTGATCGAATCATAGGTCCTCCTGCAGTATGACTGCTTTCATGAAATCATGGCAACCAAGCCATTCTATGACCGGCTCTTACAGCGTGTCAACACGTGCCATTATTCATGATGCAGGACTGCCGGGAGTAGTTTCGGATCGACTGCAGTTGTGCGAGTGAGCAGAGAGAGCCGGTAGTGGAAAAAGGGTTCTGGAGCGGGCCGAGCCTCGGTTCGGTTGCGGAACGGCGGCTCCGGGACCCAGGATAGGCAAGCTGCCGGTGGGGTGGCTGTTCAGCCCACGTCGGCTCGCGTCGGCGGCTGCAGTTTCTCCACCAGGGCCAGCATGAGTTTGCGTATCTCGTCGAGGCTGCCGATTATCAGCCCGAAGTCTTTTCTCAGATCGGGCGGCGCCGCGCGCGGGGCCCTCAGGATACCGTCCACGGATCGCTGCAGAGCCTCGACCTGGCTTCGCAGCCGGGACAGCTCGGCCTTTTCCGCCGCAGCCTGCTCGGAATGGTTTTGAAGCGCTTTTTGGACCTCGCTGCGGAATGCGGCAGACTCCGCCTCGACCGCCCCGAGGTCCGGGGAAGGGGACTCGGGCGGTGGGGTCGACCGTGACTGGAAAAGCCGGGCGATGGATTCGACCTGATCCTTGAGCGACGCCTGGTTCACTCTGATGTTCTCCATTTCCGACGCCAGGGCCGCGAAACCGTCGATCTTCCCCTCCAGTCCTCGCAACCTCTCTGCAGCCGCATAGGCCTGGCTGGTGACCTGCGCTCCCAGATCCTTGAGCCTGGCGGCCATGTCCTGGAGTCTTCGATCGGAGTGCTCCACGATCGGGACCAGTTCCTTCTCGCGGAATTCGTCCCGGAGCTTCTCCAGGTGCCTGCCCGGGTCGGCATCCTCGAGTGCCTGCAGCCTGCCCCTGAACTGCTCGAAGAGGCCCTGGCATTTCTGCTCAAGCGACTTGATCTCACCACGCAGTACGTTGCGTTCGGCCCGCTCGAACTCTACATCGCTGAGACGGCGCATTGCATCCCTCAACGCCTGCCGTATCTCCGAGAGCTCGGCCGCGTGTGGCTCTGCCGGGACCGGATAGGAGGCGAGGGCCGCTTCCTGCTCCGCTGCGTTTCCGGTCTTGTCCGGAGCAAACAGGGCAACGTACTTGGAGAAGACGATGCCGCAACGGACACAGTCAGGCCGCTCTTCCTGCAAATAACCGCATTTGGGACACTTCAACGTAACCAGTTCCATACCATGGTCCGCCAGTTATGGACATCCTTCCAGTATCTTCTGATCGGCGGACCTCTGCTCTCACTTCACGGCAATTTTCATCTCTGGCCCCGGAATCGAGGGGCCGCAAGTATAGGTGCGATCAGTAGGTTTCGAGCTTGAGGCGGAACCAGAGGATTCCCACGATGGTCTTGGCATCGGCTATCTCTCCGGAGCGGACCATGTTCAGGCAGTCCTCCAGTGAATAGGCTTCGACCGAAATATGTTCGCCTTCTTCGCGGGAATGGGGAGTGGGTTCGAGATCCCGGGCTATGAAAAGATGAATGACCTCATCGATGATGCCGGGAGAGGTGCAGAAGGAAATCTCGTGGGTTATGGTGCCGGCCCTGTACCCGGTCTCTTCTTCGATCTCCCGCGCGACCGTCTCCAGGGGTGTCAGGTCCATGTCCAGCTTGCCTGCGGGAAGCTCGAGAATGTATTTTTGAAGAGGGTAGCGGAACTGGCGGATCAGTACGAGCCGACCGTCGCCGAGCACGGGGATTGCGACGACGCCCCCGGGATGGTGCACGATTTCGCGGATGGCGGTTCTTCCGGACGGAAGCTGTATCGTATCGACGTCCAGCCCTACTACGATCCCGCGATAGATCTCTTTGTGACTGAGAACTTTGGCTTCAGGATTGACAGGATTGCGTTGAGTCATGAATGTAGTCCAAGTCGAATGCTATTCGGGATACCGGCCTGATCAGCGGCCGACCAAGTTCAAGCTCGGAGGCCGCGTCTATTCCGTGGAATGCGTGGAAGACCAGTGGTACAGCCCCTCCGCAACCTACTTCCGCGTCCGTGCCGATGACGGCAATCTGTATGTCCTCCGGCACGACGAGGAATGCGACATCTGGACGCTCGAGGCATTCCGCCGTCATGATACAATCCCCGGGCAACGATCGGAAGATCATACGGAATAGGATCCCCAGTGAAAGCCAAACGCCTGTTTCTCGTCGACGGGATGTCTCATATCTACCGCGCCTATTACGCCATCCGCGGCCTCACGAACTCGAAGGGCCTCCCGACCAACGCCATCTACGGCTTCACCTCGATGCTCCGCAGGCTGATCGAGGAACACAAGCCGGACTTTATCGGTGTAGCTATCGATGTGGAAGGCCCGACGGTCCGGCACGAGAAGTTTGAAGCCTACAAAGCCACGCGCAAGCCGATGCCCGAGGACCTTGCGCAGCAACTGCCCTACATCGAGCGCGTCTGCCAGGCCTTCCGTGTGCCCGTCATAAGCTACCCCGGCTACGAAGCCGACGACGTGATCGGAACGCTCGCCAGGGTGGCCGTTGAACGCGGTCTGACCGCCATGGTGGTGACCAGCGACAAGGACATGCTCCAGCTGGTGACAGACCGGATCTTCGTTCTCGATCCCATGAAGGAGGACCTGGTTTACGATGCAGCAAAGGTGATCGAGAAGATGGGCGTGAAGCCCGAACAGGTTCCAGACCTGCTGGGGCTCTGGGGCGATACCGTTGATAACATCCCGGGCGCGCCGGGCATCGGCGAGAAAGGCGCCAAGGAGCTTATCCAGACTTTCGGGACCCTGGAAGACTGTCTCCTCAACTGGCAGAAAGCCAAACGCAGGACCTACCAGGAAAGCCTCCGCGACAATGCGGACCTCATCCGGACCAGCAGAGAGCTGGCAACGATACGGCAGGATCTCCCGATCGATTTCGATCTCGAGGCGCGGGTCCTGCAGGAGCCGGACCGCAAGGCCGCGTTCGACCTGTTTGCCGAACTGGAGTTCAAGTCCCTCATGCGGGAGTTCCTCGAACAGAAAACGGCAGCGCCCGTCGAGGCCGGTTGGATGGATGCCGCCGAGGGGGAGCGGTTCCTCAGGGGTCTGCACGGGCAGGAAAAGGTTTATTTTTGCCTCGGGTTCAGACAGGGGCCGCGCTCCCGGATGATCGCGGAATTCGCCTGCGTCCAGGGGCGGACGGGCCCGGCCGGTATCGTCGACCTCCGCGACGATGCTGTCGCGCGCGCCTGGGAGGGTCTGATGCTCAGCACGCCGTCATCGCGGGTCTGCTGGGATGCGAAACAGATCGAGCTGGCTCTTGAGCACAAGCATATCACAGTCGGCGGGCGCATCGAGGATGTGATGCTGATGGCATTCCTCACGTCTCCGCATATCGGAGATTACTCGCTGCGGCGCTGGGCCCTGGATCAGCTGCATGCATCGCTCCCTGAAGAGAAAGAGGTTCTGGAGGTCATGGCCGGCCTCAATCGTGACGCAGCGGCTTCGGTCCTCTCGCGACAGCTGCAGTGCGTTCGCCAGCTCGCAGAGCTGTTGAGTCCGCGCCTTGCTGAGAGGGGACTCGACCGCGTCTACGAGGAGATCGAACTCCCGCTTGTCCCGGTCCTCGCAGACATGGAGCGCACCGGCATTCGAGTCGATCCCGCCAGACTTCGCGAGCTCTCGGTGGCCATGGAGAAGCAGCTGGCCGACGTCACAGCAAGGATCTACGCCGCCGCGGGGACCGAGTTCAACATCAATTCGCCGAAGCAGCTCGGTGAAGTCCTCTTCGAGCGCCTGAACCTGCCTGCCGCCAAGCGGACGCGCAAGACAGGCGGCTTCAGCACGGACCAGGCCGTCCTGGAAGAGCTTGCAGCCTCATATGAACTGCCCCGCATGATCCTGGAATACAGGCAGATTGCCAAGCTGAAGTCCACCTATGTCGACGCACTGCCGTCGCTGATCGATCCCGAGACGGGCCGGATCCACACGTTCTTCAATCAGACGGGAACAGCGACAGGAAGACTCTCCAGTTCCGAGCCCAACCTTCAGAATATCCCGGTCAGGACAGACGAGGGCCGACGCATCCGCGGCGCATTCATTCCCGCACAAGGGAACGTCTTCCTGTCCGCCGACTACTCGCAGATCGAGTTACGCGTCCTCGCTCATCTCTCGGGCGACGAGGTGCTCAACGCCGCTTTTCGCGACAGTGAGGACATTCATGAACGCACTGCGCGCGAAGTGTTCGGCTCGGTGGCAGCTGAGAACAGGGCCGAGTACCGGCGGCGCGCCAAGGTCATCAACTTTGGCATTGTGTACGGCCTGTCGGCTTACGGTATGGCGCAAAGGCTGGGCATACCGCGCGAGGAAGCACAGGCGATCATCGATGCCTACTTCAATCGATACAAGGGGGTCCGGGCCTGGCTTGATCGAACACTGGAGGAAGTGAGGAAGACAGGAGAGGTGAAGACCCTGTTCGGGAGGATACGCCCGATCCCGGATATCAATAGCAAGGATTTCAGCACACGGCAGTTCGCCGAACGGACCGCGGTGAACAGCCCGATCCAGGGCACGGCGGCCGACCTGATCAAGATCGCCATGATCCGGATCCACAGGTCGCTGCGCGAAAGCAGGCTCTCGGCCAAGCTGCTCCTGCAGGTTCATGATGAACTGGTGCTGGAACTGCCGCCCGATGAATTGGAGGCGGTGCGGGCCCTGGTGACAAGGGAGATGGAAAACGCCGCCCCCTTGAGCGTCCCCCTGGTTGCAGACTCCTACGTGGCTGATAATTGGATGGACATGAAGTAGTTGGTATCTGCCGAACAACACGCTGTTCAAATCGATGCATCCATTCGACGACTTGGACTAGAACCCGGACTTGGGCTTCGACCTGGTCGCTCAAGTCCGAAAGCAACTCTTGCAGGCGCGAGATTTAGAGGATTACCTTTCACTTTGTGCACATCCACGACCAGATCGCCGTCGAGATCCAGGTCCAAGATGAAACATTCCGGGGTTTCGCGACAGAAGCTGGTTGCCTGGGGGAGGCCATACTTTGCGGGGGACTGAAATTATGGGAACCCAGGAACGCGCGGTTCGTGTAACCTCCGGGGGGCGTGTCGGAGGCACCAGAGGCTCTGTCTGCCAGGATGACTCATTCAGTTGGTAAGACATTGCAGATAAAAGGATTGGAGCTTGGGGCCGAAGCTGAGGCGTCCGGTTCCGACAACGAACTCGTGAGGGAGTTCCTGGCGGGCAACGACCTCGCCTTCACTCAGCTGGTGACCAAGTATAAGGATCCGATCACCAACTTCCTCAATGTGATGGTCGGCGACTACGATGTAGCAGTCGACCTCGCGCAGGAGACGTTTCTTCGGGTTTACAAGAACATTGGGAGATACAGTCATTTTTATCAATTCTCCACCTGGATCTATCGGATTGCCACGAATCTGGCGATCGATGAGATGCGCTACCGGAAAAGGCGGGGCCAGGTTTTTTATCGCAACGTCTGGGGTGGCCGGCAGTCTGCGGCAGACGATCTTCCCGAGGTCCAGATCACCGATACCCGAGGAGGGCCCGGCGATGAGGTTCTGGCAAAGGAGAGCAGCCGGATTCTGGGAGATGCCATCCGGTCTCTGCCCACGAAGTACCGCACTGCGTTCATAATGAAAGAGATAGAGGATATGCCCTATCAGGCGATCGCGAGCGTCCTGAGATGTTCAACCGGGACTGTCAAGTCGAGGCTGCATCGGGCGAGGGAGTTGCTGCAGAGGAAACTCGCGCACTATTTGTGAGTTTCAAGGAAGACAATGGATTGCAGGACCTTTCACAAGAACTTGGAAGATTACCTCCAGGGCGGTCTGGATTTTCCGGGCCGGTTCGGTATCGAACGGCACGCTCAGCAATGCCTGGGCTGCGGAAAAGACCTGGCAGATGCCCTGGCTCTGGCGCGGATGGCCCGTGGGATGGGACGCGTCGCCGCGCCGCACGACTTTGAATCCGGAGTGCTGCGGCGTATTGCATCTCGGGGCCTTCATCGGAGGCCGGCAGTCTGGTGGTTGCAGTATCACTGGCCCGAGTGGATTTCCTGCCGCTCGGTCGCCTGGGCAGCGCCGCTGGCGGCGCTCGTCTTCGCTGGCTTGCTCCTCTGGTCAGGATTCGATCATGGCCCGGCCGATTCTGACATGAGCGCGCGTACCTCGCACTCCGATGGCGCGGGTGTGGCCGGCATCGGCGATACAACAGGAGCGGACAGCTCCATGGGTGGGGCTCTCCGTCCCCCGGCGGACCTGCCGGAGCCATCACCCGCTGTTACGCCGGGTCTCGGGCTCGTGGTTGAGTCCGATAATTCTTACTGGCTCGCGGGCACCGCCGACACGGAGTACATGGAGTACACGATCCCTGATGTCGGAGGCCGGCCGATGGTCATGAGGTTGCCCACGACGATCCGGATGCGGCACGTCGACACCTCGGAGGAATACTTCATTCGGAATGTGAGCCACTGAGCCGAGCCATGCTGCGCAAGGAGAAGCCGACCATTCCGTTGATCGCCCGTCTGATCGCTCCGGGCCTGCTCGTTTGCTTCGTTTTCACCCAGGCATCCCCGGCCCAGATCGAGCCGGACAGGGGCGAACGTGAGGCGCGGCGGAGCCTTGTCCGCGTGAGAATCATGCTGGAAACCTCCGCGCCGGATGAAGCGATCATGATCAACGGGAGGCGGCTGGAAGGCTACCGGCCCAGGATAGTCCAGGTCTTTCCAGCTACAGGAGTCGTCATGGACGACGAAGGCCACGTCATGACATTCCTCGGCTACAGATGGGTCGATATCCACTCGCGGGATCCTCAGATTGAAATCATCGCCGGCCCCGGCCAGGCCCTTCCCGGGAAGATGATCGGAATTGACGAAAGCATGGGCGTCGCGGTCGTGCGGTCGCAGAGAGGCCGGCTGCGCAGGACTCCACTCTGCACGGACTGCCGGATCCGCGATGGGGCTACTGTGGCGGTGCCGGTTTTTGACCTCCCGGGGGGCATGCAGTTTGAAACGGTCCGTGTCCTCTCGCTCAGCCATGGCGAGGGCAGCGGTGGAAGAACGCAGTGGACGATGAGAGTCGATCGTCTTCCAGGGGCGGGTGAACCGATACTCGATTCCGGGAATCGCGTACTCGGCTTCGTGGCGAGCCAGCGCCCGTCCGCAGATGATCCGGAGGGTCTCCGGATGGCTGTATACCCGATGTCGCAGCTGCTCACCTCGGCTGAGAGGATACTGCGGACAGGAGGCGACATCAGAACCGGCTGGTTGGGGGTGTATCTGGCGGATGCCTCGCCTCAGTCTGAGCAGCCCGTGCTCATCCGTAGGGTGGAAAAGGGGAGCCCGGCTCAGAGAGCGGGACTCGCTCCTGAAGACAGGCTGCTTAAATGGAACGGCAAAGCGATCGCAGGCGTGCGCAGGTTCATTCAATTGGTTCAGGACACGGCCATCGGATCCAGGGTTGCCCTCGATATTCTGAGGCACGGGAAGCCGATGACCGTGTATCCCGTGATCGAGGCACGTACCTCTCGTGCCGACGTAGGGCGGTTTGTGTTCAGTTTTCCCGACACGATCACACTTCAGGATTCGGGAGTCGTGCCTGAAACAGGGCCGCTGCCCCGCTCCTGGGTCGGCATGACGTCGGTGCCGTTGTCGCCCGAGCTGGCCGAGGGTTTGCAGATCCAGGATCAGAGGGGATTATTGATCTTGAACGTCGTCCCGGGCACCCCGTTCAGCCGGGCGGGCGTCATGGCGGGAGACATCATTCTTGCCGCGGGTGAAGCGAGCGTCGGCGATCTCGGGGACCTGTACAGGCAGCTTCGGGCGCCTGCCCGGGACGGCCATGTGGCATTGAAGCTGCTTCGGAAGGGCAGCGAGCGCAACATCGCGGTTCGTGTCCCGGTTCCCGCAGCAACTGAGCCGCGCCGGTAATGGAAGTTCCGCTGCGGCGGCGGGATGGATGGCCCTGGCGCAACTCCCGCAGCCGGCGCGCCCGGCCTCCGGGCCTTTGCGTCGAGCCGCAGACCGGAGGTCCTGCCGATCGCTTCCCACAGTCACGCCTTGTGTGACATCTCAACACCTCCGCTCATCCCGATGATCCCACTTGATTCCGGGTGTAGTCTGTCGGTGTTCGGAGGCAGAAATGAGCAAGAGAATATGGGTGGCGGCGCTTGTCGCGCTCGTCCTCGTGGGCGCCGGTGCGGCAGCGCTTGTGCTGCTGAAGGGGCAAAGATGTCCGGATGGCGAGGCCCGGACAGAACCAAAGATTGTCGATCCCGGGGATGCCGGGGGCCCTCCTTCGGATGCCATTGTGCTGTTTGACGGGAGAGATCTTCTAGAGTGGGAAAACGGCGAGAATTGGCCGGTACGGAATGGTGTGGCCACAGTCGGAGTCGGAAAGGGCGGAATCACAACCAGGAGAGCCTTTGGCGACTGCCAGCTGCACATCGAATGGGCGACACCGCCTGTGGTCTCCGGATCAGGGCAGGAGAGGGGAAACAGCGGCATCTACCTGCAGGAGCGTTATGAGATCCAGGTCCTGGACTCTTATCAGAACAGCACCTACCCCGATGGCCAGGCCGCGGCCATTTATAGCCAGTGGCCGCCTCTGGTCAACGCATCGAGAAAACCGGGCGAATGGCAGACTTTCGACATTGTGTTCGAGGCTCCACGGTTCGACGGAGCGGGGAAATTGACACGGCCCGCATACATCACGCTGCTTCATAACGGGCTCGTCGTTCACAATCATCGCGAAATCCTCGGGCCGACGTCCTGGAGCCTCTCCCCGGGATACAAGCCCCATCCGCCCAGACAAAAGCTGCACATCCAGGACCACGGCTGTCCGGTACGGTACAGGAACATCTGGATACGCGAGCTCTGACAGAGGGGGTCGCATTCTGGCGTCATGGAACGTGGACTCCCCTCTTTGTCATCCGGTCTTGAAGACTCCTTCGAGATGTGTCGCTACGAGGTGGGTCAGCTCGAAGAGCCTGCAGAATCCGTTACGCAGCTTCAGCAAAGGGTCCCGTGTTCGATCCTCTTCCTCGAACCTGGCAGCTATCTCCATGGCGCGGCCATGGAGGGCAGAGTCCGAGAGTGCGACAAACAGCTGCATCATCTCGACCAGCCGGTAGAGACCGTTGATGAGCCGGTCGTGCGCACACTTGGTCTGTGCGCTTGCACCTACAAAACGGCGCTCCACCTCGCGTATGGCGTCGGTTGCCGTCCCTTCGGGATCCAGTGAAATCGTCACGAGGCTCAGGAGTGGAAACGCGGCGTTGAGAGCGACGGCCGAACGCTCCACCTGTCCGGCGGCCTCGACGCGCACGTGCACCTGGCGGTCCACTTCCCTGATCAGCTGCTCGCCGGCGGCGTTGCCCATCAGGAACTGATGGGCCAGCGTATTGAAGTGGTTATAAATCGTGAAAGTTCCCGTGATGAGGCAGTCCCCGAACAGCTCCGCCTGCTGTGAACCCTGGCGAAAATAGCCCGTCCGTTGTTCGATGACTCGCGCGTACTTTCCTTCCCGATCCAGGATTGAAGTGAGCCGGCCCAGGACCTCAGCCGCGTGATAGGAAGCCACGACCACCTGCTCCTCCACGGACCCCTCGTGGTCCGCGTACTGTTCCAGGTAGCGGCGCCACAGTTCCATGAGATGAGTAGCGGATTTGTGTCCTTCCACAGTTGCCGACACCTTGCTGACCAGGAAATTATTCCTCACGGAGCGGCTGCGGCTCAACTGCTATAATTCCCGTCAGATGTTCAAGATCGGCGACGTAGGCATCGATCCTCCGCTTGTCCTGGCTCCTGTGGCCGGGCATACGGATACCCTGTTCAGGCAAGCCATCAAACAGCTCGGCGGTTGCGGGCTGGTGGTCTCGGAGCTGGTCAGCACCGAGGGGATGACACGCCATCAGGAGCGGACTCTCCACCTGACGCGGTTTGACGAATCGGAAAGGCCGATTTCCCTTCAGGTCTTCGGCTCGGATCCGGACCGCATGGCCGAATCAGCCAGGATCGTCGAGGAAATGGGTGCGGACATCGTGGACATCAACCTGGGCTGCCCCGTGAAGAAGGTCGTAAAACAGGGGGGCGGCAGCAACCTGCTTCGTGACTTGCCGCTCCTCCGGCGTATCTTCAAGGCGGTCCGGGGAGCAATCCGCGCCCCGTTGACCGTCAAGATCCGTTCCGGTTGGGACCGCGACAGCATCAATGCCGTCGAGGTGCTCAAGCTGGCCGAGGACTGCGGCATCCAGGGGATTGCCGTTCACGGCCGGACGCGCTGCGATATGTTCCGTGGCCGGGCCGACTGGTCTGTCATCGCTCGTGTAAAGGAGAATGCGCTGATTCCAGTCATGGGCAACGGCGACGTGTGCTCCCCGGAGGATGCCGAGAGGATGTTCAGGGAGACGGGAGTGGACGGCGTGATGATCGGCAGGGGCGTCCTGAGCAATCCGTGGCTCATCCGCCAGTGTGCGGACTACCTCTCGTCCGGCACGGCGAAATCCGTGACCCTGGCAGACAAGGCGGAGTTCATGATGACCTTTCTCGGCCGTGTCCGGCACCGGCTGCCCGAGCCCGTAGCCCTGGGCAAGATGAAGAAATCGGGAGGCTGTCTCTCGAAGGGCATTCCCGGCGGCGCCCGACTTCGGGAGCGGCTCAATTCAGCGCGAACAGTCGATGAATTCCTTTCGAGCCTCTCCGACTTCCTTTCGGACCTTGTGCCGCGCCTTCCGGCCCGCGACGCGCAGCTTGCAGAGAGTTTGAAGCCCCGTGGCTAGCGCCGTCGCGGGGGCCGCTACGAGACATATTGTTCTCGTTGAGGTGCGCTGCGATCCGGGTTGTCGGACGAAGCTGGCCCGCTACAGCCGGTCGACGTCAGGACGATTCTGAATCCCGCGTTCTAAAATCCCCGCACGCGAGGAACCGCGACCATTGATTGAACCGGGAGACGCACAAGAATCCCAAGAAGGAAAACCCTTGGTTAGTCCAGTCCCTTCACCTTGCGGCGCCAGCCGAATACTGCAGCGACGAGGATACTGACAAGATACAGGACTACCATGGGCGCAGTCCAGACGAGCAGGTTGAAGGCATCGCCTGTGGGGGACAATGCGGCAGCCGCGACTACTATAAGCAGCATCGCGTACTTGAATTTCGCCATCAGAAACTTCGCGGAAACGAGGCCGAATATCGAAAGGAAAGCGACGACGACCGGCATCTCGAAAATCAGGCCGAAACCCAGAAGCATCATGTTCGTGAGGTCCAGGTACTCATCGATCTTGATCACGGGCGTGAAGTCGTCCCCGAGCCGCACGAGGAAACCGTAGGCCTGCGGCAAGACAATCCAGTAACAGAATGCCCCACCGGCAAGGAAAAGCAGGACGCCGGAGATGAGGAACGGGAGGACGTAGCGCTTTTCCTTCCGGTAGAGACCGGGAGCGATGAACTTCCAGATCTCGTACAGACAGAACGGGCTCATGAGGAAGATGCCCGCGAGGATTGAAACCTTCAAATAGAGGGTGAAGGGGTCTGTCGGGTTTGTATAGGCCAGCTTCGTTCCGGGCGGCAGAACCGTCAGAAGGGGTCTGGAGACAAAATGGTAGATGTCCTTGGAAAAATAGAAGCTGCCTGCGAACCCAATTCCGATGTACGCAACGATTCTGACCAGCCGCCGGCGCAACTCGTCCAGATGCTCCAGAAAGGACATCTTGGCGGTTTCATCTTCAGGCTCCGGGGATTCGGTCTCGGGCTCAATCTCCGTTGCGGCATCCTTCATTGAATGTCTTTATAGGTGTTGGAGCTGTCGCTGTCCTTGAGGAGGTCCGACATGGCCTCCCTTTCCCTGTCGAGGCGGACTTCCTCTTCCCAGGTCTGCTTCAGCTCATTAGAAGCTCTCCGAAACTCGGACAGCCCTCGACCCAGAGATTTGCCCAATTCCGGCAGTTTGCGGGGACCGAAGATGATCAGGGCCAGGACGAATATTACGATGATTTCCTGCATTCCCAGAGAACCCATGGCCTCACCTGCTTCCTGGATTGGACCCGAGCTCAGCAGATACTCAGGCTCTCATGAAGTCTAATTAACGGTACTCCTTTAGTCAAGCCATGCAGAAACGCCGGGCAAGCGCTGGATGCGGCACTGGTGTGAGGCACGTTGGACGGCCGATGTCACGAAGAGACTCTTCCGAAAATAGGCACAAACGGATCACGGGCGGGCCTGTACGCCCGGCTGCCCGGCGGCGCCAAGGGGGCAAAGTCAGCGCCGTCTCAATGATGGCCGCGTCAGGCCGCCGATGCCTGCTCCGCCCGGGCGCGTTTTCGTGCAACATCGCGTGCACCGCAGGCGCATGAAGGACTGTTCCGAAATCTCCGGAACAGGGCCGGTCGGACTGCCTCTCTGCGATTTCCGGGGCGGGAATCGGAAAGCGACCCGAATTTCGGGTGTGAGGAGACCCCGGATGATGCCGGTTTCCGCAATGTCCGGGTCAAGCGGGCCCCGGGGCAAAGTCCGGTTTGTGCCGCCTGCGGGTTGCGGATCACCGGCAGATAACCCTTCTCTGGGTTATGGCCTCTTCCACAATACGCGGTGTGTAAAAACGCCTGGAAGACGCGTTCCCCTTCCGCGGGCGACCTCGCCGGGATCCCGCTTGGTCGAACCTTTCGGTTGTGGCCCGGAGGGAGGCATGATATACTGGCCGTGCATTGGGGGCGGAGCCATCTCATTATGAAGTATAGATTTGCGGTTTTTGTCGTTCTCACCCTTCTCGTTTCTTCGCTGGCTGGCGGTCTGATCGGCGGCAGCGTTTCGGCCGTCTCCGGCTCGAATCAGCAGACCCCCAATCAGTTCCTCAGCGATTTCACCGAGGCTGTCGATGTTATCCAGAAGAACCACGCGGACAACATCGGTGCAGACCAGCTCGTTTACAGCGCAATCAAGGGCATGCTGCGCGCGCTGGATCCGCACTCCAGCTTTTTTGATCCCAAGGAGTTTTCACGGCTGCGTGAGGAGCAGCACAGCAAATACTTCGGGCTCGGTATCCGCGTGCGCCCCCTTCTCCGCGAACGCGGCCGGGTTGTGATTGTCGAGCCTCCGGCGCTGGGATCGCCTGCGGAGCGCCATGGGCTGCGGGCCGGTGATGTCATCACGCGGATCGAAGGCGAATCCATCGACGACTGGACTTCGGACGAAGTGGTCAGTCACCTTCGCGGACCGCGGGGTACCGAGGTCAACATCACGGTCGAGCGCCCTGGAATTCGCGAGCCTCTTCAGTTCAAGATCGAACGCGACGAGATTCCCCTCATCACCGTTCCCTATGCATTCGAAGTCAGCCCGGGAATCGGTTATGTGAAGATTGACAGGTTCTCCGAGTCGACGGCTGAGGAGTTCGGGCAGAAGCTCAAGAAGATAAATGCCAAGGAACTGTCGGGCCTGATCCTTGACCTCAGAGACAACCCCGGTGGCCTCCTAAATCAGGCGATCGAGATCGCGGACTTTTTCGTACCACGCGGTGAGTTGATAGTCTCTACCAGAGGGCGGGCCGAGGGATCGGCCAGGCCCTACAGGGCCCCTAGCCTGGAGAAGATCAGGATTCCTGTGGTGGTCCTGATCAACCGCCACAGCGCCAGCGCGTCGGAAATCGTCGCCGGCGCCCTGCAGGACCACGACCGAGCGTTAATCGTGGGCGAAACGAGCTTCGGCAAGGGTCTGGTCCAGTCCGTTTACACGCTGGACAACAATACCGGCATGGCGCTGACTACCGCCAAGTACTACACTCCAAGCGGCCGGCTCATCCAGCGCGACTATTCAGGCTCAAGTTTCGAATACTACTACCTGAGCAGCGCGGCCAACATCGGCGATCGGACCCGAGAGACCAAGCAGACCGACAGCGGCAGAACGGTCCAGGGTGGAGGCGGTATCACTCCGGACATTATCGTCCCGATGAGGGAACTGAACCGGTTTGAGGCTCTGCTGACCTCCAAGGATATCTTCTTTGATTACGCCCGGCGCCTGACGGCGGGCAATGCGGCCGCAACAAGCGATATCAGGCTGCCGGTAAGGAGTCCCGAGCTGCCCCTCGCAGGCTCCCAGGTTGTCAAGGACGCAGCCAGTTTTGATGTTACCGACGAAATCCTGGAGGATTTCAAAGAGGTCCTTCGAAACCGGAAGATCGAATTCACGGATGCCGACATCCGCGACAACATCGAATTCATCAAGAGGCGCATAAAACAGGAAGTCTTCAATTCCAGCCTCGGCCTGCCGGAGGGGTTCAAGGTGGCAATCCAGGGGGACACTCAGGTCCTCAAGGCTCTGGAGGTCATGCCGGAGGCCAGGGCATTGATGACGACCGGCCGGCTGACAACGGCTGCACAAACTCAGAACAAGTAGCGCAAACCGGCACAACTTCCAGCATGAGACTGCTCCTGCCCGTTCTGACAGCGGCTGCCTTCGTCGTACCGGCCGGATCTGCGAACGCCATCGCCCAGACCGTGCCTGCCATGGTCGCCACGGGCTCCGCGCCTGCCACGGATGAGCGATTCGAAACCCCCTCTCCCATCTCGGAAGCGCCCGACATCCCGGAGAACTTCAGAGAGCTCGTACGACGGGCGCAGAAGTGCTACAGCGAAGGCTCGGAGTACATCAAGGCCGGCGAGTCTGCCAAAGCCCGCGCCAGGTTCAACGACGCCGTCGACATACTGCTCGAATCCGGGTGGGACCTGAGCTCGAGTCCCGTCCTGCACCGGTTCTTTCAGGACCTCCTCCAGCAGATCCACCAGGACGAATCGCGCTACCTCCAGCCGCAGGCTGGCGCCGAGGAAAAACAGGAGGAGGCGGTCGTTGACGAGCTCGAACGCCTCGACCTGATCCCCATCTCGGTAGATCCCGCGCTGGAGCATCTGGTCGAAGCCGACATCGCCGCCAGCAGGTACGACATCCCGATAGTTCTGAACGAGGCGGTTCTCAAGGCACTCAATTACTGGCTGGGAAAAGGTCGCCCCTACTTCGTCGACGGCATCAAGCGGTCGGGGAGGTACCGCGAGCTCATCGAGAATGTCTTTCAGGCGGAATCCATCCCTCTCGACTTGCTCTACCTGGCCCAGGTAGAGAGCCTGTTCAAGACCAACGCCGTGTCGCGTGCTCGTGCCAGGGGGATCTGGCAGTTCGGGAGATGGACAGCAATCCGGTACGGATTGAAGGTAAACCGGCACATCGACGAACGGTCCGATCCGGAAAAGTCAACCTGGGCCGCCGCGCGCTACCTGAACGAGCTCTATTCGATTTTCAGGGACTGGACCCTGGTCCTGGCCGCCTATAATTGCGGCGAGGGGAAGGTCCAGCGGCTGATCGAACGCACCGGCCGGAACGACTTCTGGGATCTGCTCGAACTGAGGAGAAACTTCCCGCGTGAGACGAGGAACCACGTTCCGCTGATCATGGCGAGCATCATCCTCGCCCGCCACCCCGAGAAATACGGGCTGCCGCTCGAGACGGACCCCCCCATTGCCTTCGACCGGGTGCCGATATCGAAACCCACCGACCTGCGCGCGATCTCGAAGCTGCTGGGCACAAGCCTGCAGCAGCTCCGGGAATTGAACCCTGCGCTGCGCAGCCAGACGACACCACCCGGATATCCGGACTTCGAGCTGAGGATACCCGCCGGCACTTCCCCCGAGGTGTACGCGCAGCTGGCCGCGCTTCCAGAGGTCAAGATTCGCCCGGAGCCGATCTACGGTGACCGCTACCGTGTCCGCCCCGGCGACACTCTGAGCGGGATCGCCGCCCGGCTGGGCATATCCATAGCGGCGCTGCAGGAGGAAAACGGCATAACTTCACCCCGTTCGCTCAGAGCGGGCACGTGGCTTTCAGTCCCACAGGCCAGGACCCGAACGAGCTCCGCAAGACAGAGCAAATCCTTGGTAAGCCCAGGGGCGGCTTCCCCGCGCCTCAGCAGTTCGGCGAGAAAAACCGGCGTGCCCAAGACTTCCTCTGTCCGCCCATCCTCTCCTCCCTCTTCGAATCCGCCTTTTGCAGGGTCTTCAAGAGAAGCGCCATCCCAATAACGGGTGGGCTGGTTTTGTCGCTCTGTGCGGGAATGCGAATCACAGGGAGGCTGCAGGGCGCGACCGGCAAAGGCGGACGGGTCTGTCGCGCAATAGTACAGGCTCGCCATGGACTCTACTGTCATTCTTAGGGGCGAGTCTCGCGAACGCGCCTTTCTCGATCAGACGGCTGGATTCCTTGACCGACGAGCTGCAGCGCGGCGGGTTCTTCCTCATCTGAAATAACGGGATTGGTAGAACTTTGGAGGTGCGCCGTTCGTATACTACAGGGGGGTGCTCTCAGGGGCGGATCTGTTGGGCGAGACGAGCCTGGCCGGATCACAATTCAACATGACTCAGTATGAAACAAGGCCGGCCATATCGGGGCGCCATGGCCGTCGGTCGCACGCAGCCGTTTGGGAGGCGCTCATCATCGCCTTCGATTCGATATGGTCGCACAAACTGCGGTCCTTCCTGACCCTGCTGGGCGTCATCATCGGCGTGGCTTCAGTCGTCGCGGTCGGTGCCTCGATCGAGGGGCTCGGCACATACGTCAACGACCGCCTGACGTCCGTCTTCGGCAGCAACAGTTTCATACTCGGCCGGATCGTGCGCGTAGGAGAGCTTTCCGACGAAGAGTGGGAGAAGCTGCTCAAACGGAACAAGCGAATCTATGTAGACGACCTGCGAGCCATCGAGGAGAGATGCGAAGGCTGCGCGGCCATCTCGCCCATGCTCAGGACGCGCGATGACGCAAAGTCGGGCAGCCAGACCTTCTACGATGCCGACGTGACGGGCGTGAGCAGCGACCTGCCCAGGATGCAGGAGTTGAAGCTGGCCGAAGGCCGTTTTCTATCGTCTTTTGATGTCGAGCACGCCCGACCGCTCGCCGTGATCGGCGCCGATGTGCGAAAAGAGGTCTTCGGCCCGGTGGATGTCATCGGCAAGGAGATCAAGGTCGGCGGCGACAGCTTCACCATCGTGGGAGTGGAGGAGAGCAACGGCAGCTTCTTCGGCCAATCGATGGATTCAAGCATCTACATTCCCTACACGACCTACCTGAAGAAATACGGAAGCCGGCGGTCGCTCGAGGTTCGAGTCAAGGCCGCCTCGGCTGGTTCCATGGTGCCCACGCAGGACGAGGTGCGCGTGATCATGCGCTCCCGGCATCACCTCCGCCCCAACCAGGAGGACGATTTCGACATCCTGGCGAGCGAGGCCATCCAGCAGTCCGTCAATGATTTCACCGGGGCGATTGCGGCCGTCGTGACGCCGATCACGCTGATCTCGCTGGTGGTGGGCGGGATCGTGATCATGAACATCATGCTGGT